>CAZFOA010000083.1:0-14086 GCA_964520205.1 uncultured Verrucomicrobiota bacterium | reverse complement strand
CCGGCGCGCAGCGGGCTGGAATGCCCGCACGAGTTTAGAATGTTCCAGCCGTTCACGCGGCCCAACCCGCTGCGGACGGGGACTGTCCGCGCTCCGGGTCGGTGCCAGATCCGCCTGGTAGAGATTTCAAGAGTTGAACTCCCTGGTCAGATGCACTAAAGGGTTCCGTTGTGGACAACCCTAATGGACACGGAATCGCGGTTCACCTGACTGTTGATGGAGACGATCTGCGTGCCCGAGCTTTTGCGGGATGGGGGTTTTCCGGCAGTCCGTGACGCAAGCCCATGAATCCCTATTACCAGCTCGCTTTCGAATACGCCCGGTTGGCACAGGAAGGCAAAACCTACCCGCTCGGCAATTTTCCCCGATGCCCGCGGCCGCAAGTGGCGCCGGATGCGCCCCGGGTCCTGATTTTTTCACCACACCCGGATGACGAGGTCATCACCGGAACGCTCCCGCTGCGGCTCCTGCGCAAATCGAAATGGAACGTAATCAACGTGGCCGTCACGCTCGGCAGCAAAAAGGAACGGCAGGCCGAACGCCTCGCGGAACTCAGAGCGGCCTGCGATTGCGTCGGATTCGGACTCCTCCAAACCGCGCCGAACGGCTTGGAACGGGTCCGCGTCCAAACCCGCGGACAGGAGCCCGCGCTGTGGGCGCAATCGGTGAAGATCATCGCCGATATCCTGGCACAGCACCGGCCCCGCGTCATTTTCTACCCGCACGAATTGGACGGGAACCCCACGCACATCGGCACCCATTTCCTGGTGGAAGACGCGCTGGCCAGCCAGCCGGACGGCTTCAATTGTTTCGTCGTCGAAACCGAGTTCTGGCAGGCGATGGATTCGCCGAACCGGATGGTCGAAGCCAGTCTGCAGGAACTCGGCGATCTCATGACGGCCCTGTCGTTTCATGCCGGCGAAGTGAAACGCAATCCGTTTCATCTGTCGTTGCCGGCCTGGATGGTGGACAACGTGCGGCGCGGCGGCGAGCTCATCGCCGGGCCGGGGGGCGTCGTGCCGGATTTTCCGTTCGCCACGCTTTATCGCCTCTCCCGATGGTCGGATGGAAAGCGGAAGCCGGTTGGGGACGGCGGCAGATTTCTCAGCTCGCGCGAAGACCCCGCGACTTTGTTTGGCGCTTAAACCGCCGTCAGCGGAGTGCGCCCGTCCTCGGACGCAGCGGCGTGTCGGGCCTGAAGCGCATCGAATCTTCCCCAAACCCTGGTGCCTGCCAGCGTTGCTGCGCCCGGGGACGGGCGCACTCCGGGAGTTCTGCCATCGTCTCCGGAGCGGCCTCGAATCTCACAAAGCAGTGGCCTGGAAAGAGGAGCTATGCTAAAACAGGCGCATGGCGAAGGCAGAAAACGGTTCCAGTCCAGCCCCATCACCGGGCCCGTTCGGACGTTTCCAGTTGCAGGAATTGATCAACAGCGGCGGCATGGCCGACATCTGGGTGGCGATGGATTCGAACGGCAAGCATTTCGCTTTGCGCCGAATGCATGCGCGGTATCGCTTCAACTTTTCCGCAAGACGCCGCTTCTTCCGCGGCTGCGAAATCCTGGCGAGCATCGCCGACCACGAAAACATCGTCGGCTACGTCGAGCATGGAAAAGTGAAGGGACAGCCCTACCTGCTGATGGATTACATCGAGGCGGCGAACCTGAAGGAGCTTTACGCGGACCACGATCCGGTGCTTCTGGAGAATGTGGCGCAGATCCTCATTGATATCTCGGCCGGGCTGGAGCACATGCACGAGTGCGGCTACATGCATCTGGATTTCAAACCGGAAAACGTGCTGGTGACTCGGAATGCCCGCGTGCGCCTGGTGGATTTTGACATCGCGCTGCCCATTCCGGAGAAGCCGATCAAGCTCAGGAAAAATCCAGGCACACCCGCCTACATGGCGCCCGAGCAATTATCCGGCGAAGCGATCACTCATCGCGTGGACATCTTTGCGTTCGGTGTTGCCGCCTACGAATTGCTCACCAACCACAAGCCATTCCCCGGCGACACGCCGGCGGAGATTTTGAGCCGGCAGCTGGACCGTTCTGGTTTTGTTCCGCCGCGCCAGCACAATCCCGATCTGCCCGTGAACCTGGAAAAGGTGATTTTGAAATGCCTCGAAGGCGACACGGAGAAACGCTATCCGTTCATGAGCATCATGGGACGGGAATTGCGCGCGGCGTTGTACGTTTGATATCTGCTGCGCAACGCTAAAGCCTGCCTCTAGAGCGGTTACAACTTTTATGTAGCGCAGACATTCTTGTCTGCGGGTTTGCGGGACATTCTTGTCCCGCGTTTCATCAGCACGAAAGAGGCGACTGGAAAGTCGCCTGAACCCGCAGGCTGGAAAGCCTGCGCTACGTCATAACTGGAATTGCTCTAAGGGCTGCCGGGACGAAAAACATCAGCGTGACGGCTTGGCGTTCCAAATGGCGAGCGTGTCCGGCGAACCCTGGCTCCGGAGGTCGTTGTCGGTCAAAATCTCGTCGGTGGCGGCGACCATTTCCGCGCGCGGAAAAACCAGCGTTTCCCCGCCCCGATTGTCGAACTCGATGACGACGAATTCGTCCTTTGCATCACGCAAAACTTCCACCAGATGATTGAGGTTCTTGATCTCGATGCCGTTGATGGTTTTGACGACCTGCCCGGCGGGGTTCTGATATCCTTTGGACAGGCGGTGCGGAAAAAACGGTGAGGAAACGACGCACAGCTGTTCCCCTTCAAAGGCGGGCTTGTCACCGACACGTTTGACCAGCGGGCTGCCGACCGCACTGAGGACGGCCATCATGCCTCCACCGTTGCTGCCCCTGGTATAGCCGCCCAGGAATTGGATCGTCGCGCTCGAGAACACGAGCGGTCCAAACACGAAATACGAGGGATAACTCCCTTGCAGATCCGATATGACCAGCGAACGATGCGAACTCACCGGCACGTCCACTTTGAGCTCCTTCCCCGCCCGCACCACGGTCAGCCCCACCGTCCCGTTCCGCGCGATTTTCTGGACCTGATACTTGAAGGAGACCCGCAGATTGTCGTTCACTTTGATCATCCCCTGATCGTCAATCGGCATATCCCCGATCCGGGTGATGACGTCCCACTCCTTCAGGGGATAGGCGGGGTCGGTGCTGTCCGGCTTATGCACGACAACTCCGGCGACCGGCTTGGGAAGCTTAAGAAACGGTCGCAGCGCTCCGTTTTCGATCGCCTGGCAATCATCAAACATGGACGGCTTGCCATGGTAATGTCCGCTCTTGATATCATTCAAAAACAAATCGATCTCTTCGCAGGGGATAATATAGCCGATGTTTTGCGAATTATTGAGCAGGCCGAAGGCGAGGCCGACCATCTTGTTGCCCACGACGGCGGGTCCGCCGCTGTTGCCCGGATTGATGGCTGCGTCGATCTGGATGCGCAGGCCGGTGGTCAGGTAGTTGTAGGGCACAAACTCAACGCGGGAGACGATGCCCTTTGTAATGGACAGGCTGGTGCCGCCTCGGGGATAACCGTAGGCCATGACGGCCTCCCGGATTTCCGGCAGCGCCTTTTCGCGCGGCAACGGCGCATGCGAATCAAAAAACGTTTCGTCATCAAGCTTCAGCACGGCCAGATCAATTCCGGGCGCAACCGCCTCGACCGTCGCCGAAACCTTGTCGCCGGCCTGGTTGGCCTGCACCTGCACCTGGCTCGCATAGAGCACCACGTGGGCGCAGGTGAGAATGCGCCTGCCCTCAAGCACCACCCCCGACCCGGAAAATTCCACGGGCGCCTGCCTGGTCCAGGGCCGGTAAGGATCGGGGTAGCGCACTGTTGAAAACACTTTGACCACCGAATTCGCCACGGCATCGGTCCCGGCTTCCCCGGAGGACGCGGCGGGAGCCGGGGATTCGTCCGTGGTGGCGGCGCCGGCGGGGAGAGTTGGCGCGAAGCCGAACGCGGCCAAAAGCAGCGTGGGAATCCAAGCGGAGCGACACGAGCGGAAACGCATAAGCTGAGGATGCTAGGCCAACCGGATTCGAGCGCAATGCGAAAGCGGCGATGGATGCGCGTCGGAGCTTCAACGCGCGGGGAAGACCAGGAGAACCCGCAGCTCGATCTCAGCCGCGCACAGCGCCGCCGGCAACGCGGCCGCAAAGTCGCTCAATTCCCGATTCTACGGACTACCGCCCCACGACGAGAATATCGAGTAGTCCCGGACCGCTGCGGTCCCGTCCGCCACGCCGTTCGCCGCCCGGCCGGTTCGTGCCGGACTCGGGGGTGATTGCGGCAATCTGCGGAGTTGGCGCGGATGCGTCCGCCGCGGCGGCCGCGGGCTGAGGAGTCGAGACCGGTTCGATGGTGATGAGAACGATCTGGTTGTGCTTGGTGTCCAATGTGCAGGTCTTGGCGCGCGGCTTGGTCTGCACGGTTTGCAACACCTCAAATTTGGTCGGACTGGTTTCCTTGATAATCGTCAGCGTGCCATCGCCCTGGGAACTGAAGGCTTCCTGGGTGCTGGGATTGAATCCGCCGCCGTCGGTCCCTTTGCCGATGGGCAGTGTGGCGAGGATTTTTCCATCCTTGGCGTCGAGGACGACACAGGTTTGGGGCTCGTGGCACATGACGAAGAGAATGTGATTTTTCACGTCCAATCCCAGGCCGCCGGGTCCGCCGCCCTTGCCGCCCAGATTGTAGCGCGCGGTCACCTTGTGGGTGTTGACGTCCACAACCGCCACCTGGTCCTTGTCTTCGATGTCAACATACAGATGGCCCTGGCCGTCGCTGGCCGCCTGTTCCGGCGCGCCGCCGAGATCAAACGTGCCGACCACCGAGCCGTCGAGGGCATCGATTACCGTGGCGTTGGGCGCGCTATGGCTGAACACGTAGATGCTTTCGGTCAAGGGTTCGAAGAGAATCCCGTCGGGCCGCCCTTCCACAGCGATGGTTTTGCTCGGGTTGAGGGTTCGGGTATCCCACATGACGACGGGGCTGCTGCTGCAAAAGCCGTGGTGGGATTGGGGGTCAACGGCAACGCCGCGAGCCCGCGCGTTGGTGATGGAGCCGACGGATTGAAGCGTGTCGAGGTCGAAGACCAGCACCTGGCTGCCGCGTGGAACATAGAGGCGGCGGGCATCGTTGTCCGCATAGACATAGTCGATTCCGCCGCTGCCCAGGGTCTGAACGGTGTTGACGACCTGGTAAGGCTGGGCTGTTTGGGCAAAGCCGTGGGACACCCGCATCGCGATTCCGGCCACCAACAAGACGTGTGAGAATCGTTTGAGATTGTTCATGTAAACCCATTCTGCATCCGCGATCCGGCGCTGTCCAATGACAAAATTTTCATGGTCAGCTACTTTTGCAGGCGAAAGAATTGCCGGTCGCCGGCGATGGGCAGCGCGACGTAGAGCCGGTTGCCGTTGGTCAGCCGAGTTTGAGTCACATTCGACCATATCGCGGGCGGAGTGAGGCTGGGTATGGATTGAAGCTGGTAGGCGGCGGCGGATCCCGGCCAGGAGACGGTCACGTTCGCACCCGTTCGGACGATGGCCAACTGGGGCGGAGCAATGGTCAGCAATTCGGTGATTTGCGTGGACCATACGTCGGGGTTGGCCGCATCGGAGGGGAACATCTGGATCGACCAGAACCGGGTTGGATCGGACGGGTCAAGAGTGACCGTGTTGTAGTCGCCCCACCGGCTCAACACCGGCAGGCCGAGAAGTTCATCCAGCAATTCGTCGTCGCCATGGTAACTGGTCGCGCCCGTCTGGAGCAGCATCGCGTTTCCAAAAGTGGTGACACCATTCAGCGTCTGGCCGGCATAGGCGTAACAACTGACGAAGGTCGTGAGGCTGGAGCCATTGCAAACGATGACGACGGTGCCATTGGTGTTCGCCGCGATGGCGGGAAAGAACAAATCCAGATTCGGATCCGCAATCGTGCCGGTTTCGTTCACGGTGTTATTGGCGGCGTTGATTCGATACCAGCGGATGGCCATGCGACCGTTTAATTCCGTATTGTGGACGGCATAAAGGACACCCGCCACGTTATAGACCCGGGCACAAAGGCGCGCATCGTTGCCGGCCAAAGTGGTGGTGCCATCCGGTTGCAGCGGAGTAAACAGGGGAAATCCCTGGTCGGAATCAAACGGAACGACATACGAACTGGTGCCGATGATGGCGGGCGAGGAGAGGCTCGCGCTTGGGCTGGCGGCATTCTGCACGACGAAGCTTACCAGGTTCGAATGGGGGTTGCTGTCGTTGCCGATGTCGGTGACCGCCAGAATAGTGCCGCTGCCGTCGGTGGAAATCGCCGGCTGCAGAACCTGGCCGCGAATATCGTAGCTCATGACCCCGAACCAGGTGCGATTGTCAATGGTCGGCGTAACGGCGAGCAAATCCGCCTTCGGAATTGAAACCAGGCCCGGCCCGATCGGACTGTCTGCCCCACTGAACATGTCGCCCGAAAGATAGACGCCGTTGGTGTCCAACCCGAGCGTGGGAAAATCCGCAAAATAACCGTTGTCCGGGTCCGCCTGGAACAGAAATCCATGCCACACCCCGGTGGGGTCGGATGTGGCGGAAACCGCCAGCAGAAAATCGTTCGCTTCCAAAGTCGGGTCGGCGGCGGCGGCGTCCAGATCCACTTGCGAGGCGAACCAGCGTTGGGAGACGGGATCGAAGATGATCCGGGGATCGGACACACCCGAGTCGGTTGAAAGGATGACGCCGGCATTGGACCAGAATTTCAAGTCCGAGATGCGTTTGATATTGTGACTGTTCGTCTTGTTGTAAACCGCGAAGGAACCGTTGATGAATTCGACGAAATGACGCGGCCCGATGGCTCCGTTGGGATCGGGCGGCAGGGCTGTGGAATTGAGATTGTAGGTGCTGCCGGTAAAGTTTTGTCCGATCTGAACCGCCACCTGGGCGTGTATGGCGGGCGCGGCGGCCAGCAAAAAGCCGGAGGCAAGTGAATAAAACCGTCCAAAGGATTTCATTGGGGTTGTAGCCTGTTAGATACGCCATAACCGGCGTTCGTCAAGCGGGAGCTGCCGGGGGTGCTGTCTGAATTTGACCGGAGCGCGGAGCATTGCTCCGCACGGACTCGATTCATATCCTGGCGGAGCAACGCTCCGCGCTCCAGAACTTCCCAATTCAGCCACTACCTTACCGCGGTGCCTGCTTATTCGTTTGAAAGGGCCCGCTAAGTTGGTGGGCTATGATCCGGGCGCAGAACGCGCGGAGGGTTGGCCGACGGGTCATCCCTGCCGCTGAAGCAATCCCACACCCGGACCGTTTAACCTATCGGCTCGCGACGCGATGGCTTGAAACCTTTTCTTGGGCTCATTTCCGGCCGACTCGGAACTTCTTGCCAAAACGTTCACGCGAGGCCCATACGGCGCAATTGCTCCCCGCGGCTTTGTGGCGAGCCATGCAAGCATGGCCGGGCGTTCAATTGTCCACCGCTTCAAACGCCGCCACGAGGGGGCGATGGTCTGAGCCGACGCCCCAGTTGGGGAGCGCCAGCACGCGGGTTTCGGCGGGCACCCATTCGCGGGCCATGCCGGGGCTGAGCAGGATGTAATCGATCCGGCTGTAGCTGTCTTCCTTGCCGTAATAATGCGTCCAGGCGATGTTGCGGGGCCCGAAGGCCGGATTCGGATTCGGGGCGTCGTCGCCATTTCGCTCGACCGGGCGGGTGTCAATGAGTTTGGTCCGGCCGCGGCCGATCACCTGTTTGGTTGAGGCGGAATCCTTGCTGTCGTTGAAATCGCCGGCCACGACCAAGTTGGCTCGCGGGTTGGCTGCGAGGTTGGCGCTGATGATTTGGCGCAGGATTTTGGCTTCCTCGAGCCGCAGCCCGGCTTCATCGGCCTCGGGAACCGGGCGTTTGGATTTCAGGTGCGCAGTAATGAGCGTGAAGGAATAGGCCGGGTTCACCTGGATGTCCACTTCGGCAAAGCCGCGGCTGACGCTGAAGCGGCGTCCGCTCAGCAGAAAATTATCGTTGGTGTGCGGCCGGCGCGCGGCGAAGGGGAATTTGCTCAGGATAGCGACGTGGATGTTGGTGTCGAAACCGCTCACGTGTTCCCAATAGGGAAAATCGAGGCCCTCGGTTTTCAAGGAACTGCGCAATTCCTGGAGGGCGGAGACGGTGCCGATTTCCTGCAACGCGATCACGTCAGGTTTCAGGGCGCGGATGCTCTCGCGGATTTTGGCTTTGGCCTCGGGGGATTTGGGGTGGGGCCGGGTTTCAGTGGGTTGATCGAGATAGTTTTCGAGGTTATAGGTGGCGACGCGGAAGGTTTCGGCGGCGAAGAGCGCCGGTCCGGCCAGCCACAATATCCACGGCAGCGAACGGCACACCGATTTCAGTTTCATAACGGTTTACAGCGCCGAGAGGCGGGAACGAAATGATTTCTGACCCTCGCCGGAGTTTGATCTTCTCCGCCCCAGACACCTTGCCAGGGACTTTTTCCCAATGCCGCATCTCAGTCAAGCGCTATATTATTTTGCAAAAAAGCGATTGGCTGGTATTTTATGAGCATGTCCAAAAGCCCAAGCTCGAACGGCGTTTCCCGGCATTCCGAACCGCAGGGGAAAACGGCGCCGTTGATGGACGACAAACAGAACGAGCGCGACCATCGCGAACTGCGCATTGACAAAGTCGGGGTGCGCGGGTTGCGGTTTCCGATTCAAATTCGCGACAAGGCGCACAGCGTGCAGAACACCATCGCGACCCTCGGGCTGTTCGTGGATTTGCCCAAGGAATTCAAAGGCACGCACATGAGCCGCTTTATCGAGGTGCTGAATGCGCATGGCAGCGTCGTGCACGTGGAGAATATCACGGACATTCTCCATGCGATGCAGCGGAAACTGAACGCGGCCACGGCGCATCTCGAGATGGAGTTTCCGTTTTTCCTGACGAAAAAGGCGCCGGTCACGGGGATGAAGGGCGTGATGGATTACACGGCGCGGTTTGACGCCACGGCTTGCGGGCAGGACATTGATTTTGTGCTGACGGTCAAAGCGGGGGTGACGACGCTTTGTCCCTGTTCAAAAGCCATCAGCGAATATGGGGCGCACAATCAACGCGGGCTGTGCACGGTGCAGGTTCGGTCGCGGAAAGCGGTGTGGATCGAGGATTTGATTGCGATGGTGGAGAGTTCGGCCAGTTCGGAGTTGTATTCGCTGCTCAAGCGGCAGGACGAAAAAGCGGTCACGGAACGGGCGTATGAGAACCCGGTTTTTGTGGAGGACCTGGTGCGCAACGTGGCGTTGCGGTTGAACGCGCACCGGGACGTCACCTGGTACAAGGTGGAAGCGGAGAACTTTGAAAGCATCCACAATCACAATGCCTACGCGTGCATCGAGAAAGGTTGAGCGGGCCGCGCCGGCGGGCGCAAGATTGTTTAAGATTTTTGTGGCGTATTTAAGTTCGTTTGCTACATTCCCGCACTCCCGAAGGGAATAGGAATTTTCCCGGTTGAGGAAACATTAAAGCGAAGTCAAAAGAAACCGATTTACCGAAGCTGTGACCGCGAAGAAAAAAATGGAAAAGCCCAGAGCGCGCAAGCCTGCCGTGGCGACGACGGCGGCGTCGATCCTGGGAAAACCGGCCGCCCAGACAAGACTGAACGGCGAGGCGAAGATCAAACCCGAGTGGCAGAAGTATTACAATCGGCTGCTGGAACTCCGCGAGCAATTGCTTCGGCAGATGAACGGCCTGGCTAAAGAGTCCGCCCAGGAAATGGCGGGATACAGCCTGCACATGGCCGATTCCGGCACGGACAATTTCGATCGCGATTTTGCGCTCAGCCTGCTGTCCTCGGATCAGGACGCGATTTATGAAATCGAGGAGGCGCTGAAGCGGATCGAGAAGAGGACTTACGGGATTTGTGAATTGACGGGCAAAGCCATTCCGAAAGCCCGGTTGGAGGCGATTCCGTGGACCCGGTTCACGGTGCAGGCTCAGGCGCAACTCGAAAAGGATGGCGCGCTGCGACAGCGCCGGCTCGGCCAGCTCGGCACGGTGGATTCCGTGGGCGTGGCTGAATCGGAGGGGGAGGAAGACGAGCCTGAAGAGAAGTCGAAGGAAAAGGATTAACCATGCCCCGCGAAATCATCACCATCGAATGCACGGAAGCGCGAAAGGAAGGGAAGTCCCCGTCGCGATACACCACGACGCGCAACAAGAAGCTGAAGACGGAGAAGCTGCAGATCAAGAAATACAATCCGGCTTTGCGCCGCCACACGCTGCATCGCGAGATCAAGTAACTTATGCCACGCAAAACTCGCACTGAGAAAAGGGAAAAACGCGGACGATCCTCCTCTGAAAACCGGACGCCGCGTCCGAAACCGAAGATTGATTTCACGGCCGACGCGCTGGAGTACAAGAATGTGAACCTCCTGCGGCAGTTCGTTACGGACCAGGGCCGCATTCTGCCGCGCAAATACACGGGATTGCCGGCCCATTATCAGCGCCGATTGAACCGCGCCATCAAACGCGCGCGGCAAATGCTGCTGATGAAGTAAAGTTTTGCCCTCGAAAACCCGCAGTGCGGGTTTTTTAACGGCGTTCAATTGCAAATGATTTGCAACTGCAGAACATTCCACGGCGCCGGGGCGGCGCGGCTCCTGAGTTCAGGGATCGCCTGCCGGCGTTCTTTCGGTTGACGGGGTTATGGATTATCTGATTCTGCTCTCCAGCATCGTGCTGGGCGCCTTGACGGTGTTCGGCTTCAAATTGCATGAGCCGAGGCATGTCAAGTTGTTCACTTCATTCACCGGGGCGTTTCTGTTGACCCTGACGCTGCTGCATTTGCTGCCGGAGCTTTATGACTTTTCCCATAGTGCCGGCGGCGCGAAGCCTTCGCCGCTGCTGCTGGGCGTGCTGATGCTGGCCGGTTTTTTCATCCAGCTTGGCCTGGACTTCATTTCGATGGGGGTCGAGCACGGCCATTCGCATCCTTTGCACGGGCACGCGCCGTATGGCGTGGTGGCCGGCCTTTGCGTGCATGCGTTTGTCGAGGCGATGGCGCTCGGCAACGTCAAAACCTATTATGACCCGTCCTCCCGCCAACTGTTGTTGTGGAGCATCGTGGTCCACAATTATCCGGTGTCCATCGCCCTGCTCGGGATGCTGCTCCAGTGGGGCATGCGGCGCGGCAAATCGCTGGCGTTTCTGGGGCTGTTCGCGGCCATGGCGCCGATCGGGATGTTTTTGAGCGGCCATGTGCCTTTCCTGGCCCAGCATTCGCGCGAATTGATGGCCATTGTCATCGGCATTTTCATGCACATTGCGACGACGATTCTTTTCGAAAGCGGTGAAGTTCACCGCATCAACGTGGGCAAACTGGCGGCCATTGTCATCGGCACCGGCCTTGGACTTGCCGCCGTGTTGCTGGATTGAGATCGTCGCATGAGCCGCCACCAGCATTCTCCGGGACATGCGGATTTGCCGGAATTGGCCGATCAACTCCGGAAAAAATTCCGCAAAGTCACCGCGCCGCGGCAGGCCATCCTGAAAATCCTCCGCGAACAGACTCATCCGATGTCGAACAAGGACATTCACGCCGCGGTGGGTGGACGCAACTGCGATCTCGCGACCATCTACCGGTCGATGCATTTGTTGGAAGGGATGGGCATGGTCAAGCGCTTTGACCTGGGCGACGGCGTGGCGCGTTACGAACTGTTGAAGGAAGATGATGACGGGCATCATCATCATCTGGTGTGTATCCGCTGCGCCGAGGTGATCGAAATTGACGAATGCTCCATGCACGGGTTGGAGGAGCGGATTGCGTCGCGGAACAGTTTCAAAGCCGTCACCCACCGGCTGGAATTTTTTGGGATCTGTCCGGGTTGCCAGGAATAGATTCGTCCTCAAAAGCGAGAAAGCGCCACTCGCGGTGGCGCTTTCTTCTCAGATTGTCCAAAAATTGAAACTAGACGGCTTCTTCGGTTAGCCAGTCTGCCAAGTGAAGGTATTCTTTGATTTTCCGGCGCTCGTACCGATGTTTTAGCGCCTTTTTGGGCTGATTATCGATTTTTCGGAAGGGAGGCTTCGGGTTCTTTACCGTTTCATCAATTACATCCAATGTCTTGGTCATAGCTCGATTCCTTTCTCGAGGATTAACCTAGCGTGAAGAATGCCAACCGGTCTGCCCTGGCAAAACCACCGCACGATGACGCCGGCGTCGGCTGCTTCAAGCTGCACGTATATGAGACTGCCGGCCGACAAAATCATTCAAACAATTCATCCAATTGATGAACGAAAGGAAGTCGCCGGTCCGGCGATGGCGGGATCCGGTTTGGGCTGGCGCCGGGCGGTTCAGGCAAAAACAAACGCGCCGGAGCGCCATTCATTTTCCGTCCGGCCGGCGACGAGCTTGAGTCCGGCGGCTTCGTAAGCTCGCCGGGTTTGCGAAAATTCGGTTGCAAGAATTCCCGCGAGGATCAACAGCCCTCCCGGTTTCAAACGGGAAAGAACGCGCTTGCTTTCGGCCAGCAGCAGACTGGAAATCAGGTTGGCGCAAACCAGGTCGAATTGCCGCACGCCTTGCGACGGCAGTTTTGTCAGATCCGCCTGCCGGACGCGCATCTTATCGGAGACCCGATTCCGGCTGGCGTTGGCCTGCGCGGTGCGGACGGCATCGGGGTCGAAATCGAATGCGTTCACGGGCGCATAACCCAATTTGGCCGCGGCGATGGCGAGGATGCCTGAACCGGTTCCCATGTCCAAAAAGGATTGGCTTTCGCCTCGATCCCGGCGGCCGGCGATCTGGCGCAGGCAAAAGGCCGTCGTCGGATGTTGTCCGGTGCCGAAGCTCAACCCCGGATCGAGGACAACCACTGCTTGTCCTTTCCGCGCGCGTCGATTGCTCCAACTCGGCTTGATCAGAAGAGACGGTCCGATTTCAATGGGTTTAAAATGCCGTTTCCAGGATTCTGCCCAGTCCTGGCGCCGGATACGGCGCAGCGAGATGACCCCGGCACCGATCCTCAGCCGGCAGCGTTTGATCCAGGCTAATCCTTCATGCAGTGCGGGGCGCAGCCGCTCCGGTCGTTGCTCCAAATAGACGGAAACCGTGACGTCACCCGTTTCCACGTCGGTGTAGGAAACGGCGGGCTGGCCCGACACCGTCCGGCACAGTTCGGTGACGGCTTCTTCGGCTTCAGGAACAGTGGCGATCGAAAGTTTCCAGAGGGGCTTGGTTAACATACCGGCTGTTGCTGGGGGCAGAATCTGGCGCCTCGAACCGGGTGTTCAATCCAATGCCGTCTGCTGAGCGTCCAGCAATTGGCGAATCCCGATCTTGCCCAGCGCCAGCAACGCATTGAGTTGCGCTTCGCCGAACGTGGCTTCTTCGCCCGAGCCTTGCAATTCGATGAATTCACCTGCGGAATTCATCACCAGATTGAAATCCACCGACGCGGCTGCGTCTTCGGCATAACAGAGGTCCAGCAGCGGGCGGCCGTTGAAGATGCCGACGCTGACGGCGGCAACGGCGTGGAGCAGGGGATTCTCATTGAGCTTGCCTTCGGCCAGCAGCCGTTGAACTGCCAGCGACAACGCGACGTAAGCGCCCGTAATGGCTGCGGTGCGCGTGCCGCCGTCGGCCTGCAACACATCGCAATCCACCCAGATGGTGCGTGTTCCGATTTTTTCGAGATTGAGAGCGGAGCGCATCGACCGGCCGATGAGGCGCTGAATTTCCTGCGAACGGCCGTCGATCCGGCCCTTGGTGCTGTCACGCGCTTTGCGCTGCAGGGTGGAGTAGGGGAGCATGGAATATTCGGCGGTGATCCAGCCGCCGGTCACGTTCTGTTCCTTCATCCAGCGCGGGACAATATCCTCGATCGTCACGCCGCAGATGACCCGTGTATTGCCCCACTCGACGAGGGTGGAGCCGGTGGCGTGCGGCGCAACGCCGTTTTGGAATCGCAGCGGACGCAACTGGTCTGGCTGACGGCCATCCGGGCGCGGCGCGGGAACAACAGATTTCGGTTCAGCCATAGACGCGCCATGTTAAAAGAGGTCCGTCAGCCCGGCAATCGAAAGAATTTCAGGAGCAGGGGTCAGTTTGGCGGGGCGAGGCTGCCGAC
>CAZFOA010000082.1:0-14305 GCA_964520205.1 uncultured Verrucomicrobiota bacterium | reverse complement strand
GCCGCGCGCGAGTGCGACCGCTATTTGATGGGCCAGACCGACTTGCCGTAACAGCTTGTCTCAAAACTTTTTCTCTTCTGGAGCGTTCTAAACAAAACCGTAGCTGCTACACAGCATTTCACGCAGGGGAGCGCGGGCTTCAGCCCGCTTCGAAATCGAAGGGGACGCCACGTTGAAGCGGCATAAACGCCGCGCTCCGGCTGCAGCTTTTTCGAAAACGCTCTCTAGGAGCCGACGTGATCGGGCTCTGAATTCGCTTGCTGAAGTGAATTGAGCCTCCTCACCTCGGCTCCTGGTTTTTCAACGCGCAGCTAAGGCGCAGATGAGAGAGGTGCCGCAATCCGGGCGGCTTGCGCCGCGATACCGACGGTTTGGCGCGCTGCTTGCGGGGCTTCAGTGTATCCCAGAGACTGGACGTAAGTGACGAGTCTTGCGAGCGCCGCATCGAGGTCATCTCCCGCCGTATTGCTGATAAGAGTGTCCTTCTTGTCGAAGCTTACGCTGAGGGTCCCATTCACCAGGATGACTAAGTCGGGATCATAGCCGTGTTCTTCGGAAGTCAGAGTCTTTGGAAACGAAATCGTCGTGTTGGTGCTCACGGGGATCGGGCTGCTTATCCCCCGAACGAACACGCCTTCCGACGTAGATCCACTGTCGATATCGCATTGGCTGAGTTGGCGGGAAAGCGCCGTGTAAATTCTGCCATTGGCGCCAGTCACGTCCACGACGTGCAGGTTGGTTTCGGTTCCGGTGGAATAATATTTCAAATTATGGACATTCGCATAGAGCAGCTCGGCGACATTGGCGGTATCGTGGTCAACAACCAGAAACATTTTGAAGTTCACCAGCAGGGTTTGGTCTTGCCCGATGTAGGTTATGGGTGCCGTGCCTTTGTATACTATCAGTTCCGCCGGAGCGGCGCAGGCCGCAAGAACAGCGATGCTTATCATTCCGCGAAAGAGAGCAGTTTTCATAAAAATTGCCGGATTGGTTGAATTGATTTCCTCGTGAATTCCCTGTCCACATCCGAACAGCGAACGCACTCCGAGGTCTAGCGTTGCCGGTTCCGGTTCAAGTGTCGAGGCTTTTTGGCAGCGGCTGAATTGGGAGATTCTGGAGCGCGGAGCATTGTTCCGCCAGGTTAAGCCTCAAGTTCGCGCGGAACAATGCTCCGCGCTCCGGCGGCTGCGTTTGATCCTTACGATTCATCACACACATTTCCCTCATTTGGCTGTAGCAGCGGTCTGTGACCGTCGAAACAACGCTCGCAGAGCGCGCGACAATTATGATTTTGAAATTTGGACACTATCGGCGGATGACTTGGCTTGCGACCGACGGGCTCGGCTCTATATTGAGAGGCTGTGACTGGGAACGGGAAAACCCGGGTGATTGTGGGCATGAGCGGCGGGGTGGATTCCTCCGCCACGGCGGCGCTTTTGCTGGAGCAGGGTTACGACGTGGTCGGCATCACGCTGAAGCTTTGGCCGCAGGACTGCGTCAATCGCGCCGAGGACAAGTGCTGCGGGCCCCAGGCGGTGGCGGACGCCCGGGCTGTGTGCGACAAATTGGGAATTCCGTACTATCTCATCGACGAAGCGGCGGAGTTTCAAGCCAAGGTGATCCAGTATTTCGCGGCTGAATACAAGGCTGGCCGCACGCCGAATCCATGCGTGATGTGCAACCAGAATTTGAAGTTCGGGCGGCTGATCGACCGCGCCGACCAGCTTGGCGCGCGTTACATTGCGACGGGCCATTTTGCGCGGTTGGAACGGCGCGAGGACGGCCGCGTGTTGCTCAAGCGCGGATGCGACCGGCGCAAGGACCAGAGCTATTTCCTGTTTTCGTTGAGGCAGGACCAATTGGCCCGCGCGCTGTTTCCGCTGGGCGAAAGGACCAAGAGCGACACGCGCGAAGTGGCGAGGCATTGCAACCTCAAGACCGCCGACAAGGAAGAGAGCATGGAGATCTGCTTCGTGCCGGACAACGACTACGGCGGGTTTCTCCGGCAGGCGGGCCTGGCGCAAACGCATCGCGGTGAGATTGCGGACTTGCGGGGCAACGTGCTCGGCCACCATGACGGCATCGAGTTCTACACCATCGGCCAGCGGAGGGGGTTGGGTATTTCCGCCCCGGAACCGCTTTATGTGATTGAACTGGACGTTGCCAACAACCGGGTCATTGTGGGTGAGGGATCAGCCCTGGAGCGCGACGAGTTTAACGTGGAACGGTGCAATTGGATTCCGTTCGATCACCCGGGCGAACCCATTGAAGTCACGGTGAAAATCCGATACAACCATCCGGGCACGCCGGCAACCTTGACGCCGCGGGGCAACGGCGGGGCTGCCGTGAAATTGCACGAGTCCCAGCGCGCCATTGCGCCCGGACAGGCGGCGGTGTTTTATCAGGATGACCTGGTATTGGGCGGCGGCTGGATTGTGCGCTGATCTTCTGCCAGGACGCTGCGTTCCCGGCGGTGGCGGTTCCCTGGACGGCGCGCGCGCTGTTGAAAACCCGGGATTGATGCGCCCGGCCGTGGGGTTTGCGAGGGCGCCCGATATTCGGCGGACGGCCCGGCAAACGTCGTGGGCCGCGTTCTCAGGAAACAGATTCACGAATCAATACGGATATGACAAAGGACCCGAGATCCTTGGAAACGATGGCCGAGCCTTCATCGGCGCATCCTGAAAATCGTCAATCCTATCATGGCCCGTTTGCGATCATGACCGTCCTTTTCTTCATGTGGGGATTCATGACGGTGCTGAATGATCCTCTGATTGCGCGGTTCAAGGAAGCCTTTGCGCTCAGTAATTTTCAGGCCATGCTGGTGCAACTGGCCTTTTTCGGCGCTTACTTCATCGGCTCGATCCTTTATTACCTCATCTCGATGGTGTTCGGCGATCCGATCAACCGCATCGGATACAAGAACGGCGTGATCATCGGCCTGTTTCTCGCGGCGGCGGGCTGCGCATTATTCTATCCGGCGGCGGTGGTAATGTCCTATCCGTTTTTCCTGGTCGCTTTGTTTGTTTTGGGCCTCGGTTTTACGATGCTCCAGATTGCGGCCAATCCTTACGTGACCATTCTCGGCCCGGAGCGCACGGCTTCGAGCCGTCTCAACCTGTCGCAGGCATTCAATTCCCTGGGCACTACCATTGGCCCGATTCTTGGCGGATATTTGATTTTTCAAGTCTGTGCCCGTTCCGGCGCGCCGGGCGCGGATTCGGTCAAGGTTCCGTACCTGGTCTTCGCCGGGCTGTTCATTGTCCTTGCCGTGGTGTTTGCATTCGCCCGTCTGCCGGGCTTTACGAACAAGGACCCGATCCGCCGCGGGCTGGGGGCATTGAATCATCCGCACACCGTTCTGGGGATGCTCGCCATTTTCATGTATGTGGGCGGCGAAGTGACCATAGGCAGCGCGATCATTCTCTTTTTGGGCTCGGACCCGCTCGGCCATATGCCTCATGAAACCGCCAGCCAATATCTGGCCTTTTACTGGGGAGGTTTGATGATTGGACGGTTCATGGGGGCTTTTGCATTGAGCGGCCTGGCCCGCCGGTTGAAACTGACGCTGGTGGTGATGGTGCCCGCTGCAGCTTTCGCGCTGATCCTGGCGTTGCCCCGGATTGCCGGCGGGTTGCATCTTGACTGGGCGCAGTCGGCGGCCGGCATCTGCAGTGTTGCCAACTGCGGGCGCTATGGCGTGCTGCTGGTGATCTTGCTGATCGCGTTCTTCCTCGGCGAAGCAAGCCCGCAGCGGATGTTGGCTCTTTTCAGCGGGCTGATCATCGTGCTGTTGATCACTGGAATCACCTCCGCCGGCGAGACGGCGAAATGGGCCATTCTCGGCATCGGGCTTTTCGATTCGGTGATGTGGTCGAACATCTTTTCATTGGCGATTGAGGGATTGGGTTCAATGAAAGGCCAGGCTTCGTCCCTGTTGGTGATGGCTATTCTTGGCGGAGCCGTATTGCCGCCGGTTCAAGGAAAAGTTGCGGACCTGATCGGGATGCACACGGCCAAACTGGCCGCACCGGGCGCGTCCGCAGCCGAATTACAGCAGCTCGTGGCCGCTCATGGCTGGGGCATTCAAACTTCGTTCCTGGTTCCCATCGTGGCCTTCGCCTACGTCGGTTTTTACGGATGGTACGGTTATCGGGCGGGCCGAAAACCGCTCATGGCCCGGGGAGGAGACGAATCAAGCCGGTGATGGGCTGGGCTGGGAGGTGGTGTTGGCGCCCGGAGCGGGCGTGGGTTTTTGGATTGCCGACCCTGCGGCGGGCAGTTCCAGAACAAACGTGGCGCCGTGTCCCAGTCCTTCACTGTGGGCGGTGAGCGATCCGCCGAGTTCTTTGGCCGTGATCGTGCCGCTGTGGAGGCCGAAGCCGTGGCCGTCTTTGCGCGTCGTGAAACCATGCGAGAACATTCGGCTCATGTTTTCCGGGGTGATGCCGACGCCATTATCGCTCACGCTGATGCGGACGAGGCCGGGGTCGGTCGCGGCGATGGAGAGGGTCAACTTTTTGCCGGGAACATCCTGGCCCAGGGCGTATCGGGCGTTGCTGACAAGGTTGACGAGGATTTGCAGGACCTTGTGCCGATCCACGAGGACTCGGGGCACGGGATGATAATGCCGGATCGTTTGAATCTGGTTGCGTTGAAGGGTGGCGCTGTTGATCTGCACGGCATCTTCCAGCAGATCTTTGGGATCCAATTCTTCGAGAACGCCTCCGATCTTGGCATAGCTTTGCTGCATCAACACGATGACCTTGATGTGATCGATGTTTTTGGCCAGAGATTCGATTTCACGTTGCAGTTCCTGTTTGTCCTGGACGAGGGCGTCGCCGAGTTTTTCCATAAAGCCCGGCAGCGCTTTGCCTTTGGGATCCTCGGTCAGGAAGCTGGCGAGGCGGTCCTGGTTTTTGTGCAGCAGGCTGGCGGCTTTGGCCACGGACTCGACCGAGCAACGCCGCAACCGTTCGCTCAGGACGCCGGTTGAGACATTGACGCTATTGAGGACGTTGCCGACGTTGTGGAGCACACCGGTGGCCACTTCAGCCATGCCGGCCTGGCGGGAAGTGAGCACCAGGTTTTCCTGCGCCTCGGCCAGTTCAGCGCGAGCCCGTTCTTTGGCCGTCACCTGTTCCTGGAGTTCACGAGTCCGTTCCTCCACGCGGTGTTCGAGCCGGTCGTTGGCAACTTTCAATTCGGACTGCGCCTGTCCCAAAAGTTTGTTCTTGTGCGAGATCAAAAAGCCCCAGGTCATGGCGACCACCGATATCCCCAGCACACCCAGCAATACCCACAACATTCGCGCCAAAGTCCACCACGGGGGGTTTTGGAGCAGGCGGACATCGTGGGCGGAACGCAGTCGGAGCAGAAACGAGCGAGGATTGCCGTATTCATCGCTTTGGACTTCATAAACCCCGGTTACCGCCAGGCGGCTGCCGAGTTCCAGAGTCTGCAGTTTCAGGATCGCATCCGTTTTGGTCGAATCCAAACTCGCTTCAAAGGCGGAATCCTTGGTGTGGACCAGCAGGCGCACTTCCCCGTCTTTTCTGACCACGTTCAACAGAGAGCCTTCGGCTTTCGCCAGGAGACCTTCCAAATCCAAGTCGACCGCATGCGCGGCGGGGAGTTGCTTGGGGATGGGTTCGGCGCCGCCCGTCGTGCGGCGGTACACGGCTTCGCGCAGCAGAAAGCGCCGGCCCTGATTGCCGGGGAAGCCGACAACTTCGACCCGATCTCCGGGTCGGAGTTCATCTTTCTCCTGGCTCAGGGCGCAGACGCCGTCTTCGCCGTCCTGCACGCAAAGATAGCGGCCGGGCACGTGCAACACCACCGTGCCGACCGTCCGCGTTCTTTGGTTGAGTGCGTTCTGCAAGTTAAACCGGCGCAAGCTGCCGAGAGGGCGGAGCGGCGTGGCAAAGAGATCGTCGGGCGCGGGTTCGCTGACCTGGATGAACTTGGCTTCCGGCGTCAAAATCTGGACGCCCGTCAATTGATGGCGCGCGTTGGCGAGGGCGTCGCAAACGCCCTGCACCTGGATGACGGAGCCGCGAAGGGATTCAAATGACTGGGAAGCGGGGATTCGGACCTCGAATTCGCCGCTTGACGTGCTCAAGTCAAGGCGCACCAGTCCGTCTTCCTGGGTTATCTCCCGCACGAAGCCTCTCATTTCCACCCAACGGCCGTCCTCCAGTCCGGTTAAGGCCTGTTCGAGCGTAACCGGTCGCGCTTCGCCCAGATTCCACCAGCCGGCCCGGTTGATAACGGCATTCGTGACCACAGGCACAAAGCTGCCTTCTGCCACTTCGCCGCGCACCGTCACGAGGGTTCCCGGTATGGCGGTGTTGGGTCCATCCCATTTCGGGTTAGAGACCCGAATGCCGCCGCTGGCATCCAGGAGAAAGGTAAAGGGTGTTTCGGCATGTTGCCAGGTGACGATCGCGCGAAGCAGGACCGGCTGGTGACGCGCGGCCTCGTCGCGACTCAGAACACGGATTTGTTCAGCCAGTCGCAGAGGCGCTTGATCCGGCAGGATGCCGGGAGCGGAAGCGAGGCGGTTCGTCGATTGTGCAAGGCGATACAGACCGCCGCGCAAGCATTGCTGCACCCCGAGCACAATCGGGTAGCCGATGGCCTCAACTCGTTCGCCGATCCGCAAGGCTTGCGTTTGCCGGCTTTGCACCATGATCTGTCCCGTGGCGTCCCAGAGTGTGATCCATTTGCCCGGCTCGTGACTGCGCACAACGCCCTCGACATGGAGCAGGTTATTCGTCTGCGTGTCGTCCCGAATGGTGTCGCTCGCGACGACCGGCAAATCAAAGCGCGAGTCCGTTTTTAAAGATCCAATGACTTCGATGTCAGCGGGCCGGGCCGCCCACAAAACCAAATCGCTGAGTTTTTCGTCCCGGTCGAATTGAGGTGAGTAAACGCATTTCATCCGGACGAAATCCCCCACTTTGAAGTTGGGTGCCTGCCCGTTTGTGTCTTGCAGCACGTAGGCTGTGACGGCGGTGCCTCCGGTAAGAAAATTAAGGGTGATGTGGATTGGATCATCCATTTGGCGGTCGATCAATCCTTCCACGGTCACGAAACGGCCTTTGGATTCACTGGGATTCCAGTCCACGCTCCGAATCGGTTGCGGGTTGAGTTTTACATTGTCCTCAAGAATCCGAACCCGGGTCTTATTCCAGTCAAACCGTTCGAGCGCCGGAAAGATGACCCCCTCAATGGCTATCCTTTGACCCGCTTTTATCGGAGTCGGTGAATCGGCTATTGGCAAAAAGGCCGGTCTTCCCAGGCAATCTCCCCAGGCGACGTTCCATTTGGCATCGAAGTAATAGATCACCATCTCGGTGCGCATCTGGAACGGCTTGGCCTTGTCCGCACGCGGTATTTCCCAAATCTCGTAAATATTGGTCAGAACCCGCTCCGACGAGGAGGGTGAGTTGGAAATCTGGCCGTAAACCGTTTGTCCCAAGGATAAAAGCAGCCACGCGGTTCTGCCAACCCAAGGTCGGAAAACCCACTCTCGGCCTGACATGAATGGAGAACTCAACGGTGCCATTGAAACCAGATTCGTATCATTGACTGACCGCAACTACGGCGCACAACAGAACCCGTATTGTCATTTATCGGCTGATCCGGAAAGAACTTTAACCCGGAGACATGCAACTGTTTAGCGACGGATTGGGTGTGCTCAGCCTATTGGCGCGATCCGCGCCTCGGCGCCACGAGTTCGGAATGGACCAGCGCCGTATCCGGGCGGCCCGGAATCGTCCTCCAGATATTCGGCGACTCGGCGAATCGCCAATCGTCAGAGCACATTCGAACGTTTTGTCCGCCGGTCGAGACGCCCCGGTCCCGCTACGGCGGCGCGGGCGCGGGGACGCTCGGCCCCATCCAATCCGTGCCCGCCTTGATTTATTTCGGCGTGGCCAGCCTCAGGAATCCGTGGTAAGAATTTCTCCGCGTTATGGACTACGAAGCGGTCATCGGGCTGGAGACGCACGTCCAGCTTAAGACGAAATCGAAGATGTGGTGCGGTTGTGCCAACGCCTTTGGCGCGCCGCCCAACACCCAGGTTTGTCCGGTCTGCCTGGGCTTGCCGGGCGTGTTGCCGGTGGCGAACGAAGAAGCGCTGCGATTGACGGTGCTGACCGGTTTCCTGCTGAATTGCGCCATCGCCCGGCACGCCAAGTTCGATCGGAAGAATTATTTCTATCCCGACATGCCGAAGAATTATCAGATCACCCAGTACGACCGGCCCTCCACGATGAACGGCGAGGTCGAGTTTGAGTTCAACGGCGGCATCGCCCGCGTCCGCATCACCCGGGCGCACCTCGAGGAGGACGTGGGCAAGAGTTTTCATTTCGCGCGCAACAGCGGTGTGGATTTCAACCGGGCCGGCGTGCCGCTCATGGAAATCGTATCCGAACCGGATCTCACGAATTCCGACATGGCGTATGAGTACCTCAACGCGCTGGTTGAAATCCTTCGTTACGGACGCATTAGCGATTGCGACATGGAAAAGGGCATGGTGCGCTGCGACGTGAACGTGAGCGTGCGGCCCAAGGGCACGCAGGAACTCGGCGCGAAGATTGAGATCAAAAACATGAACAGCTTCTCCGGCGTTCGCCGCGCGCTGGAATACGAGATTCCGCGGCAGATCGAGGTGCTGAAAAAGGGCGGCAAGCTGATCCAATCCACGCGCCGCTGGGACGACGCGGCCGGCGTAACCGAGGAGATGCGCACGAAGGAACACGCGCACGACTACCGCTATTTCCCGGACCCGGACCTGATGCCGTTCGCGCCCACGGAACAATGGCTGGCGGAAGTGAAATCGCGCGTGGTCGAGTTGCCGCTGGCGCGCAAGCGGCGGTTTATGCGCGATTACCAACTGCCGGCGTCCGATGCTGAAACCTTCAAGAACGATGTGCCGCTGGGCGACTATTTCGAGCGCATTGGCAAACAATCGAAGCACGCCAAAGCCGTCGCCAATTGGGTGATCAACAATCTTCGCGCCAAGCTGACCGAGGCGAACGAACGCGAGAAATCCGAGCAGGCGGCGCTCGGGCTCGAACCGGCAGAAATGAAACTCACGACGCTCGCCGGCTTGAGATTCAAGCCGGAAGCCATTGTTGAACTGGCCGGGCTGGTGGAGGCCAAGACCATCAGCAGTTCCGCCGCGCAGCAGGTGTTTGCCGAGATGTTTGACACCGGCAAATCACCGGCAGCAATCGTTCAGGAAAAGGGCCTGGCCCAGGTGAGCGACACGGGCGCGATTGAGAAATTCTGCGACGAAGTCATCGCCGCGAATCCAGGTCCGGCTGCCGATTTCAAGTCCGGCAAAGCGGCTGCGCTGAATTTTCTCAAGGGGCAGGTGATGAAGTTGAGCAAAGGCAAGGCGAACCCGGCGCTCGCCGGCGAAATCCTGGAAAAGAAACTCAGCAATTGACAACAACGGATCGAAGACACCAGGAGATCCCAACACCGACGGTGGGTCAGTTCGCGTCTTTACCGGGGCGAGTGTTTCCGCGCCTGCGCCGCGAAAGTGGCGCGTTGGAGTTCCACGGCCCGAAAGCGCCGATAAATCGGGCGGACTCTCCCGCCCTGTGGCGAGACTTCGCGTCGTCTAATGGCTTCAGTTGACGCGAAGCGTTTGGACTGCGGGCGTCTTCAGCGCCGCTGTTCCCGGTTGTCTGGCACCTTCAGCACCGGCCTTTTCGTGGCAAGTCTCCCCGAACTCAACCCGTTAACGGAAGCCTTCGAGACTTCGACTCTTGGTTGTTAAATCACCGAAGAGCGGAACGACGGAGGAAACCGGGGAGGCTTTTGATTGCACGGCGGCGAGCCGGGGAATACTCTGGTTGCGGAACAAACAGCATTGGATCAAACCGATGTCGGCCAAAATCTGGATTTTGCTCTGCGGAGCCGCAGTTGTCGCCCTGGCCGAAACCTGCTGGAGCCAGGAGGCATCCCATTGGCGTGTTTACAAAGTCGCCGACGGCTTGACCGAATCCAGCTGCGCCTCGGTGACGGCCGGGCTGAATGGAAGGGTGCTGACCACCCATTTGAACTCGGAAACCATCAGCGAGCTTGACGGTTACACTGTCAGCACCATTCCCTGGCCGGGTGCGGACGGCAGCCGGGTTTGCGAAACACCCGGCGGCCAGATTTGGGCGCTGGCCCCGGAAGGATTCAGGGAATGGAAGAATGACGCGTGGGTCCTTCATCCGGTGCCGGAAGTTGCCGCGGAACTTCGGAACAACCCCACGCGCCTGGTCCATCCCATTCCCTTTTGCCCCTTGAGACAAGGACGGCTTGCATTCCTGCTGCCGGATCGCCTGGTTGAATTCAACGTGGGAGACACGGGCCTTGCCTCGACGGCGGTCTTGCTCACCGCCGAACAAACCCGGATCGGATTGTTTTCCGGCATGACCATGACGCGTGAGGGCGGACTATGGATCGCCGGCGGGCACGGCTTGATCCGCTTGACCGGGCCAATCCGCCGTGTGGAATCGGAAACCGGCTGGCGGGAACATCCGATCCCGTCCTCCCTGGAAATCCAGAATTTTCGTGAACCGCAGGAAGACCCGGCGGGCGCCGTGACGGGCATTGCCGAATCCACAACCGACGGGAAGAGAATGGCCGTCCGCTTCGATGGACAGCATTGGACGGCGTTGTCGGCGGGCGCGGAAAAAATCCGTTACGCCTGGACCGGGCCGGACAAGGCTGTCGCGGCGGCGACGATTGATGCATTGTTCCGCTGGCCGGAGGGAGGGTTGGTGGAGGACGAGGAAATCGCCGCCCGCCAGTATTTCGACATTGCGGTAGCGCCTGACGGAGCCGTGTGGCTGGCCACCTCCGATGGCTTGTTTCGGTATGCGTTGCCGGCATGGAGGACGCCTGCTCCGGTTCAGAAGCTGAGTGCTTACGTCTATTGTGTGGCAGACGATGCCTTGCGCCGGCTCTGGTTTGTTGCCAACGGCAGGCTGCAGGTGATGCAGAACGATTCCTGCCAGGAATTCCCGCTTCCGGACACCGCTCAGAGGCCTCAGCAATGTTCCCTTTTCCCATTGAAGAACGGGTCGCTGTTGCTTGGGCTGGGGGACGACCTCATTCAGTTTCATCCGGATTCCGGGGACTTCAGCGCCGTGCAAAAGGGAGGAGTGGTTCGCCAGTGCCGCGTGTTGGGTAGAATGAAAGACGACGGCATCTGCGTCCAAAGCTTTGCCCCCGGCAGCGCAAAGGAAACTTATGGCCTCGAGGTTTATGATGGCGCCCAATTTCAGGCCTGTTCCTTCCCGCATCCCGACGCGAGCATGGGCGCCGAGCTTTCCGTTTTGATGGCGGCACAAAATGGGGATCTCTGGCTTGGCGGCGACCGCGGCGTGGCTCGTTGCCACAACCAAAAGTGGCAAACCTTTGTTTCCACCGAGAAGACCGGTCCGGAAAGAGTGATTTGCTTCGCGGAATTGGCCGATGGCAAAATCTGGTGCGCGACGCCGGATACCGTCTGGGAATTTGACAGCCAAAAGTGGTCGATCGTCCGGGGTGGATTCGATCACATCAACACGTTGCTTCGCGCCCGGGATGACACCATCCGCGTGGCTTCCAACAGCGGAGTATTCCGTTACTTTCGCGGCGCATGGATCGAGAATGGCCCGGAAGAAGGTTTACCCAGTATGGCTGTCCACCAGGTGTACGAGGACCAGGACGGCCGGATTTGGGCCGCGACCGCACGCGGACTGAGCCTTTATCATCCCGATGCGGATCCCTATCCGCCTCAAACCTACATTCAACCGCTGGCTGACAAAGACCTCAGGATATCGGAAGGCGGCACGATCAACCTGGCTTTCAGCGGACAGGATAAATGGAGATACACACCTCGGGAACGTTTGCTTTATGCATACCGCCTGGACCAGGGCGATTGGTCGGCGTTGCAAGAGGCGACCACGGCTTCTTTCACCGACTTGTCCGCCGGCAAACATTACTTCCAGGTCCGAGCCGCGGATCGCAATGGCAACGTCGATCCCTCGCCCGCGCGGCTCGAATTTACTGTGGCATTGCCGTGGTACAAGGAACCGCGCCTGGTCGTCATCGCCTTCATCGGGCTGGCTGCCGCGCTCTTTTTCGCCGTGCTGGCCTTCAATCGCCATCGGCAACTGCTTCGGAGCTACGCCGCCGTGGAGAAGAAAGTCGCCGAACGCACGCGCGACCTGGAAATTGCCAACCGCGGACTGCTGCTCAGCCAAAAGATGAACGCGCTGGGCACGCTCGCGGCCGGCATCGCCCACGATTTCAACAATATCCTCTCCATCATCAAAGGCTCAGCCCAAATCATCGAAGCCAACCCGGACGATCCGCAGAAGATCCGCACCAGGGTGGACCGGATCAAGACCGTGGTCGAACAGGGAAGCGGGATTGTGAAGGCCATGCTCGGCTTCAGCCGTGATTCGGACGGGCAACTGAGCTGGTGCGATGCCAACGGGGTCGTGGACGACACTCTCAAACTGTTGGGCGACCAGTTTCTGCGGAAAGTGGAGGTTCAATTTGAGCGCGCGCCGAATCTGTCCGAGGTGCGGGCCTCGAAGGATTTCATCCAGCAAATCCTTCTCAATTTCATTTTCAACGCGGCGGAATCCAGGGCCGAACGCCAGCAGGTGATCGTCGCCACCCGGCAGCTCTCCGCGGTGCCGGAGGGCATCGGGTTGATGCCCGCGCCCGCGGCGGCATATGTCGCCATTTCCGTGCGCGATTTCGGCTGCGGCATCACGCCGGAGAATCTGCCGCGCATCTTCGATCCATTCTTCACGACCAAATCCCTCTCCACACGGCGTGGCACAGGGCTGGGACTTTGGATGGCCTACGAGCTGGCCAAGAGAATGAAAGCCGGGCTGGCGGTGGAATCCGTGGTGGAGCAGGGCAGCACCTTTACCCTGTTTCTGCCCGTGCGGGAATTGTCAACGGAGGTGAAGCCATGAGCACCCGCCCGCACCCGCGACTGTCCCGCAACTTGCGACCTCGGTGCGCTGCGCCGGCGCCGCGCCGGCCCGCGAACAGCGGGGCGGAACCCCAAGCCGTCGCCACCCAGGATGGTTCCTGGGTTCGATGTGCGCCCAAAGATGGAGGTCAAAGCGACCCATGAAAACGGCCATCATTCTGATCGTCGAAGACGACGATTTCCAATACGAGATTTACGAAGAAGCGCTGGACAAATATCAATTGATCCGCGCCAGGAACGGCAGCGAGGCTCTGGGCCGGATACCTCAAAGCCGGCCCGATCTGCTGATCCTGGATCATGTATTGTCCGAAGGCGAACTGGGCCTGGATTTTCTTCCCGAGATCAAGGAGTTGCTGCCGTTTGTGCCCATTCTCATCGTCTCCGGCGCGCTGGAGGTGCATCAGCAAATCAAAGCGCTGCAGGGGCCGCGCCGGGCGCATTATGTCCTGACCAAACCGGTGGACGTCCATGAGCTCAAACGCACGGTGCAAATCGCCCTGAACGAGTGCGGCGAAAAGGAGCTGGTCCGCCAGTTTGAAGCGCTCGAACGTTCCCACCGCGCGGATGCGCTGGAATTGTTCAGCCGTTCGACCGACCGCATCAGCCGCCAGAGCCGCATCCGGGAAATCATCGGAAAATCGAAGGAACGGCCCAATATCTCGGCCCTGGCCCGCGAATTCAAAGTGGCCCGCCGCACCATCATCCGCGACCTCCAGGAACTGGTCCGCCGCGGCCAGCTCGATCCCGAGGTCTATCCCGAATGGGAAAACCCGCCGGAGGAACTGGACTGATCGCCCCGTGGCAAATTTCTCCGGGCTGAGTTCGCAACTTCCCGTTTCCTTCCCCGCGCGATTTCTTTATCCTCGCCACGAATGTTTGCAGAAATCAAATCGGTCCACTTTGTCGGCATCTGCGGCACCGCGATGGCCTCGGCGGCGGCGGCCATGAAGGAAAAAGGGTTTGCGGTCACCGGTTCCGACCAGAATGTTTACCCGCCCATGTCCGCTTTTCTGGCCGACCGGAAGATCGAGGTGATGAATGGCTACGCCGAACGCAACCTGGCGCACAAGCCGGACCTGGTCGTGATCGGCAACGCCATTTCCCGCGGCAATCCGGAAGCGGAGTTCGTGCTCGACCACAAGCTGCGGCACGGTTCGCTGCCGGAACTGCTCAAGGAATTTTTCATCCGCGGCAAACGCTCCATCGTCGTCGCCGGCACGCACGGCAAGACGACCACCACGTCGCTGCTGACCTGGGTCTTCGAGCACAACGGGCTGAACCCCAGCTACCTCATCG
>CAZFOA010000081.1:0-14337 GCA_964520205.1 uncultured Verrucomicrobiota bacterium | reverse complement strand
ATGAAAATGAGCCTCCATTCCCTGGCTGCCGCCTGCGTCGGCCTGATATTGACGACGACCAGTTCGCCGTCGCAATCCGCAACCACCTCGCCTCACCTGAGGAAACAAGGCACCGCGACGCAGTTGACGGTGGACGGGAAACCGTTCCTTGCCCTTGCGGCGGAGCTGAACAATTCCAGCGCCTCCAGCCTCGACTACATGAAACCGCTGTGGCCACGGCTTGTGGCGACGCACCTCAACACGGTGCTCGCGACGGTGAGTTGGGAGCTGATCGAGCCGCAGGAGGGAAAGTTTGAATTTGGCCTGGTGGACGGCCTCCTCAAGGAAGCCCGGGCGAACGATCTCCACCTGGTTTTGCTCTGGTTCGCCAGTTGGAAGAACGGCAAGTCCACCTACCAGCCGCTTTGGGTCAAGAACGATCCGGCGCGGTTCCCCCTCGGCCAGGATCAACAGGGCCAAAGCCTGCCGATCCTCTCGACCTTGGGCGATGCCAGCCGCGATGCCGACGCCCGCGCTTTCGCAGCGCTCCTGCGGCATCTGCGCACGGTGGATGGCAAGAAACATACCGTGCTGATGATCCAGGTGGAAAACGAATCGGGTTTCCTCGGCGACTCGCGCGATTACTGTCCGGCTGCGAACCAGGCGTTTGCCGGGCCGGTGCCGAAGGAATTGATGGATTACCTCGTCGCTCACCGGGACGCGCTCGTTCCCGAGTTCCGCGACGTCTGGGCCACCAACGGTTTCAAAACCTCCGGCACCTGGACGGAAGTCTTCGGACCGGGCAAACCCGACGACGTGAAAATCCCCGTCCGCACCACCACTCCGCCGATGACCACCGAGGAACATGAAATCGCCTGGCGAAACCTGAAGTGGCCGGTGGACGAAATTTTCATGGCGTGGCACTACGCCCGTTACCTCAATGCGATCGCCGCGGCGGGCAAGGCGGAATATGACCTGCCGATGTTCGTGAACGCCTGGCTGCAGCAGCGCGACCACGCCTGGCCGGGCACTTACCCCAGCGGCGGCGCGCTCCCCCAGGTGATCAATGTCTGGCAGGCCGGAGCGCCGGCGATCGACATCCTCGCGCCGGACATCTACGTCCCGGAGTTCGAGGAACTGTGCGCCCGGTTCAATCGCTCGGGTAATCCACTGTTCATTCCGGAATCGAGGGGTGATGCGTTCGGAGTGGCCAACGCCATCTGGGCCTTCGGAACCCATGATGCGATTGGCTTTTCGCCCTTTGGCATCGACCGTTCCGCCGGTCCCGACACCGAACTCGCCCGCGCTTACGAGGTCCTGGCACAAGTGTCGCCGCTGATCCTGGAACATCAGGGCAGGGGAACGATGGCGGCCGTTTTGCTGACCGGCACCAACTCGACCCAAAAAATCCGGCTGGGGAACTACTTCATCGAAGCCCGGTTCGCGTCGCGTTCCTTCGGCTTTGGCGCTTCCTCCAACGCTCCGCCGGAGCGTGTCGCGGGCCTGTTCATCTCCGTCGGGCCGGACGATTACGTCGTTGTGGGCCGGAGCCAGACGGTTTATTTCACCGCGGCTGACCGGGAATCCGACCACGTGGGATTGGGCACGGTTGAGGAAGGCACCTATGTGAACGGCAACTGGGTCCCGGGACGGCGTCTGAACGGCGACGAAACTCCGGAGTGGCGGGCCTTGCGCTTTCGCGGCGACAACTACAGCATCCAGCACGTGAAGCTGTACCGGTATCAATGAAGCAGGATGTATGAAGTCTCGATTGCGTTTGATTTCCATGCGTTGCTCCGTAACGCAGGCTTCCCAGCCTGCGGGTTTTGGCGACTTTCCAGTCGCCAGTTCGTGGCCACTCAGAGAGACGGGACAGGAATGTCCCGTGAACCCGCAGACAGAAATGTCTGCGCTACGGCGAGGGTCATGGTCTCAATGCGCTGCCAGAAAACCTTGGGCGCTGGCGGTGGCATGCCTTTTTCTGGCTGCCGCCGCCGTCCCGGTTTCCGCCCAATACCAATACCCGTTTCAGGATCCGAACCTGGCCATTGAAAGCCGGGTCACGAACATTGTTTCCCTGATGACGCTGGAGGAGAAGGTGGCGTTCCTGAGTTCGCGTCCGGGCGTCCCGCGTCTTGGCATCCGCGCCATGGGTCATGTTGAGGGGTTGCACGGACTGGCCATGGGTGGCCCGAGCAACTGGGGACGGCGCAATCCCACGCCCACGACCATTTTCCCCCAGGCGATCGGCATGGCCGAGACGTGGGACACGGACGTCATTCATCAAGCCGGCGCGGTCGAAGGCTACGAAGCGCGTTTTATGGTTCAGAGCGAAAAACTTCATCGGGGCAGCCTGGTGGTGCGCGCGCCGAACGCGGACCTGGGCCGGGATCCCCGGTGGGGCCGAACCGAGGAATGTTACGGTGAAGACCCGTTTTTTAACGGAACCATGGCCGTGGCCTTCATCAAGGGACTCCAGGGCGACGATCCCAAATACTGGCAGACCGCTTCGCTGTTGAAACATTTTCTCGCGAACAGCAACGAGGACGGCAGGGAAGGTTCCTCCTCGGATTTCGACGAGCAATTGTTTCGCGAGTATTACTCCGTTCCTTTTCGCATGGGTTTTCAAGAGGGCGGCGCGCGCTGCTTTATGGCCGCTTACAACGCCTGGAATAAAATCCCGTGCACCGTCCAGCCCGTGATTGAAAATGTGGTGGTGAAGGAATGGGGTGTGGACGGCATCATTTGCACGGACGGCGGGTCTCTGCGCAACCTGGTCACGCACCATCACTATTTCGCAACCACGAATGAAGCTGCCGCGGCGTGTGTGAAAGCGGGCATCAACCAGTTCCTCGACAATCATCGGGCCGCCGTTTTCGGCGCGCTGACCAACCACCTCCTCTCCGAAGCCGACATCGATCCGGTCATCAAGGGCACGCTGCGGGTTTTCATCCGACTCGGTCTGTTGGACCCGGCAACCAACGTCGCTTATGCCCGCATCGGCGCTGCCGGCGAACCGGAGCCCTGGACCACGGACGAGCACAAGGCGGCCGCGCGGCTGGTGACGCAGAAATCCATCGTGCTCCTGAAGAACTCCAGGAATCTGCTGCCGTTGGACCGGACGAAACTGAAGTCCATCGCCGTCATTGGTCCACGCGCGAACGAAGTCCTGCTCGATTGGTATAGCGGCACGCCGCCGTATCGAATCACACCGCTGGAGGGGATCAAAAACAAGGTCGAACCCGGAGTCACGGTGACCTGCGCCACGAACAATGACAATGGGGAGGCGGTGAAGCTCGCGCGCGCGGCCGACGCAGCCATCGTTTGCGTGGGCAACAATCCGATCGGCAATCCGGAAGGTGAATGGGGAAAAGTATCCGTGCCGAGCGAAGGCAAGGAAGCGATTGACCGGCAATCCATCACTTTGGAGCAGGAAGAATTGATCCGGCAGGTTTATGCGGCCAATCCGAAAACGGTCGTCGTGCTCATCTCCAGTTTTCCTTACGCCATCAATTGGACGCAGAAGCATGTGCCCGCCATCGTTCACATGGCCCACGGCAGCCAGGAAGAGGGCAACGCGCTGGCCGACGTGCTGTTCGGCGATTTCAATCCGGCGGGCCGGCTGGTTGAAACCTGGCCGCAGTCGCTCAAGCAATTGCCGCCGATGATGGATTACAACATCCGCCACGGCCGGACGCATCTGTATTTCAAGGGCAAACCGCTTTATCCTTTCGGTTACGGATTGAGTTACACGACCTTCAAGTATTCCGGCCTGAAGACCAACTCCCGGACGCTGGCCAAAGACGACACGTTGACCGTGAGCGTGGACGTAAAGAATTCCGGCAACAGGGCGGGCGAAGAAGTCGTGCAGTTGTATGTGAAACATCTCAAATCGGGAGAGGAACGGCCGCTCCAGGAACTGAGGGGATTCCGCCGGATCGCGCTGCAGCCGGGAGAGGGCAGGACGGTGGAATTTCTGTTGAAAGCCCAGTCGCTGGCGTATTGGGACATGAAGCAGCATGCCTTCGTCGTCGAGTCTGACAATATCGAGATCGGCGTGGGCGGTTCGTCGGCCGATCTGCCGCTGAAGCAGACCGTCGCGGTGAAATAGAAGTGTGCTTGTGTTGGAGTGCAGCCGTCCGCGACTGCAGCAGTGTCGTGCAAGATCAAGGTCTGCGAAAAGTCCATTGCGCTTGCAATTGCGAATGCCGCTGTGCCCGGGGACGGGCGCACCCCGGGCCAGGACTCTCGTGGCGCAAGAAGAATGTTGGATATTCACAGATCACTCCTGTCGCTATCTCATCGGAACGCTTCTTTTTTCGCCGCGGAGCGGCATAGTGAAAAATTGTGTCGAGTATCGCCGCAGGGTTTGCTATCTATCAAACCAGCGCGTGAAACCGGGTCCGAAATGCAATCCAAATCCAGCCTCGATTTGTTTCGTCTGTCTGCGTGGTCGATCTTTTCCCTGGCAATTCTTATGGTGAAGGCCGGACTATTGGCCTCCGCGGCCGACGCTCAGCCGCCGCCGGCGAACCCAGGCTGGTCGTCGCTCGGCGCGATGCGTGCCCCGGCCTGGGACGGCAAAACGCTGCTCTTCCAGAGCGACCACGGCAGGCTCGCCCTTACGCCGCTTTCGGATGACGTCATCCGCGTCCGGTTCACGCCGGCCAGCGCGTTTGCACGCGATCATTCTTACGCGGTCGTCAATCGCGATTTGGGCGTGGTGTCAGCAAAGGCGAAAATCGGCTCGCCTTCCGCCACGCTGACGACGCTCACCACGGCTTCGTTGCGGGTCACGGTCCAACACTCCCCGCTCCGCATTGAGTTCGCGGATGCGTCCGGGGAAAGTCTGGATGCGGACGATCCCGATCGGGGAATCGCGGTGGCCGGCGCGGCATTTCGCGTGGCCAAACGGCTGCGCGACGACGAGCACGTGTATGGCTTCGGCGAGAAGAATGGACGGTTGGACAAGCGGGGCTGGAAGTTGGGCGGCTACCAATACGTGATGTGGAACTCGGACACCTACGCTTACGATTCCAGCACCGATCCGCTCTATATGTCGGTTCCATTTTACCTGGTCCTGCGCCACGGGAAAGCACATGGCATTTTCCTTGATAACACGTTTCGCAGCTTTTTCGATGTGGGCCGCGAGCGACAGGATTTGCTGACGTTCGGCGCGGACGGCGGCGAACTGGATTATTACTTCATCAACGGCCCGGCGCCGAAGCAGGTGGTGGAGCGGTATACGGCGCTCACGGGGCGGATGCCGCTGCCGCCGCGCTGGGCGCTCGGTTACAACCAGTGCCGCTGGAGTTATTATCCGGAATCGCGGGTCCGGCTGCTGGCCGACACCTTTCGGGAAAAGAAAGTGCCCGCGGACGTGATCTGGCTCGATATCCATTACCAGGACGCCTACAAGCCGTTCACCTGGGACACCAACCGGTTTCCGAATCCGAAGAAGATGCTGAAAGATTTGGAGGCGCAGGGCTTTCACGTCGTCAGCATTGTGGATCCGCATCCGAAGAAGGAGCGAGGTTACGGGGCGTACGACAAAGGCATCGCCGGAGATCATTTTGTGAAGAACCCGGACGGCTCGGTGTTCGAAGGGCCGGTCTGGCCATCGCAAGCGGAGAAGAATCCCGGCCCGAGTGTCTTCCCGGATTTCAGCCGGCCGGCAACGCGTGAATGGTGGGGATCGCTCTACAAAGGTTTGCTGGATGCGGGCATTGCGGGCATTTGGAATGACATGGACGAACCGGCGATCTTCAACCAGGCGACCGGAACGATGCCATTGGACGTGCGCCATGACAACGACGGACAGCCGGCGGATCATCGGGAGATCCACAATGTTTACGGCCAGCTCATGAGCCGTTCCACGTTCGAGGGTCTCTCAAAGCTGCGGCCGAACCGGCGCCCATTCGTCCTGACGCGCGCCAGTTTCGCGGGCGGCCAGCGCTACGCCGCGGTCTGGCCGGGCGACAACACGGCGGATTGGTCGTCGCTGCGCCAATCACTGCCGACGTTGATGGGCATGGGCCTGTCGGGGTTTAGTTTTGTCGGCAGCGACATCAGCGGTTTTGCGCATCCGGCAACGGGCGAACTTTACGCCCGGTGGCTGCAAGCCGGGGTCTTCTACCCATTCATGCGGTCGCACACCGAGTTCAGCACGCCGGACAAGGAGCCGTGGTCGTTCGGTTCCCGGTTTGAAGCCATCAACAAACGCACCATTGAATTGCGGTACGAACTGCTCCCGCACATTTACAACGTCATGCAACAAGCCAGCGAAACCGGTGTGCCGGCGATGCGCCCGCTGTTTCTTGAATACCCTGAAGACGAAGGGACCGCCGCCGCGGATGACGAATTCCTGTTCGGCTCGGATTTGCTCGTGGCGCCGGTCTTGCGGGAGGGCGCTGTTGATCGCGAAGTTTACCTTCCGGAAGGCGACTGGTACGACTACTGGACCGGACGCCGATTCGAGGGCGGCAATTCCCTGCGCGTGCCTGTGGTCCTGGAGCAACTCCCGCTATTTGTCCGGGCCGGCGCCTTCATTTTTCGCCAGCCGGTCGTCCAACATACGGGCGAGATGCCGGGAAAACCCTTGCGCGTGCTCGTCGCCCCGGCCAAAGCGTCCGAGTCATTCCTGTATGAAGACGATGGCGAGAGCCTGGATTACTCCCGCGGGAAATTTATGAAGCGCCGTTTTCAGCAAAACCGCGTCCGCCGATCCATCACCATTGAAGTCTCCGAACCGGAAGGGTCCTATCGTCCCGCAGCGCGGTCGTTGGTCCTGGAGGTGTGGCTGGAGCGGGAGCCGAAATCAGTTTCGCTGAAAGCCGGCGGCATTCCAGGGCCGGGCAGCCGGCTGCCGCGCCTGGAAACTTCCGAACTGGCCGCGGCCTCTCGCGGCTGGTCTTACGACGGCGGCTTGGTGCGGGTGAAAGCGGACGACCGTTTTGAAGCGGCGCGCTGGACGATTGAGCCTTGAAACGGCGGACCGATCCTTACCAAAATTGAAGGCCTGATGAATATGAAGTTTAACCTGGTGAAAACCGCCGCCGCCCTCAGCGTGGCATGCGGGCTGTGGCAATGGACCGCACCGGCGCAAGCCGAAACGGCGGGCTCGGAAGCTTACACGTGGCGCAATGTGGCCATCGGCGGCGGCGGATTTGTCACCGGCATCATTTTCCATCCGCATCAGAAGGACCTGATCTACGCCCGGACGGATGTGGGTGGAGCATACCGATGGGATGCTGCCGCGCAGCGATGGATTCCCATTACCGATTGGATCGGAATGAAGGACGTCAATCTTACCGGCATCGAAAGCCTCGCCGTGGACCCTTTGGATCCGAAGCGGGTTTATCTGGCGGCGGGCACTTACAGTCAGGGCGAAGCGGCCATCCTGCGTTCGGAGGACCAGGGGAGGACGTTCCAGCGGGCCGTCGTGCCCGTCAAAATGGGCGGCAACGAGTCGGGACGTTTCAATGGAGAACGGCTCGCGGTGGATCCGAACCAGGGCAACATCCTTTTCTTCGGTTCACGATCCGACGGGTTGTGGAAGAGTTCCGATCAGGGTGTGACCTGGCAAAAGGTTCAAACGTTTCCCAACATCGTGTCAAGCCAGGCATCGCCGGTTGGAGCCGGCGACGTCACGAATTCCCGTCCCCGGTTTGGATTCAGGCAGCAACCTGTCGGTATTGTGTGCATCCGGTTCGACCCGTCGAGCGGGCAGCCCGGCAGTGCCACGCCGAGCCTTTATGCGGCGGCATCCACCACCGGCACCAATTTGTATCGCAGCACCGATGGCGGAGTCACCTGGGAGGCGGTGCCGGATCAACCCGTTGGATTCCGTCCCAACCACCTCGTTCGGGCGCCGGACGGGATGCTTTATCTGAGTTACGGCAAGGAGCCGGGTCCCAATTCGATGAGCGATGGCGCCGTGTGGAAATTCAATCCAAAGGATGGCCATTGGACGGACATTACTCCTGAGAAACCCGATTCCGCGGGCCAACCGTTTGGTTATGGAGCCGTTGCGGTGGACGCGCAACGCCCTGCCACACTCATGGTCACGACGTTTGCTCATTGGAAACCGCACGACGAAATTTTTCGCAGCACGAACGGCGGCGCGAGTTGGACGCAGCTCTGGCAGGAGAACACACGGTGGGACCATTCCAACGCGCCCTATACCGGATCGCGCACCCCTCACTGGATGGGAGATATCGAAATCAATCCGTTCAATTCCGACCAGGTCCTGTTCACCACCGGTTATGGCATCTGGGGTTGTGTGAACGCGAGGGAAGCCGACTCGGGCCGCGCGACGCGGTGGGTGTTTCTGGATAACGGACTCGAGGAAACGGTGCCCCTGGCGTTGATCAGCCCGCCGCAAGGCGCGCATTTGTTGAGTGGAGTGGGGGACATCGACGGCTTCCTGCACGACGATTTGAACGTTTCACCCGCGCAGGGCACTTTCGCCGGGCCGCGATATTCCAACACGGAAGACCTGGCATTTGCCGGGAAGAACGCCAAAATAGTTGTTCGCACCGGAAGCGGCCGGCCGGGCGTGGCGCGGGCGGCGATTTCGCTGGATGGGGGCAAAACCTGGAGGCCGTTGGCCGGCGAACCCCCAAACAGCGGCGGGGCCGGCGCCATCGCCATTTCCGCCAATGGCAACACGATCGTGTGGACTCCACGCCGTGAAGCGCCGTATTTCTCCGTGGACCGCGGGGCACATTGGGTGGCCTGTGCGGGACTTTCAACCGGCCTGCGTGTCGCCGCCGACCCCGTGAATCCGGCGCGGTTTTATGCGTACGACCCACGGGCCGGCAAAATCATGGTCAGCCTCGACGGCGCTCTCCGCTTCTCCGGCACGGACGTGACTTTCTCGAAGTCGGAAGGCTATGCGGGCGGATTTGGCGGCGGCGGCGGCGAGGGCGCAGGGTTGTCTGTCGCGCCGGGTCGCGAAGGCGATCTGTGGCTCGCCTTCCGCGCCGGCGGCATTTTCCATTCCACCGATGGCGGCATCCATTTCATGAAGGTGGGGGACCAGGTCCAGCAGGCCGTCTCGTTGGGCTTCGGAAAGGCGGCCGGGAGAAAAAATTATCCGACCTTGTACCTCGCCGGCACGGTGGATCAAGTCTCCGGCCTGTTTCGTTCCGACGACACCGGTCAAACCTGGGTCCGCATCAACGACGATCTGCACCAGTTCGGCTGGGTCAATCGCGTGACCGGCGATCCGCGCCTCTATGGCCGGGTTTACTTTGCCACCGGCGGCCGCGGCATCATTTACGGCGAACCCGCCTCGGCCTCAAAGCGGTAAGTCAAAAGCGCTCAAAACGGCTCGGAACGATGAAAAAGGCTTGCTAATCATGGTCAACATGTGGTACGTTGTTCTCGAATGATGAAGTTGTCAGCCGGGCGGTATTTGCGGACCGCCACCTTTCGAGCCGCATGTTTTGGCATTGGAATTTTTCTGTGGGCGGCAATGGCCTGGGGACAGCCTAACAACTGGAAGTCGGTGCAGATCAAAGGCGGCGGGTTTGTCTCAGGGATCATCACGCATCCGAACGCGCGCGGCCTGATCTATGCCCGCACCGATGTCGGCGGCGCGTATCGTTGGAATTCCACCAACAACAGTTGGATTCCTTTACTGGACTTCCTTGCCTACGCGAACAATGAGCCGACTCTGATGGGTGTGGAGAGCCTTGCGATCGACCCTTCTGATCCCAACCGGCTCTACCTGGCTTGCGCCGATTATCCGACGCCGAATGCCATCTTCATTTCCACGAACCAGGGCGCCACGTTTGCCCGCGTCACCCCGCCGTTCGCGATGCACGCGAATAACGACGGTCGGAGCAACGGCGAAAGGCTGGCGGTGGACCCGAACCTGAACAGCCTTCTATTTTATGGATCACGCGACACCGGGCTGTACAAAAGTGTCAACTATGGAAGCAGTTGGTCGAAGGTGAACAGCTTTCCAGTCAACACCACCGCCAACGGAGCAGGCCTGGTGTTTGTGCAGTTTGTTCAAAACAGCGGCACCCCGGGCAGCGCGACGCCCGTCATTTTCGTGGGCGTTTCCCAACCCATCAACAATCTCTACGAAAGCACCGACGGCGGCGTCACCTGGACCAACGTTCCCGTCGGCGCGCCTTCCACCCAAATGCCGCACCATGCGGCGCAGGATGGATTGGGGAACATGTATCTCACCTACGATGACAACTGCGGTCCGAACAACATCAGCGTCGGCAGCGTCTGGAAACTCAATCTATCCACACTCGCTTCCGCCAATGTGACACCGCCGACCGGTCAGGGCGGCTTCGCCGGAGTGTCGGTGGACCTGCAAAATCCCACCACGCTGCTGGTCAGCACCATGGATCGATGGTCTCCCTCGCCGCCCGGCGACCAGATCTACCGCAGCATCAATGGCGGCGCCTCGTGGAAAGCAACGCTGTCGGGACAGCCTTCCACCGCCTCGGCTCCCTGGTCGGTCGCGCGGAACTCCCACTGGGCGGGTGACGTCGAGATCGATCCGTTCGATTCCAATCACGCGCTGTTCATCACAGGATACGGCATCATCGGCTGCACCAACCTGACGGCGGCGGATTCCAATGGAACTGTGAACTGGGCGTTCAACAACGACGGATTGGAAGAGTTGGTCCCGTCCGCAATCGCCAGTCCTTCAAGCGGTCCTTCACTTTTGAGCGTCCATGGAGACATTGGCGGCTTCCGTCATTACAACCTGGATGTTTCTCCTCCGGTCACCGACTATTTCGCGACGCATCGAGTCACCTCGATTTCAATCGATTTCGCGGAGCTCAATCCGGCGGTCATGGTGCGCACGTTTGCGGAGACGCCGTATGGCGGCTATTCGCTGAACAATGGCACCAGCTGGAGCGACTTTTCAAGCCGTCCGTCCACCACCGCCAACGGGGCCGGGTACGTCAGCGTCTCGGCCAACGGAAGCCGGATGGTCTGGATCCCGCAGAACTCCATCGCCTATTACTCGGCGAACAACGGCGCGTCGTGGACTGCCTCCACCGGCGGTCCGACCGGTTCCCTGGTGCCGATTGCCGACCGTGTGAACAGCAGCAAGTTTTATATCTACGCCAATTCGAGGTTGTATCTCAGTACCGATGGGGGCGTCAGCTACACCGCCGAGACTGCATTCGCTTCCGGGGGATTCACACCATCCGCGGTGTTTGGTTTCGAAGGCCATGTCTGGGTGGCCACAACCGGGGGCCTTTGGTTTACCACGAATTCGGGCGCCAATTTCACCCGGTTGAGCACCGTCCAACAAGCCGGCTCGGTTGGTTTCGGCAAAGCCGCGCCGGGGCACAGCTATCCGGCCATCTACATCAACGGTCAGATCAGCAGTGTCTGGGGCATTTACCGCTCGGATGACCAGGGCTCGACCTGGGTCAGGATCAATGACGACCAACACCAGTTCGGCTGGATCAAGCAGCTCACAGGTGATCCGCGCGTTTATGGCAGATGTTACGTCGCAGCGAGCGGACGTGGGGTTCTCTACGGTGATCTGGCACAACCTCAGGCACCGGCCAATTTGGTGGCGATCGCGGGGGACGGGTTGGTCAACTTGTCCTGGAGCGCCGCCTCGGGAGCCACCGCTTACAATCTCAAACGCTCGCTGACCAGCGGCGGGCCGTATTCAAGCCTCGCCGCCGGGTTGACCAATACAACCTACACGGACAGCGGGTTGCTCAATGGCACGAACTATTACTACGTCGTTTCGGGCACGAATTCGTCGGGTGAAGGCTTCAATTCCGCTGAGGCCGCCGCGACGCCGTCTTTTGTGCATCTGTTGACCGGGGGAACAATCATCGGGACGAGCGGATCGTTCGGGGGCTTGGGCCACACCAAGGAACTGGCGATGGATGGAGATTTGACCACCTACTTTGACGGACCAGGACCGGATGGGAACTGGGTGGGATTGGATTTTGGGAGCGGGACCAATTGCGTGATCACCCAGGTGAGTTACTGTCCGCGCGATTTCTTTGGCAGCCGGATGACCGGCGGAGTTTTTCAAGGGGCGAACCAGGCGGATTTCAGTGATGCGGTGACCTGGTTTACCATCACCGGCGTTCCGCCGACAGGCACTCTGACGACGCAAGTCATTTCAGATACGACGGCGTACCGGTATGTGCGGTATTTGGCGGCGGCGGGCACTTACGGGGACGTGGCGGAAGTTCAATTTACGGGGCATATAGCGGTTCCGTTGATAGCGCCGCAGATGGGGGTCAGTCTGGTGGCGGGGCAACTGCAGTTGAGCTGGCCCGCGGATCACCTGGGCTGGCAAGTGCAGGCGCAGACCAATGGGCCGGGCACGGGTCTGAGCACGAATTGGGTGACGCTGCCCGGGTCCGGGGCGACCAACTGGTTCTCGGTGCCGGTGGACAACGCCAACGGCAGTGTGTTCTTCCGGCTGATTTCGCCCTGAAGGCCGTTGCCGGTCGCAAGCAAATCTTACCACGTGTCGTTGTGCGCCACGACAGGGGATGCCGGGGCGCGGCTTTGTGACCCGCCGCGCTTTGCCGCGTATCTTGCACTCGGAATAATCCACCACGACTCGTGATCGATTCAAACGCGCTGAGGCTCACAGCCACGTTCCTGAGCTCGCCCTCACTTCCAATCGCACTGTTTATTGGGCAGTGGCTGAATTTGGAGATCTCGGAGCGCGGAGCATTGCTCCGCCAGGATATACATCGAGTCCACGCGGAGCAATGCTCCGCGCTCCGGTCAGATGAAGACACTCCCGTCTATTCCTGCGCATTGACTTGCGCCGAGCCGGCGGATAATCTGTTTTGTCCATTGAATTTGAGAAGGTATCGGACAAAATGCGTGAGACGATTGAAAAACTGCTGGTACTGCAAGACCGTGACAAACAGATCGGGCGCGTGCGAACCGAGTTGGGGCACATCGAGCCGGAACGGAACCAGCTTAAGACCAAGGCCGCGGATTCACAGGCCGACCTGGAGCGAGCCAAGCATACGGTGAAGGAACTCGAATCGCGCCGCAAAGATCTCGAGTTGGAAGTGGATGCCAAGAAGCAGTTGATCGACAAATACGCCAACCAGCAGCTGCAAACCCGGAAGAACGAGGAGTATCGCGCCCTGGCTCATGAAATCGAAATGTGCAAGGAAGCCATCCACAAAATCGAAGACCAGGAAATTGAATTGATGGAGCAGGCCGAAATCGCGCAAAAAGAAGTGTTGGCGTCCACCCGGGCGCTGAACGATGCCCGAAATCTCATGGATGACCAGGTCGCCCAACTCACCGCCCGCGAGGCGAACTTAAAGCTTGAATTGGCCGGGCTGGAAACCAACCGCGACGATTTGGCCCGCGCGGTGAAGGACCAAGGGATCCGGGTCCGTTACGAGCGTCTGGCCAAGAACAAGGGCGAAAATGTGGTCGTGGGCGTGCAACATGGCGTCTGCGGCGGGTGCCACATGCGCCTCCAACCGCAGGTGCTCGTCACTTGCCAGGCCCAGAAGGAATTGGTCACGTGCATCAACTGCGGGCGGATTCTCTACTACACGCGCGACATGACCCTGGCTGTCGCGGATTGAGCGGGGCTCGTCCCGGTGGATTTTCACGGCGTCTGGAGGTTTCGGCTGAAGTTGCGTCTCAAATCAAGAAAGCCAAGGCGAAGAAATGCCCCAAGGCTGAAGCCGGCTTGCCAAAGACTGAGTTTCCGGTTAATGTCGTGTCGGTTTTGGAAGGGCGGAGAATCGCTTTTCCCGAAGCAATTCGGGGGAAGAGGAAAGTCCGAACACCACCGGGCGCGATGCCGCGTAACCCCGGCTAAGCCGGGGACACACGCGGGAGGCAACGCCGCGAGGCGTTCCGACGGAAAGTGCCACAGAAAACAGACCGCCTCTCTGAGATTTCAAATTTCAAATTTGAGATTGCAGAGAGGCAAGGGTGAAAAGGTGGGGTAAGAGCCCACCGCTCCAAGCGCAAGCGCGGAGGCACGGCAAACCCCATCGGGTGCAAGGCCAAATAGGGGACTCCGGAGCGGCCCGTTCCATGTCTCGTATTGCGGGACGAGTCCCGGGTACTGGCTGCCAAGACAAATGATTCTCTCCCTCGAAAGGTTTCGGGGAAGACAAAATTCGGCTTACAGCCCTTCCAAAACCAAATTCCTGGAGCGTTTCAAACAAAACCGTAGCCGCTCCACAGCATTTCACGCAGGGGAGCGCGGGCTTCAGCCCGCTTCGAAATCGAATGGGGACGCGACGTTGAAGCGCGTAAACGCCCCGCTCCGGCTACAGCTTTTTTGAAAACGCTCTCTAGTGGACGGTCCTGCGCCGCTTTGCCCCCGGCGGCTCGCGGTTGATTTGCAGC
>CAZFOA010000080.1:0-14460 GCA_964520205.1 uncultured Verrucomicrobiota bacterium | reverse complement strand
TGGCGCGGAAGGTGCCGGATTGCTTGAGCAAACAATCCACGAGCGTCGTCTTGCCATGATCCACGTGGGCGATGATGGCGATGTTCCGAATATGCTGCATTTGCTGTTTCCTGATCCGTGATTCGTGATTCGTGAAGTCGAACCGGTGATCTATCGTATCGAGCCGCGTAATGTGCCAGTTAATGGGAGAACGTCAAGCCCTCACTCGACCCACATTGAAATCTTTCGTGAATTGCCTGCTATTCCCGTGAAATCGACCCGGTTGCAGCGCCGCGGTGCCGGGAAAGAATCGCAATGCGCGACGGCAGTCCCCTCGTCTTGTGTCAGGACGCGTCCGAACTGTTGTCCTGGGACGGACTTGCTTCGCGCTGAATATCCGGCTGGGCAGCCGCCGGCTTGAAAGGCAGTTCGAGAACGAAGGTCGCGCCCTTGCCCGAGCCATCGCTGCGGGCTGCCAAGGTCCCCCCCATCTGTTTGGCCGCCAAGGCCGCGCTGTGAAGCCCGAACCCATGCCCGTTCTCGCGCGTCGTAAACCCGTGCGAAAAAATGCGGGTCAGATTCTCCGGTGGTATCCCGATGCCGTTGTCGGCGATTTCAATCGTCACGCGATCCGGAACGCGCCGGTGGATCCGCACGATGATTTTCTTGTCGGGTCGGCCGCCGGCTTCGCAAGCGAACGTCGCGTTCTGCAGAATATTGATCAGAATCTGGAGCACTTTGTGCCGGTCCACGATCAGGCTGGGCACCTCTTCGAAGTCGCGCACGAGGCTGATGTGGAGCCGCGAGCACGCGCCCGATTCCATGTTTAGGGCGCCTTCCACCAGTTCGGGTACGATCACCTTTTCCATCACGCCCGAGACGGACGCGTAAGCCTGCTGCATGGACACGATTTCCTTGATGTGTTCCACATTATCAGCCAGCTCCTTGAGTTCCGCCACCAGTTCGTCTTGTTCCCGGCCCAGATGGCGGGCCAGTTTTCCCAGGTAGACCGGCAGTTTGCTTCCCCTTTGATCGGAGGTGAGGAATTGGCCGAGGTCGCCGGCGTGGTCTTGCAGGAGTTGCGCGGCTTTCGCGAGATTGGCGACCTGCATCTGGCGCAGGCGGGTGGAGATGACGGTGGTGGAGACATTGACGCTGTTGAGGACATTGCCGACGTTATGCAGGACGCCGGAAGCCACTTCGGCCTGGCCGACGCGGCGGGAGGCATCGAGCAACTGCCGGTTGGCGCGCTCGACCTCTTTTTCCATTCGTTTGCGCTCTTCGATTTCCTTTTCCAGAGTCGCCTTCTGGCATTCCAACTCGGTTTGGGCCCGCATGCGTTGCTCGACTTCAAGTTTGCGTCGTTCGACCTCCTGGATCAACGAGGCATTGGCTTGTCCCAATGCGGCGGTTCTTTCGGTGACGCGGGTTTCCAGGAGATCCCGGTTGCGGCGCAGGGCTCTTTGCTTTTGACGCAGGCGCCTGACCCTCCAGCTATAAACCCCCGTCAAAGCGGCGCCGGCCAGCAGGCCGCAGAGCAGGTGGAACCAGACCGTTTGATAGTAATGCGGCTGCAATTCGATTTCGACGGAATCGCCGGTCGAGTTCCAGATGCCATCCGCGTTGGCGGCGACGACCTGGAAGTGATAGTGCCCGGGTCTGAGATTGGTGTAAAACGCCAGCCGCCGGCTGCCCGCGTCGATCCAATCCCGGTCATAGCCGTCCAGTTTGTATCGGAAATTGATATTGTGTGGAGCGACATAGCTCAGCGCCGTGTAATAGAATTCCAGATCGCCTTTGCCCGGCCCCACCACGATCCGGTCCGGCTTGTCGATCAAAACCCCGTTGAACCGGACTTTGTCCACGTCCACCGCCGGCGGGGTAAGGTTGATGGGGACATTCGTCGGGTTGATCCTTACGATTCCCTGAGCGGTCGGGAACCAAACCAGCCCGTCCGACGTTTTGCATCCGGACGCTTCCTGTTGGTTTCTCTCGTATGTTTTGACGGCGTCCAGGCCGTCGTATGCCGCACATTCGACGCGATCGGTTTTGCCGTCGGCGAAATCGTTCATGCCTCGCCGGCTGACGCGAAAGAAGCCGCGGCCGGAGTCCACCCAAAGCGCCCCACAATTGTCGGGGACGATGGCGTAAATCAGGTTGTCGAACAAACCGTCGTTTCGGGTGATAAAACGCACCGAGCCGTTCTTGATCCGGGCGATTCCCGAATCCAATCCGGCCCAGATCACCCCATCGCTGTCTTCGCAAATATAATTCGCCTTGGCCCCTCCCAGTGGATCCGGTCCCGTCACTGTCTCGGTGGCTCCATCCTTGACCCGGCAGATGCCCTCGGCGCTCGCCGTCCAAAGGGAGCCATCGCTTCCGGTGGCCAGATTAAACACCCAACATTTCAGCGGCATTTTCCCGGTGAACTTGTAGGGCGTGAAATAATTCGTGCCGACCCTGTAGAGATTGCCGCCGACGGCCACGACCACGCTTTGCGCGTCCTCCGTCAACGCCGTGGGCCAGGTCTGATTCGGATACCTCGCCACCAGTTTGCCTCCCGAGAGCACCTCGACATCCATCCGGTTGATGAGGTATAGATCTCCGTTTTTCGCCTCCAAGACCCGTTTGACATAGTTGTTGCCGAATCCGTCGTTGAAGGCGCAGCGCCGGGCGTGTCCGTCGAAATAGGTCAGTCCTTCGCCGCCCGCCACCCAGATCCCTCCATTTTGCGAGGCGCAGACCGCGAGGTTGATTTCCGCTGTCAGCCCTTCGGTTTTGCCGAAGGTGGGAATTTTCACATCACTGAGTTGATTCAACCCGTTTCGCGTTCCGATCCACACGCTTCCTTCGTTGTCCTCCGCCAGGGCGGTCACAAAATCATCGGTCAACCCATTGGTTTTCCCCAGTGGCACGGCGGTGCCATTCAGATAGCGGACCAGACCGCCGCCGCTGGTGCCGGCCCACACGGCCCCTTGACGATCCGCCAGCAAGGCACGGGTCTCGAACGACGCCAGGGGAATCTCTTTTCTCCGGAAATTGGCATCAAAACAAAGCAGGCCCGATTCGGTTCCGACCCAAAACTGCCCCTGTTTGTCTTCCACCAGGCAATAGACTGTCCGCGTATTCAGCAATGAATCCGCGAATCGAGTGAGAACGCCGTTTTGCCAGTAGAACAACCCCCGGCTCACGGTCCCGATCCAGGTGCGTCCTTCGGCATCCTGATAAACCGACGTCGCATCATAAAAGTCTTTGCCCCCGGGCGTATTGAGAATGGCGTCATAGACCAGATTGGTGGTGAGTCTTCCCGCGAGGTTTTGGGCGGCAATCCAGAAATCGCCCTCCCGGTTTTCGAGCACCGCATGCACCGTTAGATTTGATCCGCCCCACTCCGTCCTTCCGCGCGGTGAGGCGTCCGATCCGTCGCAGAAACCAAACGCGCCGCTCTCCAGGCCGAACCACAAACCACCCAGTCTGGAGCGGGACAGGCTGGTCACAATCGTGCTCCGAAACCGGTCCAGGTTGAGCGGCTTGAATTCAACTCCGTCGAAACGGGACAGTCCGACCGGTGTGCCCAGCCAGAGATAGCCGTCTTTAGTCTGGGTGATGGCACTGACGCTGTTGGCGGGGAGACCATTTTGGCGGGTCCAGGAGCGGAGGTTATATTGGAAAACATCCTTGGCGGGATCGAGAGCCAGGGCCGGGGCGACAAGGCCAAGACTGAACAGCAGAATCCCGAGCGCAACGGGGTTATGCAGTCGGCGGCTTTTGATCAAGGATTTCAAGAGCGTGTCGATGGTTTATCGGCAAAAACAGCGCGCAACTTTAGCCACATTCACCGGCGAACGTCAGTCGTATCCCCCTTCAATATTCAAGGGATCCGGCTCGCGGATTCAAGGCCCGGCGGAGGCGCCATTCTACGGGCGGGGCACGGACAAAGCATTGGTGGGATTGGTTCCCGCCCGCCATTCCTGCCAGTTGTTCGCGCCGTCGCCATCGGGGTCGGCGCGATCTGCGGAGCCATCCGTGGGCAATTGGTATCGCTGAAGCCAGGCGTAGGAAATAACCGAGGTTGGCGTCTGGAATTCGTAGGCGCCCAAATCCACCACCTCTCCGGCGATGCGCGGATTTCCATCCAGATCAGTCCCGGCGGTTTTGCGGTCGCTAGAGCCGGAGTTGATGCAAGGGGAGTTGGATTGGAGGCGCAGGTTGCCGGCGGCCAGATTGATGAACCGGGGATCGTCGGTAATGTTGCAGACGCCGAAAGGCAGCGGATCGGTGCAGCAGTAGCTCATCAGGCCCATGGACCAGTTGGCCTGGTCGGGAGCGGAATTGGAATACACAATGGAATTGTGCAACTTGCTGGAATCGGTTCCACCGGCGGACCATCCCGCCGAGTTGGCGGCGACGGTGCAGTTGGTCAGTTTGCCGGCAAACGTTCCGCCGCCCGAATTGCCGGCGGAATTTCCGGTGACCGCGCAGTTGATCAAAATGGATTCGAAAGCCCCGCCGCCTTGTTCCTTCGCGGCGTTGTTGGCGAGCACACAATGGCTCAGTGTGCCCCGATACGCTCCCCCGCCAAACGCGTGGGCCCCGTTGCCCACCAGCACGCAATTGGAAACAACCGCGCTGGCCGATTCGCACCATACCGCGCCACCGGCCTGGTCGAAGCGCGCATTGCCGACCGCCCGGGTGGCGCCGCCGCTCAATGTAAATCCGATCAGCGCCGCTCCATTGGTAAGGTACGCGCAACGCACGGCGCTGTTGGCATTCGTTGTGCCGGGCACTTGGTAACCCTTGATGATAGTCTGCTCGGGTCCGTTGACACTCCGCACGGTGACCGGGACCGTCAAGGCCACCCGATTCCTTGCGTTTCCACAGACGACCCGCTCGCCGGTTTGATAGACCCCGTTCGTCACCAGAATCAAATCTCCCGCACCAGCCACGTTAATGGCGTCTTGGATCGTTTCCGCGGCGGTATCCCAATCCCCGTAAGGCGGCGTCGGAAGCGGGCTGTAAGGGCGCACATAGTGCTCTTTGGCGAAAGCGTTGGCGGCAACAAGCAACCAGAAAACAACTGCTGGCGGCAGAAGCCATGGTTTTGTGCAGCGCCTGCGGTTCATCCGTTGGCGGATGAGTATCGCGAAGCCGCCCGTCGCTCAAGCCCAAAATGTCCGCGCCGGCCGCTTTGTCAAACCGACCCATCAACAGCCCAAAATCACCGCAGCATTCGGTTCGTAGATGACTCCAGAACTCGTGACGGACTCAACCCGGACGCGCCTACAGGCCCTTCACGGCGTGACGCGTCCACAGGAGGGCCGCGCCTTCCTCGACCCGCAACAGGCGAAAGTATTCCTGGCGATCGTATGGATGGTTAAACAACTGTTTCTCCAGCGTCTGTTTGGTTCCCGGAGACAGGCCGGCGATGCCGCCATCGTAAATCACCAGCATGAGCGCTCCGGGCGAGGCCCCGCGCATCCTCGAAAGGTCGCGGGCCGTCAACAAATACGTGACCGGATGAGGACTCTGGGAAACCGCGACGACCCGGGTCAACACCGCCACCTGGCCCTGATCCGTTTTGCCGAAATCATGAAATGAGTCCGGAGCCTGTTCAAAGGTTTGCTCCGGACCGGAAGTGAAGGTGGCCGTCACCCTCCAAGTCTGGGCGGAGGCATTGTCGAGGGAATCGGGATGGGATTGCGGTTGGAACAACCGGCAGCCGGCGCCAAGCAACACCAGGCAGGTGAGAGCCGAAAGAATGTTTCTCATAAAGGTCGTTGAAGGGTTCCGCAAATCTGACACGAGCATAAAATTCAATTCAATTGGCCGGCCGGAGAATAACCTTTCCCGTCAGATAACCAACGCAAAAGCGTCATCGCTCCCGAAAAAAAAGGCAGCGCCCCGGTGTCGGGCGCTGCCGTTCGAGTTAGCCGTGTTTGCGACGTAATTCCTCCTTTAAAACGATATCCATCTGCCGGGAAAAGACTGGACTGAATCGGTGGCGAACCCATGTCGGCGCGGTGACGTTGCGGTGACAAAAAAGGAAGCGGGTCAACGCGCCGAAATCTCCAGCATCCGGTCGATCGGGAGCCGGGCGCGCTTCAAGATAGGCGCGGGCAGCTCGATGCGCGGGGCGAGGCGTTTCATGCAATCGCGCAGTTTCTCAAGCGTGTTCAGCTTCATGTATTTGCACTCGCTGCAACGGCAGTGGTCCGACGGCATCCGCATCACGTCGAACGCCGGCGCGCAGAGGAATTCCTTGCCCGGACATTCTTTCTGCATCCGATGGATGATCCCCGACTCGGTCACGATGACAAACTGCTTCGCCGGGCTGGTCTTGCAGTAGTCGATCATTTTTTCCGTCGAACAAACGGCGTCGGCCAGATCGCGCACTTCGCGCAGGCTCTCGGGATGCACAACGACTTTCGCGCCGGGGAATTGCCGGCGCAGCCGCACCAGGCTGTCCCGGCGAAATTCGATGTGCGCGTAACAATTGCCGCGCCACAGCGTCATCGGCCGCCCGGTCTGTTCCATCACCCACGCGCCCAGGTTTTCGTCCGGCACGAACAGCAGGTCCTTGTCCGGCGGAGACGCTTTGACGATCTTGACGGCGTTGCCGCTGGTGCAGATGACATCGCTGAGCGCTTTTACCTCCGCGCTGCAATTGATGTAGGTGACGGTATAAAAATTGGGGTTGGTCTTCTGAAACTCACGCAGCTGGTTCGCGGGACAGCTTTGTTCCAACGAACAGCCCGCGTCCTTGTCCGGCAATACCACGATTTTGTCCGGGTTCAAAATCTTTGCCGTCTCGGCCATGAAATGGACCCCGCAGAACACAATCACGTCCGCGTCGGTCTTCGCCGCCTGTTGCGAAAGCCCGAGGGAGTCGCCCACGAAATCCGCCACGTCCTGAATTTCCGGCACCTGATAATTGTGGGCGAGAATGACGGCGTGGAGCTGCTTTTTTAGAGCGAAGATTTCCTTGGCCAGCGGATCGAACTGCGGGCCTGGCATCGGCTTCCGGAGTTGGAGCCAATCCGCGCCCGGCTGTTGAATTTCCATCGCATCGCTCATAAGAAAAGGGTACTGCCGATGAAATGCAGCGTCAACCAGCCGTATCGGGAGGGGCCGTCCCCCATCCGCTGTCGCCTCGGGTCTGCGGCCCGGCTCCATCGGCGCACCGCGCCAACACCCCGGCCGCACCCGGATAAACCCTTGGACCATTTCCAGCACCGCCCCGGATGTTCAAGCACCCGCATCCGTGTTAAGGTGTCATTACTGGCCTGCGACCAAACCCGCAGAAGGCCGGTTAATCCGTGCGCCGGGATTTTGGCGGCGCGCGGTTTTTCCGGTGGACGATAAGCCGAACCACGCTGGCATTATGCAGAAACTGGAACCACCGGACAGTCACCACTTGAATGCCGCGGAAGGCTGGCTCGGCCTGGGCGACTGGATCTCAGCCAATCGGGAACTGGAAAAGATCGACGCGTATCTCTGCGCGCATCCCAGTGTTCTACAGACCCGCTTTTACGTCTGCGCGTCGGCGAATCAATGGATCATGGCCGCCGGGATAGCCCAGGCGCTGACGGTTGTTGACCCGGGCAACCCGTTTGGCTGGATTGACTGGGCGTGCGCCCTCTACGAATTGAAGCGGATCAATGAGGCGCGGAGCATCCTTCTTTCGGTCGTGGACAAGTTTCCCAATGAATACCTCATCCGCTACAGCCTGGCGTGTTACGCCTGCCAGCAGGGCAACTTGAGTGAGGCGTTGCTGTGGCTCGACAAGGCCAGGAGTCTTGCCGACAAGAAAGAAGTCGCGCAAATGGTGCAGAGCAACCCCAGTCTCAAACCGCTATGGAATGAGATCGGGGAGGCCTGATCTTCGCGGCTCCCTCCTCCATCCCATCCCATCCCGATTGGGATCCATGGCACCTCCGCACCGCGATGCGCCCAAGACGTGGGCCGCCTGAAACCGCTTCCGAACCCAATCCTGGATCGCGAACGGCCGCGTCACAACACGGCGCATCTCGATTCGACCGCCCGTTTCCCTGGCCTGGACGGCGTGCGGCGGCGTCTTTGCGATCGGTCGCTACGCCGGGTTGGGCGCAAAAATGTTCGCCCGGCAAACTTACCATTGCGCACCCGCAGCGCACCCGCCACAATGCGGGCATATGCAACTGCCCATCCGTTCCAACCGGCCGGCTTTTTTGCTGGCGCTCGTGTTGATCGCCGCCGCCGCGCGGGCGGAAACGGATTTGCCGGTCTACACCGACCAGTTGAACAGCGGCTTCGACGATTGGAGCTGGCTGCCGCACAGCCTGAACAACACGTCGCCGGTGCATTCCGGCAGCTTTTCCATCAAGGTCAGTCCACCGGCCAATCCCAGCGGCTGGCCCGCACTTTGGCTGCGCCACCGCAACTTCGACACCACCGCCTACACGAATATTTCGTTTTGGGCCAACGGCGGCGATCCGGGCGGACAAGTCCTGCAAATGCGGTCGATGCTGGGAACCAATCCCCAGTCCATTTACCTGCTGCCGCCCCTGCCCAGCAACGAATGGCAGCAATTCGTCGTGCCGCTCGCGCTGCTGAATGCGCAGGACAAAACCAATTTCCAGGGCGTTTGGTTCCAGATGCACGGCACCAGCGAAACCAACCCTTTCTTTTTGGATGACATCAAACTGGTCGCCACGCCGGTCGCAGCGCCCGTGCCTCCGCCGATGAACGCCGTAACCGCAGCCGAAACACCCCCGCGCGAGGCCGAAAGCGGCTGGAGCGCCGCGGCCTGGTGCATCGCCGGCGCGCTCATCGCGATCACCCTTCTGCTGACGTGGTTGATCGTCATGTTGCGACGGAGCGGCCTGGGAACAGCCCGGGCGCTGCTGCCGACCCCCGCCCCTTCCCCGCCGCAGATCAGCTTGACGTCAGAAGCCGAACCCGTCGCCGATTCGGTCCTGAAGACGCGCGTGCTCGAAGCCTCGGCGGACCCGGAGGCGCAGGCGCTGCGTGACAAAATGGCGATCGAGCTTGCCGAATTCGCCAAGCAAAGCCTGGTGCAGGGACTTTACTCGCAACGGAGCAAACTGATCGAGGCGCAGCAAAAGGCCCAGGCGGAACTGGCTGAACTCGAAGCGCGGTTGTCCTCGCTGCACTTGCCGCTGCAGGAACGCATTCGGGCCTATGAACTGCGCATCGGCGAACTTGAAAAAGAATTGGAAACGCGCGACGAGGAAATGCGCCATATGACCCGCGCCACCTTGCTGCTCGTTCGCGAGCGGCTGGAGCAGGAAAAGGCCAAAGATCAAACCACCAGCCGGTTCAATTGACCCGCCCCCGCGCGCCAGTCAAGGTTCACCCCCACCCAACACTGTCCGGCAAGCAAGTTTTTGTCATGAAGAAAGTGCTCGTGTTTTCAGCAGCCCTCCTGTTGATGCTCGGCGGCTGTGCCCGCCACTACGTGATCACGCTCAGCAACGGCGCGCAAATCGGCGCTCGCAGCAAGCCGAAACTCAACGGGAACGTTTACACCTACAAAGATGCGCTGGGAAATGATTCCCAAATCATGGTCGGCCGCGTCACCGAGATTGCCCCGGCGTCCATGACCCAGGACTCAGGCGGGCGGTTCCTGCCTGCGCCCGCAAAGCGATAAATTTCTCGACATATTTGCCCAGCAAATCCGCTTCGAGATTCACCGCATCCCCCGCGCGCCGCTCCCGCAATGCCGTCACCGCGTAAGTGTGCGGAATGATCCAGATGCGGAACCCTTTCCGGGTCACGCCGGCAACCGTCAGACTGATGCCGTCCACGGCCATGGACCCTTTGGCCACCACGTACCGCATCACCTCCTGCGGCGCGGCAATGTCCAGCACATGATCCTGCCCGGCCCTCTCCCAGCGGACGATTTTGCCCAGGCCATCGATGTGGCCGGTGACGAAATGGCCGCCCAGTTCGCCATTGGCGCGCAAGGACCGTTCGAGGTTCACCAGCGAACCCGGCCTGGCGAATTGCAAATTGGTGCGCCGCCAGGTTTCCTGCAATAAATCGAATTGCGCGAGTTTGTGCTTCCCTCGACTCGCCAGCTTCACGACCGTCAGGCAGCAACCGTTGACCGCCAGACTGTCGCCGATTTTCAAGCCGCGCCCGCAAAGCCTGGCGCGCACCGTCAATTCAATGGATTTTTTCGCCGGCTGGATTCGCTCGACGGTTCCCGATTCTTCCACGATGCCTGTGAACATGGGATGATGTTGCCGGTTGCCGGTTGCTGGTTGCAAGTTTTTCGCGCGCCATCCTGCAATCGGGAACCGGCAACCTAACCGACCCGCGCCGTGAGCAACAGATCCCGCCCCAGTTTGCGCCATTCCAGATCCCGCAACTCCAGAACCTCGGCCGGACGCGCGACCCCTTCTCCGGCGACGGCCTTGCGGGAATCGCGTCCGCCGAGAATTGTTGGCGCGTAGAAGAACGCGATGCGCTGCGCCAAACCGCCGAGCAGGAACGACGCGTTGACTTCGCCGCCGCCTTCCACGAGCAGGCTGGTGATTTTTTCGCCGCCCAGAATTTTCAGGAGCCAACGCAGGTTGATTTTTCGGCAGGGCGCGTCGCTCCGTGCGCGCCGCCGCGGGCTGAAGACCGCCCGCCCTGCCTTTTGAGTTGGCGCGACAAGGACATTCACTTTTCCCGCCAGCGCCGCAACGCGCTTCTTCGGCGCACGCTTGCTCACAACAATTGTCGTCCAGGGTGCGAATTCATCACTCACCACCTTTGCCGCCAACGGCGTCCGCGCCATCGAATCCAGCACGATCCTTCTCCGCATTGGATGTTGGATGTTGGATGTTGATTGTTGAATGTTTCCCCTGGAATTGCCAGGCGGACGAATTGTCAGCGAAGGGTCGTCGTTCAAAACCGTATTCACTCCCACCAGGATCGCATCCGCTCCCTGCCGCAGTTTCATCCCGTAAGCGCGGGCTTCCGCGCCCGTAATCCACTTCGATTCGCCGTTCGCGGTGGCGATTTTGCCGTCGAGTGTCATCGCGGCTTTGACGGTCACGAATGGTGTGCGCTGAACGATCCAATGATTAAATGGTTCGTTGAGGCGGGCGCAATCGCCGGCCAGAGTTGGGTGGGTCGCGGCTGTTGACGAGCCTGCCCTCGGCTCGCGATAGGCATCGAAGACTTCCACTTCCATTCCCACCCGCCCCAGGATTCGGAAAGCCCGGCCAGCATGTTTCGGATTGGGATCAACCGCCCCGACCACCACCCGCTTGATTTCGGCGGCGACGATGGCGTCCGTGCAGGGCGGCGTGCGACCGTGCGTGGAACACGGCTCGAGGGTCACGTAAAGCGTTGCGCCGCGCGGCGAGTAACCGCGCTTCTGCGCATCGCGAAGCGCCTCGATTTCCGCGTGCGGCAAGCCTGCGCCCCGATGCCAGCCGCGCCCTATGATTCGTCCGCGCTTCACCAGCAGCGCGCCCACCATCGGATTCGGCGACGTCATGCCATAGCCAAGCCGGGCGAGCCGGAGGGCGAGGCGCATGAATCGGGCGTCAGACATCGCCGCGCATCCTAGCGGTTGACGGGAAAAATCCCAAAGGGATTTCATCGTTCAGCCCGGCATTGTCCGATGCAATCGGGCTGCGCTGGAGGGTGAAAGCGAGGCCCAAACGGATCAGCGCCATGGTTTTCGGAAGGCGGCTCGTTCCCGCCAGCAAGGTTTCGAGGAGAGGCTCATTGACGCCGCGCAGTTATGGACAGAAACCGGCGGGTTGTGATACGTTCCGAACATGAATGCGGTGGAAAAAAACAAGGCTGCGGCAGCGCGGCTTGACCCGGACCCACAGGTCGAACTCTTCCGCCGGCGGGTTGAATCTCATCAGTAACCCAAGCGAACAACTCATTGCCGCCGCACGCAGGCTCTCGGCTGAGGTTGATCGGCTGAAATTCCAGCCGCCCGTCACGCACGTCTACAATCCGCTGGCTTATGCGCGGAAGCCGCACGAGGAATATCTGCGCCGGTTCGGCAACGGCCGGAAGCGGGTGGTTTTTCTCGGGATGAATCCCGGTCCGTTCGGCATGGCGCAAACCGGGGTGCCCTTCGGAGAAGTTGCCGCCGTGCGCGATTGGCTGGGCATTTGCGCCAAAATCCAACGGCCGGCTGCGGAACATCCCCGGCGGCCCATCCTGGGTTTTGATTGCCCGCGCTCGGAAGTCAGCGGACGGCGATTGTGGAAACTTTTCGCCAACCGCTTTGATTCGCCGGAAAAGTTCTTTGCCGGTCATTTCGTGGCGAATTATTGTCCGCTGGCCTTCCTCGAGGCGAGCGGTCGCAATCAAACTCCCGACAAACTGCCCCGGCCCGAACGCGATCGTCTCTTTGCCGCTTGTGACGGGCACCTGCGCCGGGTCCTGGAAATTCTCCAACCGGAATGGCTGGTCGGGATTGGCCGATTCGCGGCGGACCGTGGACGATGGGTTTCCGAAAACCTGAAGATTCGCGCCGGACAAATCCTGCATCCCAGCCCGGCCAGCCCCAAAGCCAACCGTCACGACTGGACGAAAACAGCAGCCCAGGAACTGATTCAACTCGGGGTCTGGGACTGACATTTTGGCAGCGAGGGTGGGATGCCAGTCCGCTTTAATTTGAGATTGCCAGCCGGTTATGATTCCCCTATTCCATCACTTCAACCATTGACTCATGAAATTATCGAGAAAAGTCATCCCCATCGGAGCCGGCTGGTTGCTGGCGTTGCCCCTGGCCGTTTGCGCCCAAACTGCCGCCAAATCTCCCACGCCCGTCCAAGCCAGCGTCGGCGAGGTGACGGATAACCGCTCCACAGTTTCGGCCTTCGCCCAGTGCAAGGTGGAGCTGAGATTCACCGGCGATGCCGCCGCCGACGCCGGCACGGTGCGGCAGGTTCACATCACGGATGCGGTGGACGAGTTGGGCCGCGATTTGAAGTTGAAGAACGACGATGACATGGCTTCGCGCCTGTTCAACCCGGGTCATTCGGGCGGCGCGCTCAAGACCGAGGTCAAATTGCGCAATCCTTCGCGCAATGCAACCACCCTCAAGATCCTGAAAGGCCAGGTGGAGTTGTTCAGCCCCACCGAAGCCAACGGTTCCATCCTTCGCATCCAGGGCGTGCTGAAGCATCCGGCGGAGGCCATTCCAAATCCGGTTTTGGCGAAATACAAAATCCAGCTGATGTATCTGACCAAGGAGAGCTACGAGGCCAAGAAGAAAGAAATTGAAGCGCAGCAAAGCGCCGGCGGGGGCGCGGCCGGGCAAAAGCTCGGAGAAGGGTTCCGCGAATTGTTCGGCGGGATGTTCGGCGGCATGGTCTCAAGCTCGAAAGATGCCGTGCAGCTGTACCTCAAAGACCCGGACAAGCGGATCGTGGAAATGGAATTTCAGGATGCCGCGGGCAAGCCGCTCCAGACCAGGAGCAAATGGACCTCCAACGACTTTCAGCAAACCGAACTGGCCGCTCCGCCGCCGGTGGATACGCAACTGGTCATTCAGCTCGCCGTGCCGGAAGCGGTGCAAACTTTCCCGTTTGAAATCCACGACATCCCGCTGCCCTGATCGCCGGGCGGGGGCCGCCGCTCACTTCGCGGCCGGGGCCGGAGTGGGCGCCAATTCGAGCATTTCCTTGGTGTAGGGAAAGCCCCGGCGCCGGACGACCAGCAATTTGAGCATCTGTTTGATCACCAATTGCAGGCTGGGAAAGCGGAGGCCCAGATGGCCTTGCGGCAAGGAAGACACGACGATCCGGATGAAACTTTCGAGAGAAACCGCGTTTCCGTAAACCGCCAGGTTCGAAACCACGACGTGCGGCCAGTAGGCCGGAATGATGCCGCAACTGATGCCGCATTGCAAATCGGTGTCGGAGTAGCCCAGCACCGGGAAACTGCCGCGCCGCAACAGCGTGACCAGGTGATCCAATTCCGAGGGCAGCAATCCAAAAACAGCGCGAACCATCTCCGGGGAATCGCTGTCGCCGGTGATGCCATATTCATAGGAGAATGGCGTGGGCAAAAAAAAGTGGTCTCCGATGACTTCCTCGTCCCCGGAAAGCCTTTCCAGCCGCAGGCACCCGAGTTCAGCGGTCAGCGCCCAGCTCCGGGAAACATCCTGCCGGCCGAAGGCAACAACCCCGGCAGGCGTCGCTTTTCCCAGGAGGGCGAACACCCGGGTTCCCCTTCGCAGAAGCCCCCATTGCACCGAGGTGCTTAACAGGTTCAAACTCTGTGCCATTTTTTTGAGGCGGTGTCCGGCGGTTCGGTCCGGATCAGCAGCCAAACGATTCTTTCCAAACACAAGCCAAACTTGTGTTCATCGGAAGACCAGTATCGGGCTTCAGCGCGAAAAAAGAAATCCGTACTGTTGCCAGAAAGGCGCCCGGAGATTTATGGATGAACGGGTCGCTCCAATCACGGAGCCTGGGAGATTTGTCGTTGCGTGTTTTCGACCGCTTAAGTATT
>CAZFOA010000079.1:0-14502 GCA_964520205.1 uncultured Verrucomicrobiota bacterium | reverse complement strand
CCCGCGCCGCCCGCGATCGAAAAGATCAAGGTCAAGGTGGATGGGAAGGAAGTCGAGGTGTCGAAGGCGACGCCGGATCCGGTTTCCGGCAAGCCGATTCCGACCACGATGATTCAAGCCTGCTCCGCCGCGAAGGTGGACGTGCCGCATTACTGCTATCATCCGAAGCTGCCGGTCGCGGGCAACTGCCGCATGTGCCTCGTCGAGTTCGGCACGCCGGCGCTCGGCCCGGACCGCAAGCCGGTCATGAACCCCGACGGAACGCCGAAGATTTCCAAATCGCCGCGACCGGCGATTGCCTGCGCCACGCCGATCTCGCCCGGGATGGAGATTTACACCAACACGCCCGCGGTGAAGCAGATGCGAGAAGGCGTGCTCGAATTCCTGCTTATCAATCATCCGCTCGATTGCCCGATCTGCGACCAGGCGGGCGAATGCAAGCTGCAGGAATATTCGGTGGACTACGGCCAGAGCGCGAGCCGTTTTGTCGAGCCGAAGGTGCATAAGCCCAAAGCGGTGGACCTCGGCCCGCGTATCGTGCTCGATGACGAACGCTGCATTCTCTGCACGCGCTGCATCCGCTTCACCCGGGACATTGCGGGCGACGACGCGCTCGGCATTGTCAATCGCGGCAGTTACAACACCCTAACCGCCTATCCCGGCAAAGCCTTTGACAATAATTACACCTTGAACACCGTGGACATCTGCCCGGTCGGCGCGCTCACCTCGAAGGATTTCCGGTTCAAAATGCGGGTTTGGTTCCTTAAAGAAACCAAAAGCATCTGCACGAGCTGCGCCACCGGCTGCAATATCATCATCGGTTCGCGCGAAGATAAAATCTACCGCTACGAACCGCGCGAGAACGACGCGGTCAACGCGTGCTGGATGTGCGATCACGGCCGGCTGAATTACAAATGGATCAACCGCGAAGACCGGTTGACGGAAGTCAGAAGCCGGAAGACCGAGGGCGGAAGCCGGAAGGCAGGCTGGACGGCCGCGTTGAATGCGATCGCGGAAGAGCTCAAAAAGGCGGCGCACGGTTCGGTGGCCATCATCGCGTCCGCGCGCCAGACAAACGAGGAGCTTTTCCTGCTCGGGAAACTGGCACAGCGACTGAATGCGGTCACCGACTCCGTCACCCGTTTTGGCGAAGGCGACAAACTGTTGTTGAACGCGGACCGGACGCCGAATAAAGCCGGCGCGCGGCTGACCGGGATTTGCGGAATGGGGACGGGCATCAAGGTTCCGGTGATTGCCGAGAGCATCCGCCTGGGGCGGATCAAGACGCTGATCGTGTTTGGCGAGGACGTGACGAAGCACGGGATCGGCGCGGAATTGCTCGGCAAGCTGGAGACGCTCGTTGTCAGCGACATTCTGCCGAACGAGACGACGGAGCTGGCGCACTACCTGTTGCCCGGTTGCGCTCAGGCGGAGAAACGCGGCACGTTCACGAACGTCAAAGGCCGCGTTCAGAAATTCATGAAAGCCATCGAACCGCCCGGCGACGCCCGGCCCGAATGGGAATTCTTGCACGAACTGGTTTTCAACGTCACCGGCCAGGATGGTTGCGCGAGCATCGAAGGCCTGTTCAACCTGATGGCGAAGGAAGTGCCCGCGTTCAACGGTTTGACCTGGGCCGGACTCGGCGACACGGGAGTGACCGTGCCGATTTAAACGCAAAGGCGCAAAGAAATGTTTGTGAATATGGGATTGATAAAATGCGGACCGGAGCGGGTGCTTTGCCTTGACGAAACTATGCGTCTTTGCGCCTTTGCCTCTCTGCGTTAAAACCAATGGACTGGAACTTTATTTTATTCAGCGCGTTGAAGATTCTCGGAGTGTTCTCCGTGCTGATGTTCATCGTGGCGTACGCCGTCTGGGTGGAACGAAAAGTATCGGCTGCCATCCAGGACCGGCACGGTCCCAACCGCTTCGGTCCTTTCGGCCTGCTGCAGCCCGTCGCCGATGCCGTGAAGGCGTTTTTGAAGGAGGACTTCACGCCGGCGCACGTGCGCAAAGTGTACTATTGGCTGGCACCGGCCATCGTCATGATCCCGAGCATCCTGGTGGTGGCGGTGATTCCTTTCGGCTCGTATCTCGGCCATCAGAAGATGGTCATTGCGGATTTGAACGTCGGCATTCTCTACACGTTTGGCATCGTGTCCCTCGGCGTGTACGGCATCGTGCTCGCGGGTTATTCGGCGAACTCAAAGTACCCGTTCCTGGGCGGCATCCGGTCGAGCGCGCAATTGATTTCCTACGAAATTGCCATGGGCATGTCGGTGGTCGCCGTGTTCCTGCTCGTCGGTGATTTGAATTTGAGCAAGGTTGTCGACTATCAGTCCGGGCGCCTAGCCTGGCTGCCCCTGCTGCCGAACTGGCTCATTTTCAAACAGCCGATCGCTTTCATTATTTTCCTCGTGGCGATGTTCGCGGAAACCAACCGCACGCCGTTCGATCTCCCCGAGGCGGAGCAGGAACTGGCCGGCGGCTACAACGTCGAATACAGCTCGATGAAGTTCGCGCTGTTTTTCATGGGTGAATACGCCAATATGACCGCGGCGTCGGCGATGATGGTGACTTTGTTCTTTGGCGGTTGGACGCTGCCGTTCGCCGGCCTGGATCAACCGGCGGCGACCCTTGGCGTTGGCGTGGGTGTGCTGCACATCGCCATTTTTCTGGCGAAGATGCTGTTCATTGTTTTCATGATCATCTGGGTGCGCTGGATGTGGCCGCGCTTCCGGTACGATCAGTTGATGGACCTGGGCTGGCGGCGGTTCATCCCGCTGGCGCTGGCGAACATCGTCCTGACGGCGGCGGTGTTGTGGGCGAGAAGTTGAACCGCAAAGAAACGAAGCAATCAAGCCGAAGGATGAACTTTGTGGTTTTGTTCCGTGATTGTTAGAGAAACGTGATTGTTAAGCGCAAAAAACTGAATCTTTGGGAACGGCTTTACCTGCCGGCGATCCTCGGCGGGTTTAAAGTCACGATCCGTCATTTCTTCAAGAAGAAAGTGACGCTGCAGTATCCCGAGGAGAAATGGGTCGTGCCGGACGGCTACCGCGGCGCGCCCTACCTCGTGAAAGATCAGGAGGGCAACACCAAGTGCGTTTCCTGCCAGCTTTGCGAATTTATCTGCCCGCCCAAGGCCATCAGAATCATTCCGCCCGGCCCGGACGGTCCGCCGGCCGACCGTCCCAACGCGGAAAAGATGCCGCTCGAATTCGAGATCAACATGCTCCGTTGCATCTTCTGCGGCTATTGCCAGGAAGTCTGTCCCGAGGAGGCGATTTTTCTGTTGAAAGACTATTCCCTCACCGGCACGTCCCGGCAGGAGATGATTTATGACAAGGAAAAATTGCTGGCGCTCGGCGGCCAGCACGGCGGCATTCAGAAATGGACGCACAAACTGGAAGAGGCGAAGGCGCAGGAAAACTTCCCCGTAAAGATTTAGGGCGACCACGAATGGACACGAATACCTTCGAACTCACCAAGCCGCTGACTCGTTGCCTCATTGCCTCGGCGCGACCGGCTGGTCACCATCCCGTTGGGTCCACTCAAAGCTTTAACGCTCCAACGCTCCAACGCTCCAACGCTCCAACCGATGCACGGCATCGGCGGTTTTCAGAATCCTGATCATGGGATTACTACCCGACATTCTATTTTACGTCTTTGCAGCCCTGACGCTGTTGTGCGGCGTTTGCGTTCTCATCAGCCGCAATCCGGTCAACAGCGCGATGTTTCTGGTGCTGACCATCGCCTGGCTCGCGGGCTTGTTCGTGTTGCTGCACGCCTTTTTCCTCGCAGCAGTTCAGATCCTGGTTTACGCGGGCGCCGTGATGGTGTTGTTCCTTTTCGTGATCATGTTGCTCGATCTCAAAGTCGAGGAACGGCGGAAGCTGAATACGTTCGGGCTCGTGGTCGGAGCGGTTTCGGTCGGCGCCATTGCCGTGATCTTCTTCCAGAGCTTGCGCGCGTCGCGCCTCGTCGGGGATGCGCCGCCGATTTTGGACGGCGGAACCATTCCGCTGGGCCGGTTGTTGTTCACCCAATACCTGCTGCCGTTTGAAATTGTGTCCGTGTTGCTGCTGGTCGCCATGGTCGGCGTGATTCTATTGAGCAAGAAAGACCTGAGATGAAGAACGAACAACCGTCAGGAGCGTCAGGAGCGTCAAAGCGTGGGAGCGTCCCCGGACAACCGCCAGATCACGCGCTTTCACGCTCTCACGCTCTCACGCTCCAACGCACCAACGCTCCAACGCTCCAACACTCCAACACCCCATGACCCCCGGCCTCGAACACTATCTGGTCGTCAGCGCCCTGCTGTTCGCCATCGGTCTGTTCGGTGTGATCGTGCGCCGCAACGTGCTCGTCATTTACATGTCGCTGGAATTGATGTTGAACGCCGCCAACCTGGCGCTGGTGGCATTCTCGCGGTTCAACAACAACCTGGATGGCCAGGTGTTCGTGTTTTTCATCATCACCGTGGCGGCGGCGGAAGTGGCGGTCGGCCTGGCGCTCATCGTCGCGCTTTACCGCAAACGCCAGACGACGCATGTCGAAGACCTGACCAGCATGAAGCTTTAGTAAAATGAAAGAACATCCAACATCCAACATCGAACGTCCAACATCCAACCGGCGGCGTCCGGCCACATTGGGCGTTGGATGTTGGATGTTGGATGTTGGATGTTTTCAGCCCAACCGATGAAACTCGAAGCGCTACCGTGGTTGATCCTGTTCCTGCCGCTGGCCGCGGCGGGAATCATCGCGCTGTTCACGCTGCCCAATCGCGCCCTCAGCGCGCGACTCTCCGTCGGAGCGGTGGTGATCGCCTTCGCGCTCTCCGTCCTCTTCATTGCGGTGAACGGCTGGACCGGCGGCGAAACCAGCCTGACTTGGCTTTCCATCGGCGATCTGCAAGTGGACTTCGGGCTGAAGCTCGATTCGTTGAGCCTCATGATGCTGCTCATTGTCACCGGTGTCGGCGGCGTGATCCACATCTACTCAATCGGCTATATGCGGGAGGATCCCGGCTACTCGCGTTTCTTCGCGTGCCTGAGCCTGTTCACCTTTTCGATGCTCGGCATCGTGCTCGCCAATAATTTCGTTCAACTGTTCATTTTCTGGGAGCTCGTCGGGTTGTCGAGCTATCTGCTCATCGGGTTTTGGTTTGAAAAGCCTTCCGCGGCGGATGCGGCGAAGAAAGCCTTCATCACGAACCGGCTCGGTGACTTCGGTTTTATCCTCGGCATCCTGATGGTGTGGGCCGCGCTCGGTTCGCTGAACTTCAGCGCGCTGCAGGAAAAATTGATTGCCGAACCCGCGGCGCTCGGAACGCTGGCAACGGTTGCGGGTCTGCTGGTCTTCTGTGGAGCCGTCGGCAAATCCGCCCAATTTCCGCTGCACGTCTGGCTGCCCGACGCGATGGAAGGTCCGACACCGGTCAGCGCGCTGATCCACGCCGCGACGATGGTGGCGGCGGGCGTTTACATGTTGTGCCGGATTGTCTTCCTGCTCAACGCGCCGACGCTGGAAGTCATTTCATACGTGGGCGGATTCACGGCGTTGCTCGCGGCGCTTATTGCCGTCCAGCAAAACGACATCAAGCGGATTCTGGCTTACTCGACGCTTTCGCAACTGGGCTACATGGTCATGGCGGTGGGCTTGGCCGGCCCGGCGCCGGCGATGTTTCATCTCACGACCCATGCGTTCTTCAAAGCGTTGCTGTTCCTGGGCGCCGGCTCGATCATCCTCGCCATGCACCACGAGCAGGACATCTGGAAAATGGGCGCGCTCCGCAAGAAGACGCCCGTCACGTTCTGGACCTTCATCGTGGGCACGCTGGCCCTGGCCGGACTCTGGCCGTTCAGCGGTTTCTTCAGCAAAGACGGCATTCTGGCCCAGGCTGCTTCGCGAGGCCAGTATCTGCTGTTCGGACTGGGCGTGTTCGTCGCCTTCCTCACGACCTTTTACATGTTCCGCCTCGTGTTCGTGGTGTTCTTCGGCTCGACGAAATCCCATCACGCCGATCACGCTCACGAATCGCCCGCGGTGATGGTGTGGCCGCTGCGCATTCTCGCAGTGTTCAGCGTGATTGGCGGTTTCATCGGGATCGAAAGCATCTACGCCAAACATTTTGTCCCGGAAGGAATCGAGCCGGCCGCCGGTTTTGCGCAACAACTCTTCGCGCCTTTCATCCATGCGCCGATGGCGGCGGCCTCGGGTCTGGCCGCGCTGGCCATTGGGTTCATTGCCGCGTATGCGCTTTATGCGAAGGCGGACAAGGATCGGCTGCCGGAAAAGCTGGGCGCGCTGTCCCGTGCGATGCGCAACCGCTTTTATTTCGACGAACTTTACGCCGCCACGTTTATCCGCCTGCACGATTTCCTCGCGGCCATCGCCGACTGGTTCGACCGCTGGATCATCGCCGGTCTGGGTGTGCGTGGCGTGCATGGCACGACCGAGTTTATCGGCCGCGCGTTGCGCCTGATGCAAACCGGCAATCTCCAGACCTACGCCTTCCTGTTCGCGCTCGGCGTGGCCGCGCTGCTGTGGTTTGTCCTGGGAAAATGACATGAGAATTCAACGCAAAGGCGCCAAGACGCCAAGACGCAAAGCAGAAGAAACGCGATTTCTTTCGCGCCTTTGCGTCCTGGCGCCTTTGCGTTAAAAGAAATGACGACGTTGACCTTAATCTTTGTTCTGCCGCTTCTGGCCGCGATCGCGCTGGTGTTTGTGCCGCGCAACTACCGCGTCGTCATGCGCGGCGCCGCCCTCGCCGCCACGTTCGCAACCATGCTGCTGGCCATCGTCCTGTTCTTGAGATTCAACGGCGCGGCGCCCGATGGAGACGGTTTCAGATTCGTCAGCACGATTCCCTGGCTGGGGGCAGATTCCCTTGGCATCGCATGCAAACTTGGCGTGGACGGCATCAACGTGGGTTTGGTGCTGATGGGCGCCATCGTCGCCTTTGCCGCGACGTGTTGTTCCTATGAAATTCGGGATCGGGAAAAGGAATTCTACATCCTCTTACTGGTGATGACCGGCGGCATTCTCGGCGCGTTCGCATCGCTTGACCTTTTCTTCTTCTACTTTTTTCACGAACTGGCGCTGGTGCCGACGTTCATCATGATCGGCGTGTGGGGCCGCGGCGAACAAAAAAATTACGCCGCGTTCCAGATCACGCTTTACCTCAGCATCGGCGCGCTCATCGCGCTGGTCGGTTTGATCGCGCTTTATCTGCAATCCGGCGCCCAGACGTTCTATATCCCCAGGCTCATTGAGCACATTCGGCAGAATCCACTTTCGTCGAGCGCCCAACAGTTCATCTTTCCGCTGCTGCTGTTCGGCTTTGGCATTCTGGTGTCGCTCTGGCCTTTCCACACCTGGGCGCCGCTGGGCTACGGTTCCGCGCCCACGCCCACGGCCATGTTGCACGCGGGTGTGTTGAAGAAATTCGGCCTGTATGGATTGATCCGCATCGCGCTGCCTCTGATGCCGGAGGCGGCGCAACATTGGATGCCCATTCTCGCCTGGCTTTGCCTGGGCAACCTCGTTTATTGCGGCTGGGTGGCCATGCGACAGCAGAATTTCAACCGGCTCGTCGGTTATTCGAGCGTGGCGCACATGGGTTTTGTGTTCCTCGGCATCGCGACGTTGACGCTGGTCGGTGTGACCGGCGCGGTGATGGTCATGATCGCGCACGGCTTCCTGGCGGCGCTGACGTTCGGCTTGACGGGTTACCTTTATCAACAGACCGGCACGCTGGAGATAAAGGAGCTCGGCGGACTGTTGCGCAAACTTCCTTTCATCGGCACTGCGTTGGTCATGGCCGCTTTTGCCGGCTGCGGCTTGCCCGGCTTCGCGAATTTCGCCGGTGAGATCACGGTTTTCTTTGGCGCGTGGAGCCAGCCTTCCCTGCGCGTGGTGACGGTGCTGGCCTGCTGGGGAGCGCTGATCGTCGGCGCGGTTTACATGTTGCGCGCCGTGAGAAACATGCTGCACGCCGGGCTTCCCGAGAAATGGAAAAACGTCGTGGACGCGCCGCATCTCTGGCGCAAGGCGCCCTTTATCCTTCTGCTGGCGGCATTGATCGTGTTCGGCTGCTTTCCGCGCCTGCTGACGGACAAGATTTCACCCGGCGCGGCGAAAGTGGTTGAAATGGCGAATCCAATGCAGGAGCGGGCGAATGCGATCGGCCCCGTTTCTGCAATCCGCAATCCGCAATCCGCAATCGGCAACTGATGAACCTTTCTTTGATGAGTCTGGAAGTCTGCGTCGTGACGCTGGGCCTCGCGTTGCTGCTGGCCGATTTATGGCTGCCCGCCGGCCGGAAGCGCCTGCTGGGGTACGCGGCTGCGATCGGTTTGGGCGCGATCCTGATTTACAGCATCTTCGCGGTTGAATCGCCCGTTGAAGCCCAATACGCCTTCGGCAAAATGTATGTGTTCGATGCCCTGGCCGTTTTCTTCAAACGCTTCTTCCTGCTGGCGGCCATTCTGGTGATCCTCATGGCGGTTGAATTCTCGGATCGGATCGCCGCAAGTGCCTCCGAGTACTACTCGCTCATCGTTCTTGCGCTCGCCGGGATGCTGTTCGCCGCTTCGGCAAACGACTTCGCACTGTTGTTCGTCTCCCTCGAACTCATCACGGTCACGTTCTATGTGCTGACCAGCTTTCAGCGCGGACGGCTCGTTTCGCTGGAGGCGGGGGTGAAATACCTCATCATCGGCGCGCTCTCGACGGCGTTCACCGTTTTCGGCATCGCGCTGGTTTACGGAATTTCGGGCAAGCTGAATTTCAACGAGCTGTCGGCGGTGGCGGGACAATTTGGCGGCAACAAACTTTTCCTGTTCGGGCTGCTGTTTATCATGGCCGGCCTGGGTTTCAAGATCGCCGCCTTTCCGTTCCAGATCTGGGCGCCGGATGTTTATCAGGGCGCGCCGACGCCGACGACCGCGTTTCTGGCGATCGGTTCCAAGGCGGCTGGGTTTGTTCTGCTGTTGCGGGTGCTCTTCACGGCGGTGCCGGCCATTACCGCGCAATGGGCGAACCTGCTCATCACGATTTCGGGGATAACGATTCTTTACGGCAATCTGTGCGCGATTCCACAACGGAACGTGAAGCGGTTGCTGGGCTACTCGAGCATCGCGCACGCCGGTTATTTGCTGATGGGCGTGGCGGCGATGGCCGCCGCAAAAACCGGGGGGGAAGCCGGAGGATCCGCAATTCTGTACTATCTGAGCGGTTATTTGTTCACCGTGCTGGCCGCGTTCACAGTCATTTGCCTGGTGATGCGGCATTTGGATGCCGAAGATATCTCCGGACTGGCGGGTTTGAACCAGCGTTCCCCGCTGCTGGCGGCGACGATGACGCTGGCGCTGGCTTCGCTGGCGGGCATTCCCCCGCTGGCCGGTTTTTTTGGAAAATTCCTGCTGTTGAAGGCGGTCATTCAACAGGGCGCGGACAATCCGGGCTGCTACTGTCTTGCGTTCACCGCGGTGGCGGGAGTGGTGATTTCGCTTTACTACTATTTCGGCGTCATCCGCGCGATTTACTGGTCTCCCGGCGCGGCCGACTTGTCGCCCATTCCAATTTCCCGGCCCACCCGCTTTTCCCTCTGCGTGTGCATCGCAGGTATTTTCTACCTGGGGTTGTTCCCCGGTGCGATGCTGAATCTGGCAACGGCCGCGGTGAAAGTGTTGAAGCCGTAATGGGTGATCGGCAATTACTTCGGCCAGGCGCGTGATTTTACGGGAATGCGGACCACCGCATCATTCCGCATGACATCCAAGGTCACCATGTCCCCGGGCTGCCGGGTCAGCATTTCGGCCTGGAGTTGCCCGGCGCTGTCGATCGTCCGTCCGTCAACGCGAACGATGATGTCCGCGACTTTCAGGCCGGAGCCTGCCACGGGCGAGTTGGGGTCAACCCACATCACCACGGCTCCGTTGTAGGCGTCGTGTGTGGGCACGCCGTTTTGCGGGTCGCCGGCGGACCGGATGTTGATTCCCAAAATGGCGCCTTCTTTCCGGGCCGCAACGACCAAAGTCTGCTGGTTGGATGAAAGGCTGGTGGTCTGCATGGCTTGCAGGAGTCCGGCATTTGCCGTCCGTAGCGCTTCGGCTTGCTGCTGGAGTTCCCGGAGTTGATGAACCTCGTTCCGCAAGCGCAAGAGATCCCGGTTCTCCTCGCGAAGCTGTTGAATCTCGGCTTCCTCGTTGCGTCCCGGTGGAGTTTCCTTGGGCGCGGCCCGCAATCGTTCCAGTTCATTCTTGTCCGCGCGCAGGATTTCATTCTCCTGGCGCAATCGGACAACGGTCTGCTGTTCCACCACTGCCAGGGAAACCAATCCCAGCAGCGCGATTGCGCCAAGCCAACAGCCGGCCGCTCGAACTATCGATTTGGGCTCCATTAAATCCGATCCATCGGCGTGCTCTCTGATCTTTAGACCCGGGTCATCCGCTTCGGCTCAGTTTACCACCCGCATCTGAACCGCGTCCACGATTTGTTCTGCCACCAGGATGGAACCGATGATGACAACGGTGGTCCCCTGGTGCAGGCGGCCCTGCTGGACCAGAATTTTCAACGCGGCTTCAATCGTATTCTCCGGGTTGATGAGGTCGAATGGAACCACGAACGGGGTGACCCCCCAGCTCAGGCTGAGTCCGTTGGCCACATCGTCGCGGGGACACAGGGCGTAGATTTTGGAGTGCCGCGGGCGCAGCCACGCGGTGTACCGGGCCATGTTGCCACCCCGGGTAATGACCAGCACCGCTTCGGCCTTGAGCTCGTTGGCCATGACCACGGCGCTTTTCACCAGCTTCTGCCGCGACGTGGTCAGGTCGGAATGCTCGAAAAAATTGGCGCCTCCGCTCCGCTCGATTCGCGTGGCGATGCGGTCGAAAACCTCGATGCATTTCAACGGGTGCTTGCCGACGGTGGTTTCGCCGCTGAGCATGATGGCGTCGGTCTGTTCGTAGACGGCGTTGGCCACGTCGGTGACCTCGGCGCGCGTGGGCATGGGCGATTCGATCATGCTCTCGAGCATGTGCGTGGCGACGATGACGGGTTTGCCCACCCGCAAACATGTCTTCACGATGCGCCGCTGGACGATGGGAAGCTCCTCGTAAGGGATTTCGATGCCGAGGTCGCCGCGGGCCACCATGATGCCGTCGGATTCACGGACGATTTCGTCGAGGTTCTCGACGGCCTGTTGGTCTTCGATTTTGGCGATGACGAGAGGCCGTGGCCCGTTTTTCTCGAACAATTCCTTCAACTGGAGCAGATCGCGGGCTTCGCGCACGAAGGAAAGCGCGATCAGATCGACACCGACTTCGAGCCCGAGCCGGACGTCCTTGATATCCTTGGCGGTAAGGGCGGGCAGGCTGACTTTGACGCCGGGCAGGTTGATGTGGCGCCGGCTGCCGAGCTTGCCTTCGGTGAGCACTTCGCATTCGACTTTGTTCCCCGCTTTGGCCAGCACTTTCATTTCAATCGCGCCGTTGTCGATCAGCACCACGTCCCCCACGTTGATGTCGTTGACGAAATTGGCATAATTGACGTCCACGGAACGCTCTTCCTCGCTGCGTTCGCCGCGGACCGTGAGCGTGAATTTTTGGCCGGGCCGGAGATCCAGCGGCACGCCGAGTTCCCCGGTGCGAATCGCCGGTCCTTGAGTATCCATCATGATGCCGATGAAGCGCTGGTGCGCCGCGGCTGCCGCGCGGATGTCTTTGACGACGCGGCGGACCCAATCATGCGGCGCGTGCGACATGTTGAGCCGGAAAACATTCACGCCCGCATCCATCAGCCGGGCGATCATCTCCGCCGAGTCGGTTGCCGGGCCGAGTGTGGCAATAATTTTCGTCTTGCGCCGGGTGCTGGATTGCATGGTTTGGATGATAATTCCAGACGACGAGATTTAAAGATTTATTCTGTGTGTCAACTTTCCTGAAACTCTGGACTAAATCTCCTTGCCATGATCCACCCCCTCGCTTTTAGCTTGAGTCATGCCCTGTTGCACTGATTGTGCGACGCCGCTGCGGACCATCCGGCAGCGCGAAGGCATCTTCTTTTTCTGCGACCAATGTTCCGGGCGTGCCGTCACACTGCCGCAAATCCGCCGGGTGGCAGGCGACCAATTCGCGACCCGGTTATTACATAAAATCGACACCTCGACGGAAGTTACCGGACGGCGTTGCCCCTTTTGCTTGGGCAAAATGCGCCGATTCTATTCTGACAATCCTCTTTTGGAACTCGATGCCTGCAAGCCTTGTGAAGTGGTATGGTTTGACGCGCGAGAATTTGAGGCCGTGCCGGAAGGCATCGTCGAAACCTCCGATGAACTGCTCTTGCGCGGTTGTGAGTCGGCCGCCACTTGGAAGCTGCAACAACTGGCGGAACAGGACCGCCGCGAATCGGGAGCTGCCGGCCAGCCGCCGGATGAAGAGTGGAAATGGGTGCCCGCCTTTCTGGGGCTGCCAGTCAAAATGGAGGATGCGGGTTTGTCTCGCAGGCCGTGGGTGACTTGGTCGCTCTCGGCAGGAATCGCCGTGTTGAGTGTATTGGCTTTCTCCAAACTGGAGAGTGCTGTGTCCTTGTTCGGTTTTATTCCTGCACAGCCGTGGCGTTATGGAGGTGCCACGTTCCTGACTTCCTTCCTGATCCACGCCGGCTGGTGGCATCTGATGAGCAACCTCTACTTCTTGCTGCTCTTTGGAGACAGCGTCGAGGATTATCTGGGGCGCCGGCGATTTGTGGTATTGGTTCTCTTGTCAACAATTGCCGGCGATCTCCTGCACCTGGCAATCCAGTCTCACTCGACGATCCCAAGCATCGGGGCCAGCGGCGGCATAGCGGGTGTCATAGCCTTCTATGCGTTGGAATTCCCGCGCGTACGCCTGGGCTTTCTCTTGCGCTTCTATTTTTGGGTGCAGTTGCCCGCTTGGGGAGCGTTTGGCTTGTGGCTGCTCCTCCAGTTCATCGGCGCCTATGAGCAGGTCGCGGGTTTCAGCAAAGTGAACGCTTTCGCCCACCTGGGAGGCACGGTAGCCGGGGTCTGCGCCTGGATGGCCTGGAGAAAGCTCAATCCAAACCCCACGGAGGGTTCAACTCGCTGATTCGGCTGATTTCTCCTTGCGCTGCATACGGTTTCGTTTATGTTGTGCTCGCCCGAACTCCGCGTGTGCGGATGTTCATTGAGGCTGAGAAAAAAACAGTTAACGAACAACCTAACCTTTAACCTCCGTTGCCCTGCAACGTCGGGTCAGTTAGGCAATGGAACTCGGTAAGCCCCGCGCTGACCCAGTCTCCCTCCGGTTCAATTCGGTTACCGCATTATGCTCACAATGGAAGAAGCCCTGAAGCAGAGCAACCTCCGCTTTGCCGCAGGCGAAATCGTCAAAGGCACCGTCATCGAAGTCCGCCCCAAAGAAGTCCTCGTGGACATCGGCTATAAAAGCGAAGGCGTCATCTCCGCCGTGGAATTTGAAGACATCAAAACCGTAAAAGTCGGCGACCAGGTCGATGTCCTGATCGAAAAACTCGAAGACAAGGAGGGCATGGTCATCCTGTCACGCGAGAAGGCCGAGTTCAAAAAGAATTGGGAACGCATCCTGACCATCTGCAACGAAGGCGGCACCATCAACGGCAAGGTCAAAGCCGTCGTCAAAGGCGGCTTGCTCGTCAATATCGGCGTCGAAGCCTTCCTGCCGGCGTCGCAAATTGACATCACCACGCCGAAGAACCTCCAGCAATACGTCAACAACAACTACGATTTCAAGGTCGTCAAAATCAACCAGGAGCGGCAGAACATCGTCCTGTCCCGCCGCGAATTGATCGAGCAGGAACGCACCGAACGGCGCCAGAAACTTCTGTCCGAGATGACGCCCGGCGACATCCGCAAGGGCACGGTCAAGAACATCACCGACTTCGGCGCGTTCATCGACCTCAACGGCATCGACGGCCTGCTTCATATCACGGACATGAGCTGGGGCCGCATCGGGCATCCCTCCGAAATGCTCAAAGTCGGCCAGGACATTGATGTGGTGGTGCTCGACATCAACCGCGAAAAGGAACGCGTCAGCCTGGGCTTCAAACAGAAGATGGCCAACCCGTGGGACAAGATCGAGACCAAGTACCCCATCGGTGCCAAGGTCAAAGGCAAAGTCGTCAACCTCGTGCCCTACGGCGCGTTTGTGGAACTCGAGCCGGGCGTCGAAGGCCTGGTGCATGTCACCGAGCTTTCCTGGACCAAACGCATTGCCAAACCTTCCGATGTGCTCAAACAGGAGCAGGAAATCGAAGCCGTCGTGCTCGGCATCAATCGCGAGGAGCAGAAGATTTCGCTCGGCATCCGCCAGCTCGAGGCGAATCCGTGGGACAAAGCCACGGAGAAATATCCGCCGGGCACCAAAGTCAAAGGCAAAATCCGCAATCTCACCAGTTACGGCGCCTTCATCGAATTGGAAGAAGGCCTGGACGGCATGATCCACGTCTCCG
>CAZFOA010000078.1:3316-14566 GCA_964520205.1 uncultured Verrucomicrobiota bacterium | reverse complement strand
TCGCCAGTTCCTTGGTGTGGCCCAAGCCCCCGAACGATCCGCTCGTCCCGATGATCGTTCCCCGGGTCAACAGGTGGTTGAAAGACGGGGTCACGGCGAGTTCCGCGGAATTCGTGCCTTCTCCGATGTTGTTTGTGCCTGAAACCACATAGTAATACGTCGTCCCGTTCGTCAGTCCCGTGTCCGTGAAATTGGTAACCGTCAATCCACCGGCGACGATCGAGTAGGGGCCGCCGCTCACCGAGGCGCGTTTGAGGTTGTAAGCGATGGCCATGGCTGATGCGTTCCACTTTAAGGCTGCCGATTGATCTCCGGCGACGGCCGCCAGGCCCGTCGGGGCGGTGGGCAGCGTCAGATTCGGAATAATCAAGGCAATCATGGTATAAGGCGGAACGCTGACAGTGAATTGAGTCCCGGAGCCGGACACGGTGTTGGTGGACACGGGATAAGTGGGCCAGGCATTCGAGCTGACGAAGTTGGTCAGGCCGAATTGATAGCTGGTGCCAAACGTGGCCAGAGTCGCTCCGCCAATGGTCACGGTAGTAGAGATGGTGCGCGCCGGATCCTCGTTCAGCAGCAAAACACTCACATTCCCATCCAGTCGCGTTGCCGCATGGACACGCAACAGACTTTGAGCGGAGGTGGTGGCGACGAGGGTGTCGCCCGGGCGCGCTGTCAGGTGGCTCATCAACGCACCATACCAAGGGCCCAGCGGAGTATCATTGGTGGTGCCACCCATAAAGGACGCCAGGAAACTGTTGTGCAACTCCTGGTAATCCACATTCACCGCCCCGTTTTCAATCCAAGTCAAATAGTTATCCGCCGTGAATAGAGACGCGGGGGCGCCGATGACACCGCCCGGTCCGGTTTCGGTGATGGCGAGTTTCATCTGAGAAGCGTGGACTGCGCCGACATTATTGGTCAATTGCGTGAAGGCATCGCTGGCGGTGGAGGCAATCTGGAGCGTTGAGGCCAGGACCCCGGAAGCGCCGCCGCCGGGATACCAGTGAATAATGACGAAGTCCACCACACTGCCGCACTGGCCCAACGCGGCGCTGTTATAGGAGGGCCTGCCGGTGTCAAATCCGATTCCACACTTGATGCTGGGATCCACCAACTTCATCGCATTGATGAACTGAAGCGAGTTGGAGCCGTAGGCGGTGGGAGACAGGGCGGGTTGTCCGACGCGGTTGGCAGGGGTTTGATCGAGGAAATGCAAGTCGTATTCCCAATCCAGGTTGGTGCCGTAGTAACCGTTGCCGCCCTGTTCATTTCCGATTTCCCAATACTTGACGCCCCAACCCTTGACCATGTTGGCGTAATTCACCCATGCCGCCGCCACATTGGGATCCCCGCCTCCATTATTGCCCGGGTTGGAACCATAATTGACGGTGATGATCGCCTTCGCGCCCGCCGGATTGACGACGGTGTTCATCCAGTTGTCAAAAGTGTCATTGGAATTAATATAACCCCCGCCGTTCATCGTCGTGGTTTGCCAGTTGAAAGCGTCGGCATAAGAGCCGCCGGGGTAGCGAACCGCGCTGACACCGGCGGCGATCAACAGGGGGGCGACATTGGCATCAATCAGGATATTGTCGTAGACGGCCGAAGCAACTCCAAGTCCCTGATCCGGCATCGCGACGACGGGTTGGGAAGCGTTGACCGTGACGGCGACGGGTGGAAGAACGGTCGCGACGGCCACGCTGCTGGTGGCGCCGCCAAAATTGTTCGTGACAATGACGTCGAATTGAAAGGAGCCGGCGCTTGCCGGCGTGAAGCTCACGCTCGAATTGGTGGCGTTGGGAATGTTGGTGATCGTTCCGCCACCGCCGTCCGTCTGCCACTGATAGAAAAACGGAGACGTTCCCACCGGAGAGGATGACGTCAAGGTCACGGACGAGCCGAGGTAAACCGTGCTCGATGGGGAAACTGAGGGCGCGCCGACAACGACGGCGCCGGCCGGCGACAGGCCAATGTCGAAAGTCGCATCAAACGAATGACTGCTTTGAAAGGTGACGGTACCGCCCGCCAATGGAATCAGCACAGCCTCTCCGCCGCCGTAGGGATTGCCATTGGCCACCGCCAGGCCATCCCAACCGCTCGTGTTCGCGCGAAACGTATAGGCATAGGTCTTGTTTGTCGCCAACGTTACAAATAAATTGCCCCATTGCAGCCAGTCACCATCCACGTAACTGAACGAAGAGGGACTGGTGTAGTTGGTTACCAGAGTGGCCGCGCTGCCTGACAGCGAGTAAATCCGAAGGCTATACGCCTGCGGTCCCAGACCGCCACTGCCCGAATCCAACGGCGAAGTCCCGGTCTTGAGCGATACAGACGTCAAAACCATCGGCGTTGCCCCAATGGCGAAGGTTTGTCCGGGCGGATTAGCATTGTTGCTGTAGTAATTGAAAGCGCCGGTCAGGTGTTGGTTCCCGTTGGTGCTCAACTGGGAAATATCATTCGCTCCCGGAGTCGGATTGGCCGCTCCAATGTCCGCCAGTGTTTGCCCCCGCACCGCCCCGGTCAGGGCACTCATGCTGACTGCAAGCAACAGCAGCGCGTTTCGAGTTTTCCGCGTGAAACGCGGTGACGACTGGCGGAGAGAGCACGATTGATCGAGGAACAATCGCGGTTTGCATTGAGATTCAATTTTCATTTCGACGTCCTCAACCGACGAGACACTTGCCCGCCAGCACTCTTGATTTCAATTTTTGTACAAAAAGGGGCGGGCCGGGAAATTGTTCCCGGCCCGCTTCGCTAATCACATTCCTTCGTGAAGTGGCGCGAGGCCACCATTATGGAATCGATATCCTGTAGAAGTTATTATTACCCAGGATATTGGTCGTAAAGGGCGACGTCGCACCGGTCAGAGGCACCCACGGACCCTTCACATTGGAAGAGGTCAGAAGCGTGGACGCCGGCAACGAGCCACCACCCAGCGGCCAGGTCAGGATCACGTTCGCTCCGCTCTTTTGAACGCCCAGAGAAGGCATGAGAGCAGATTGAATTTGCAATCCATTGACAGACGTTGAGTCGTTAATTTGAATGAAGTTATTGGTGACACTGACGAACTGGAAGATCGTCACATTGTCGTTCAGAGCGAAGGTGAGGTCCTGAATGTTCACGACGTTATTGGTCACGCCGTTGACATCGACCGTACCTGTAGCGTTCTCGAAGGAGCCATTGATGCAATAGACAGCCAGGTTATAGAGGCCGTTCGGCACGTTCGTGACGGTGATCACGTTGGCGCCTCCCAACCATTGAGACAGCAGCAGGATGCCATCGACAGGGGCCGAATAAGCTCCGCCGGCGCTCGCTACCGTGACGCTCATGCCCGTGGGGGTCGTGCCGTCATCCCGGAAGTTGGTCACCGAGGTGTTTGTCGCCGCGATAAACAAACCGCTGATGGCAGGAATAACATTCCAGTTGGTTCCAATGCCAAGAACTCCATGGCCTTTGTAGAGTCCGTAATCGCCGATGTTGTTGGTGACGGCGTAATTCGCCACCCAGTTTCCATTGGGAACCGCAACCACTGTCACGGTTGCCACGCTGCTGGTTATGGAGCTGGAAGGCCCGTTCACCACAAGGCGGTAAGCTGCCGCGATTGCGTTGCTCACGGTCAGAAGGGAGGTGCCGGAGCCAGAAACCTCGTTCACTCCTCCGTCGCTAAGATTCGAGAACGGTCCAGCGGGGGTTGCCGCGGACTGCCAGTGATAGGTCAAGGGCAGAGCGCCAGACGCCGGGAGGGACCATTGCACGAGCTGGCCCGGGAAGGGGAAGATTACCTTGTTTGCATTCGTTGCCCCGCCAAAGGTAGGCGGCGGCGGAGTGAAGTTTCCTACGGCGGTGAAGAACAGGTTCTGCAACTGAGCGTCACTCAGCGTTTGGGTGAAGAGCGAAACTTCGTCAAAGGCTCCAGGGAAGTCGCGGCCATCCGAGAAGTTGTCGCTGGCGAGCCAGCTAGTCCCGTTCGTCAGCGCTTCGGGGATGTGCGGAATGTTGTTCACGTTCTTGTAGATGAAGCTTTGTCCGTTGGTTCGGAACATCAGATAGATCGACGCGTTTGACGGGGTAATGGTCAAAGCGGCGAATGACCAGACATTCGAGGGGGGATACAAAGCCGAGTGGAAGTTGTAAGTGCTCGCAGCGTTGGTGTTCCAGGTGTAACCCAGTTCAGCAATCGATGTGGACGGACTCACAGTGGTGCCAAAGTTGAAGCCGGCAGCGTCCGAGCCGTTGCGATAGTTGTAAATTCCGCATGAGGCCGGCACACTGGCTTGAGGATTAAGCCAGGCAATGGCCGTGAAATTAGTAACGGTGACGCCCAATCCGGGCACGCCTACGTTCGAATTTGCCGGTGTTCCGCCATTGACAAACTGGCCGCCGGTATTGCCGGCTTCAAATCCAGGGAAGCCGGAGATCGACGACAGCCCAGCACCAACGCCATCCGCCGCGCCACTTCCCCAAGTGCCATGGAGGCCATTGCCACTGTAGTCAAATGCAGGCACAGAAAGCGAGGTGCTCGGGAGTGTTGATTCATTCAATCCCCAATAGGCGATGGGTCCAAGGGCCATTACAGCGACGGGATACGCGGCAGACCGAGTCCCAAAGTTGGCATCAAGGACAGCCGTCGCAGGGTTAAGTCCGATTACCGGACCACCAACGGAATTGCTTGCCGTGAGCTTGTAATTGCCTCCGAGGGTGAGCGGGCCCGTGAAGATCTGTGCGTTCGTGGCGCCCGGGACGTTGGTGTAAACACCACCGTTGCCCGTGTCGGTCTGCCACTGATAACTGATGGGCTGGGTGCCATCAAACAACCCGGTGAAGCTCACGCCTTGTCCGGAATAGAAATGGGCCGTAGCAGGAGTCGGAGGATCGGTCAAGTTGAACGGCAGGGATGCCGCTACGACACCGATGTTGGTTGCAGCGCTGATAGCAGGAGAAAACACGCAGGTGCTGTTGCTCACAATGCAGCGATAACCGATGGGCGAACCTGTGAGCGGCGGAACGGCTGTCAAGGTCGAACTGGTCGCTCCAACGATGTTGGTGAAGATGGTGGGCTGGCCGCCATCCGTTTGCCATTGATAATACAAAGGAGGGACGCCCGAACCATTTTCGGTGAGTGTGACAGGCGAACCCGAGAACACGATGTTCGTGCCGGTAAGTTGCGGGGTGCTGGCGATGGGGCAAACAGGAACCGACATGCTTAGGACGAAGTTCGCATTATAAAGCGAACTGAAGGCATTTAATGTCACGCCACCGCTGCCCGTGGCGATTGCCGGAAGCATCGCGATCTGGCCGCCCGTGAAAAAGGCGGGGCTGTTGCTGCAGACTGCCAAGGCATCCCAGTTCGAGTTGGGTGCGGCGGAGCGTTGAAACGAATAAGCGTTGGTGCCAGCGGGCAACTGCACATTAAGACCGGTCCACTGAATCCAATCGCCATCGGCCGAAATCGTGGCGGTTACGTCGCTTTGAAATGCGGCCACAAGCGTCGCCGTGCCGCCAGACACCGTGTAGAGTCGCAGATACCATACCTGCGGCCCCAAGCCAAAAGGAGTGCTGCCGCCAGGATAGGAACCAGTCTCCAAACCGCCGGTCCTGATGGCCACCGAATTCACCACCAAGGGATTCGTCATGCCGAAAACTTGCCCAGGCGTGTTTTGATCCGTGTAGTAGTTGAGACCACCGGTTCCATGCGCCCATGTCCTGTTGCCTGCAGTATTCGTGCAGTAAAGGTCGTGGGCACCTATGGCTGGGGGAGCGCTCCCAATATCCGTAAAGGTTGCGAGAGGGAACGGCTGCGCACTGACCAGACCGGACATGCCGGCGATCACGCCACAGAATAATGCACATTTAAAAATGGCTTTTTTCATAGTTGAGTTGGTTAACTTGGGTCGGTTTTAGGTTCGGCTATTGTTGAGACTACCAGCTTCTCCGCGCCTGTCATGTCGCCAGTGTTATGTCATCAAAATTGATGATAGCTGACTGGAAAGAGCCTGAAACGGGCCATCTGGGTGTCTCTGTTTCGGATGCGGCGGGCAGTCGGCGGTTCGTCAGCCCTGATTCCGCGTATATTTGGCCACGGCCTGCGCCCGTGATCTCACGTGCAGCTTGTCGTAGATTCGCCGGACATAAGTGCTCACGGTGGGGATACCGATTCGGAGGGTTTCGGCGATTTCCTTGTAGTAGTACCCTTGCGCCAGCAACTCCAGCACTTCCCGCTCCCGCACTCCCAGGTTCGGAAACACCGTTTTTTTGACCTGGCCGCGCTGGAACGACTGCACCACTTTGCGGGCGATGTAGCTGCTCATCGGCGAGCCGCCTTCATGCACTTCCCGCAATGAGCGGATTAATTCCTCCCGCCCCGTCTCCTTGAGCAGATAGCCCGTCGCCCCGGCCGCCAGCGCCTCGAAGATATGATCGCTGTCCTCATAGACCGTCACGATCACGAATTGGGTCGCGGGCAACAATGGCTTCAACCGGGCCACACATTGCACCCCGTTCACATCCGGCAGGTTGATATCCACCAATACAATATCCGGCTTGCTTTCCGGCAACTGCATCAGCGCGCTCGCCGCATTGGGATGTTTGCTCAAGCAATGGAACCCCTCGGCCTGGTTGATCCAACCGGCCAGCATCTGCCGCGTCGAAGCGTCGTCTTCGATGATCGATACCCCAATGTTCATTTCCTGCTCACCGCCAACACACTGATTCTTCCATCGGGCCAAACCCGCACGCCCCGCGAGTTCGCCAGCCGAAGCGCCGGGGTCCGATGATTCGTCGGCTTCGGATCCCTATGACTTCGACCGCGGATTGGCCGCCCCTCGGCCGGTCCGCAGCGGAATCGGATCATGCTGGAGAAACGGCGGAAAAACCGCGAGAAAAATCGGCTTGGTTTCCCTGACCCGGGCGCAACCGGGCAGCACCACCGCTTGGATTTCCGTCCCTCCACTCGCCGGTCGGAACTCCAAACGGCTCGCGTCCGGTCGCTGGATGGTACTGTCGAGTTGCGCCCCCGTTGTGGCCCTGCCTCCTGCCCCGGCGTCATCCCAGCTTACCATCCCGACGCCGCTTTAAGGGGCACTACAAACTTAATCCGGGTTCCGGAGCCGGCGGCGCTTGAAATTTCGCAGCGTCCGCCAACTTCTTCCAATCGGCGGGCCATGTTTGGCAAGCCATTGCCCGATTCCCCGGATGGTGCAGTCGCTTTGTCCCGCTTTGGATCGAAACCGCAGCCGTTATCCTCGACAATCAATGCAAATGCCGACGGTTCGAGTTTCAGGATGATGCGGACCTCCGAGGCCGCCGCATGTTTTGCCACGTTATTCAACGCTTCCTTGAAGGCGAGGAACAGATTATGCCGGATCTCCGCCGGCAACGGCCAAACCGGCAGGTTCAATGGCATGTCCAGCCGGCATTTGAGGTTGGCGGTCTGCAGAAAGCTATATGCGAATTTCTGCGCGTAGGTCGCCAGGCTGTCGAGCGTGTCGTGCTGCGGGTTGACCGCCCAAACGATCTCGCCCATGTCACGAGTCAATTCGCGGGCCGTGGTGTATATCTGGTCGAGGTAGCCGGCGATGCGGGAGGGATTCTCGAGTTCGCCGCGCGCCGATTGGCTCAGCATAAGGATGCGCGTCAGGCTGGAGCCGAGTTCATCGTGGATATCCTTGGCGATGCGGGCGCGTTCACGCTCCAACGCCTGCCGGCGCTCGATCCCGCCAAGCTTCCGGCGCATCCGGCGGCGCGCACCGAGCCAAAGCAGGCCGCATGCGGCGCCGGCAATCGCGACGCTGACGACAAGCGTGCTCGCGCCCCCGGCGGGCCAGTCAGGCCCCGCGGAGCCGGAGACCGCGGGCATGGAAACTTTCTCCGCCGCCGCGAAAACAATCGAGCCGGCCAGAGGTGTCCACAACAAGAGCATCCAACTCGAATCTGCGGCGAAGGGGGCAAACGAATCAAACAAATTCATCCGGGCCGGGCTCAGCTTGTCGGTCATTGCAGGAATTTACAACTCGCCGCCGGCAACGGTCGCGCGTAGGATGATGGCGTCAGTTGTTATTAGTGCCAACCGCACGGCGGCGCGCAGCGTGAGGGTTGATTTCTAAGACGATCGGGGTGGGGATAAGTTGATGTCGAATGAATCCTGGTTATGGCTGAGTTTTTAAAACTTGAGAAATTCTCGATTGGGGTTGGCGACCGCTTCGCGCACCAGGCCAAAGCCCAGCTCCGGGCCTGCATCCTCGCCGCCCAGGCCGGGGTTGAAGTGATCCCGGTCTGGAACAAATCGAATCGGGAGCACACGATTATCGGCTCCGAACCGGCCGTCACGCGCGCGGCGGCGGATGCCGCGGTGCGGGAGCTGGGTTGGCAAAGGGCGTATCACGTGGATGCCGACCACATCCGGATCGAAACGGTGGATCGATTCGTGCCCCATTCGGATTTCTTCACCATCGACGTGGCGGATTGGATTGGGAAACCCGCCGACCCCGGGGCGGTAAAGTTGTTCGTCGAGCGTCATGCCGAACTCGCGGGGCCTCTCTCGATTCCTGGGATTCGCGGGTCTCTGGAGGTTTCGCGAGCCGAGGTCGAGCGCATTGCCGGCAAGTACCTGACCGCCATCCAGGAGGCTGGAAACATATACCGGCACATTGCCGCAGTGAAAGGCGAGGGAAAATTCATTACTGAAGTTTCCATGGACGAAACCGACAGCCCCCAAACGCCTCCGGAATTGCTGATGATCCTGGCCGCTTTGGCCGACGCAGGAGTTCCGGCGCAGACCCTGGCGCCGAAGTTTACCGGCCGGTTCAACAAGGGTGTGGATTACCGCGGCGATGTTGCGCAGTTCGAGAAGGAATTCGGCGAGGATCTGGCCGTTATCGCGTATGCCGTGAGGCAATATAGCCTGCCCGCCACGCTCAAGTTGAGCGTTCATTCCGGCAGCGACAAGTTCTCCATTTACGCGCCGATGAGGCGGGCGCTCACCCGGTTCAACGCGGGTTTGCATCTCAAAACGGCGGGCACAACCTGGCTGGAGGAAGTGATTGGGCTGGCGGAGGCGGGCGGAAATGGCCTGGCGCTGGCCCGGGAGATTTACGCCGGGGCTCTGGAGCACGTGGAAGACTTGTGCGCCCCTTATGCCACGGTGATCGACATCGATCGGCAACGACTGCCTTCGGCGCAGGCTGTCAATGGTTGGAGTTCGGAACAGTTTGTCTCGGCATTGCGCCACGATCCGGGCCACCACGCTTTTAATCCACACTTGCGCCAATTGATGCACGTTGGGTTCAAAATTGCCGCCCGAATGGGTCCCCGCTACCTGGACGAGCTGAAAGCGCACGAAGCCGAGGTGTCGCGCAACGTCACCTGGAATCTATACGAACGGCATCTCAAGCCGCTGTTCATCGGCGAAGCCAAGCCCGGATTCCCGGAACCGGCCGCGCCGGCCGGAGCCAACGCCTGATCATCATGACTTTTATTCACGAGGATTTTCTCCTGCAAACCCGGACGGCGCGGCGTCTTTATCATCAGCACGCCGAAGCGGAACCGATCCTGGATTACCACTGTCACCTCTCGCCGCGGGACATCGCGGAGAATCGCCGGTTCAAGAACCTGTTCGAGATCTGGCTCGAGGGAGACCATTACAAATGGCGGGCCATGCGATCCGATGGCGTGGCCGAGCGCTTCTGCACGGGCGCAGCCGACCCGTTTGCAAAATTTCAGGCCTGGGCCGCCTCGGTGCCGCACTTGCTCCGCAATCCGCTCTACCACTGGACGCATCTGGAGTTGAAACGTTACTTCGACATCGAGGAACGGCTTGACGAAACCAGCGCCGCGCGCATCTGGCAACTGGCCAATGAACGGCTCGCCGCGCCGGAACTGACGGCGCGGGGAATTCTCGGGAAATTCAAGGTCAAAACCGTCTGCACCACGGATGATCCGGCGGACGATTTGCGATACCACAAAGCCATCGCCGCGTCCGATCTGGCGGCGCGCGTGCTTCCCACCTTCCGCCCCGACCAGGCGCTCGCCGTGCAACACCCGGGGCCGTTCAACGACTGGGTGGTCCGCCTGGCCGAAGCCAGCGATACCACCGTCCGCAACTTCCCGGATTTCCTCGAGGCTCTGCGGCGGCGCCATGACTTTTTTCATGCGCAAGGCTGCCGGCTTTCCGACCATGGCCTGAGCCAGTGTTATGCGGAGGTTTGTTCCGAAAAGACCGCCGCGGCCATTTTTGCGCGGGTGCAAAAGGGCAAAGCCGCTTCACCGGAAGAGCACGCGCGATTTGCCGCCTTGATGATGCTCTTCTTCGGGCGGCTCGACGCCGAAAAAGGCTGGACCAAACAGCTCCATCTCGGCGCGGCGCGCAACAACAACACCCGGCGGCTGCGCGAACTCGGGCCCGATACCGGGTTCGATTCCATCGGCGACCTCCCCCAAGCCGCCGCGCTGGCGGCGTATCTCGACCGTCTCGATCGCGAAAATGCGCTGCCCAAAACCATCCTCTACAACAATAACCCGCGCGATAATCATGTCTTCGCCGCCATGCTGGGCAACTTTCAGGACGGCTCAATCCCCGGCAAAATCCAACTCGGCTCCGGCTGGTGGTTTCTTGACCAGAAAGAGGGAATCGAGCAGCAACTGAACGCGCTCTCGAACCTCGGCCTGCTCTCGCGCTTCATCGGCATGGTGACCGATTCGCGTTCGTTCATGTCCTACCCGCGGCATGAATACTTCCGACGCGTGCTCTGCAACCTGATCGGACGCGACATGGAAAACGGTGAAATCCCCGATGACGATTCGCTGGTCGGCCCGATGATTCGCAATCTTTGCCATGGAAACGCCCGGCGGTATCTGGCGTTGCCGGAAAATTCCGAGCCGGAGCCCGGCAAGAGCACAGCAGGCCGGTCGCAGGGAAAATCCGCGTTGCCGAGAAAACCTGGGAAGTGAACCGCCCGCCGGCGGAGGCGCCATCGACACTGCCCCTGGACCATGGACGGTCCCCGTCCGCAGCACATCCGCAATCCCTCAGGCCCTGGACTTTTCGCAAATTCCCGCTGCCATCCCGCCATTCCAGCCTGCTGCGGTCCGGGACGTCCCGCGCTCCACAAGCCGAAGGACCGCGACCGGTCCCTCGGTCGCAGCGGGCTGGATTGCCTATGCGGATGAGAAATCCTGAGTTGTGCAGGTGTTCCCAGCTGCTGCGCGCCGGGACGTCGCGCGGTCCGATTGTGGAAGTGCCCTGACATGCCC
>CAZFOA010000078.1:0-3216 GCA_964520205.1 uncultured Verrucomicrobiota bacterium | reverse complement strand
CTGCTGCGCGCCGGGACGTCGCGCGGTCCGATTGTGGAAGTGCCCTGACATGCCCGGCAGTCGGCAATCGCGCACGTTTTCGTTGTGGAACCCAAGAGAGCAGTTTATATCAATGGCGGCATGACGCCATTGCTTTAAGAGGTCGAACGTGGACAACCAGGAATTTGAGGAAAACAAATGAAGCCCGGTTTGAACATCCGGAAGGACGGCGCGCTGGACCTGGTGTCCCTCGGCGCCCTGGTGCACCGCCTGGATCCGGGGATTATCCCCTTTCGCAAGGCCAGCCATTGCGACATCCACGTCAGCGGCGGCGAGTTCAACGTGGCGGCCAATCTCTCGGACTGTTTCCGCCTGAACACCGCCATCGTCAGCGCGATGGTGGATTATCCAATTGGCGATTTGGTTGCCGAGCGGGTGCGGGCCATGGGAGTCAAATCGTTCTACAAACGGTTCAAACATGACGGTGTTCACGGGCCGAATCTGGCGACGGTTTACAGCGACCGCGGCCAGGGAGCGCGGGCACCGGTGGTGTTCTACAACCGCAGCAACGAAGCGGCGGCGCAATTGCGGCCCGGCGATTTCAACTGGAAGGAGATTCTCGCCGGCGGCGCGCGCTGGTTTCACAGCGGCGGCATTTTTGCGGCGTTGTCACCCACCACACCCGAGGTGATCCTCGAAGGGATGAAGGCGGCGAAGGCGGCGGGCGCCGTGGTTTCATTCGACCTCAATTATCGGGCCAAACTCTGGAATGTTTCCGGCGGGAGCGAACGGGCGATGGAAGTGCTCAACCGCATTGTGCAAAATGTGGACGTGCTGGTCGGCAACGAAGAGGACCTGCAATTCGGTTTGGGGATTCCCGGTCCGGACATCAAAGGTGAATCCAAACTTGATCCCTCGGCATTCGTCAGCATGATGGATAACCTGCGCAAACGGCATCCGCAGTTGAAGGTGGTGGCGACGACGTTGCGGGAGGTGCTCTCGACCAACCGGCATCGTTGGAGCGCGGTGGCCTGGATAGCCGGCAAGACTTGCGTGGCGCCAACCTGCGAGTTGGACGTCTGCGACCGGGTCGGCGGAGGGGATGGTTTCTCGGCCGGCTTCTTTTACGGCTTGCTGACGGGCGAAGCGCCGGAAGCGGCGGTCCGATTGGGCTGGGCGCATGGGGCGCTGCTGACGACTTTTCCCGGTGACACAACCATGGCGACGGTGGAGCAGGTGCGGGCCTTCGCCCAGGGCGCTTCGGCACGGATTCAGCGCTGAGGCATCTGCGGCGACGCGTCCAAACTCCGACCCTTTTAACAAGACCTCGATGCCGGTAGTCGGGTGGAGTCTTCGGCTACGGTTTCCGGGGGTTACCCTTCCCGGATCTGTGGGATGAACTCTCCTGCAAACTTGACGCACCGGTTGAACTTCCCGCGCGAGATTAACGTCAAAGGAAACCGCGAACCGTTGCTGCACCGGGCCGTCGCGCGGGACCCCAGTGGAGAACTCTGGTCACTCCTGTTCTATTTCGGTACACGTGGTTTTGGATCACCCTCGGGAGGCGGGTTCAACGGCGGGGGAAATGCCGCCGGGCCGTCCCAAAGACCATCACATCTCTTTTTGGGCAACCCGCTGCCTCGAGAAGGGCACAACATCTGCGTCAGGTGCCCGCAGGATTATGAATAGATTTTATGTGGCCTGTGATCTTGGGACGGAAGTCGGACGCGTGATGTTGGGCACCCTGCAAAAGGACAAGCTGACCATCAGCGAAGTCCGGTCGTTCCAGAACACACCCACGCAGGAGAAAGAGTCGCTGCATTGGAATATTCCTCAATTGTACCAGGAGATGATGGTCGCGCTGAGCGAGATCAGCGGGTACGAGGAACCTGTGGCGAGCATCAGCTGCAACTCATGGGCTTCAGATTACCTGCTGTTCGAATCGGACGGTTCCCTGGTCACGCCGGTTTTCCATCATTATGACCCGCGCACGGAAGCGGGCATGAAAGAGGTCCTTTCAAAAGTCCCGTGGGAAACCATTTATGAGGAAACCGGCGTTCACAAAATGCCGGGCAACACGATCTTTCAGTTGGGAGCGGAGAAGTCCAAGCGCCTCAAGCGCAGCCGGCTCATGCCCATCGCGGATGGATTTAACTATCTGCTGAGCGGCGTTCCGCAAGTCGAAATGTCCCTCGCCAGCACCACGCAGCTTTGCAATCCGGTCACCCGCACCTGGTCGGAGCGGCTGGTCAAGGCCCTGCGATTGCCGCCGGAATTGCTGCCGCCGGTCGCGCCGGCAGGCACCAAACTCGGGCCGCTGCGCCCGGAGATCGCCAAGGAAACCCGGCTCCAAGACATTCAGGTCATCGCCACCTGTTCCTATGAATTGGCCGCGGCGCTGGTCGGCCTGCCCGTCAGTCACGGGGAGAATTGGGCTTATCTGCGCGCGGGCACCCAGGCGGTCATCGGCACCGAACTCATCGGGCCGGTCATCAACAACGCCGGCCGCGACGCGCATTTCAACAACGGAATGGGCTATGGCGGTTCGGTCCACTTCTCCAAGCATGTGCATGGCCTCTGGATTCTGGAGGAATGCAAACGGTTCTGGAAGGAAAAGGACCGCGAGCTTTACGATGACGTGCTCACGCACCTCGCGATTGCGGCGGAACCTTTTGAATCGTTGATCAACCCCGAAGATCCGCGTTTCCTCACGGCCGGTGACATGCCGTTGAAAATTCAGGCCTTCTGCAAAGAAACCGACCAGCCCGTGCCGCGCAAGCCAGGACCGATCCTGCGGTGCGTCCTGGAAAGCCTCGCCCTGCTCTATCGCAAAACCCTCCAGGAAATGGAGCAGTTGACCGGCCGCGAGTTCGCACAACTCTATCTCCTCGACGGAAACGCAAACAACATGCTGTATCACTTCACGGCAAACGCATTGCAGATTCCCGTCGTCATTGCCCCGCCTGAAACCGCGGCGATCGGAAATGTGATCGTGCAGGCGCTGGCCCTCGGCCACCTCAAGTCGCTCGATGAAGCCCGCGACCTCGTGCGCAGTTCTTTCAAGACGGAAACCATCACCCCGCACGCCGCCGTCTGGAACGCAGCCTACGACCGGCTCGCGGAACTCGTCCCGTCCTGACCGCGCTTTTCCAACACACCTCCGCCCGCAAGATCGCCGGCGCGAAAGGCGCGCCGCGCCTTTAACGGACTTGCTGTTGAATCGTTCGAAGCACGTGC
>CAZFOA010000077.1:0-14676 GCA_964520205.1 uncultured Verrucomicrobiota bacterium | reverse complement strand
CGCGGGTTGACGGGAACAGCCGTTTCGTGTTCGTTACGGAACATTCGATTGACGATGCAGATCAGGCGACACATTGCGGAAGGGTTCCGGCGCTCACTCCCGGTTCTGGCGATACTCGTTCTGGCTCCCCTCATCCCAGCGCAGACCGCGAAACCGGCTCCAGCCGCGCCCGAACGGAAAGTAGTGGTAATTCTGGGGGACAGTCTGGCCGCGGGTTTGGGGGTGGAACCCGGGCAGGCTTTCCCGGCGTTGTTGCAGGAAAAAACCGCTGCGGCCGGCTGGAATTACACGGTGGTGAACGCCGGCGTGAGCGGAGATACGAGCGCCGATGGCCTGGCCCGGATTGATTGGTTGCTCCGGCGGAAGCTGGACGTGCTGATTCTGGAACTGGGCGGCAACGATGGTTTGCGCGGCATTCCGGTTTCCGCCACGAAGACGAACCTGCAGGCCATCCTGGATCGCGTGGGACAGAAGTATCCCCAGGCACGGGTGGTTGTGGCCGGCATGCAGATGCCGCCGAACATGGGCGAGGAATACACCGCCGCTTTCCGAAGGATTTATCCCGAGTTGGCCGGGAAAAATCACGCGGCGCTGGTTCCGTTCCTGTTGGAAGGCGTGGGGGGCAAACCGGAGTTGAACCAGGAGGACCGCATTCATCCGAACGCGGAAGGCCACAAAATCGTGGCCGAGAACGTTTGGAGGATTCTGAAGCCGGTCCTGGAGAAGCTGAACTCGGAGCGGTCCGGTTTATAATTGCAGCATCCCCTGCACCTTCGCCGCGTCACTCGTCGGCGCCTGACAGGAGGTTCCGGTGCACAGATAAACCAGCGGGCCGTCTTTCGCGGGCAGAGATCGGGCGAATGCATCCGCGGCGCCGGTGTTGCCCAACACGACTTTGTTGGGCTGATAGACGGAATGAATCGCATGCAAGAGTTCGCGGGTTTTGGCCGCCTTCGGGTCTCCGGTGACCACCACGCGCTTCGGTTCCTGCAGGGAGAAGTCGAGCGCCTGCAGCATGCAAGGCACCGCCTGAGGGGACTGGGCCAGACGAGATGAGAACAGGCGCAGGCTCAGCTCGGCGGCTTCGCAGAATGACTTGCGTCCGGTGATCGCGCCCAGCTTCAGCAGCGCCAGAATGGCAACGGAATTCCCGGAAGGTTCGGCGCCGTCGTAATCTTCCTTTACGCGCAGGATCAGGTCCCTGGCCTCGGCGGGGCTCTGCCAGAACCCGCCGTTCCCGGCGTCGTAAAACTTTGCCAGCATGGATTCGGCAAGCGCGATCGCAAAATCGAGAGGGTCCGGCTCGAGCGTGGCTTCGTAGAATTCGATCACCCCGGACAGCAGAAACGCATACGCTTCGAGCAGTTGGACCTGGTCGCGCTCGCCCTCGCGCCAACGATGGAAAAGGGTGCCTGGGGCAATTGCCGTCTGCGGACTGCCCGCCTCCAATGTCGGGGCGGGTTCCCACAACTTCTCCCGGAGGAACGCGAGATTGCGCTCCGCCGCAACTCGATAAGCTTCGGTTCCGAGCACGGCGTAGGCCCGCGCAAACGCGCCGAGCATCAGTCCGTTCCAGGACGCGAGAATCTTGTCGTCGCGATGAGGGTGGATGCGTTTGCCCCGAGCCTCGAACATCTTCTGCTTGGCGGACGCGAGCCGGGGGGCTTCGGCGGCGGTGAGGTTCGGATCGACGATGCTCAACACATTCTGGTTCGGCAGCGGGGTCGGATGGCTGTGGTCGACAAAGTTGCCGGATTGGGTGATGCCGAAGTAACGGACGGCCGTGCCGAACTCCTCCGGCGTCAGCAGTTGCTCCAGTTCCGCCCGCGTCCAGCAATAGAACTTTCCTTCGTGGCCTTCGCTGTCGGCATCTTCCGCGGAGTAGAATCCACCTTCGGGATGCGTCATGTCCCGCAACACGTATCGCAGGATGTCGCGAGCCACGCCGGCGTGTGCCGCGTCGCCGCTGACCGAGAAGGCATCCAGGTACAACTGCACGAGCTGAGCGTTGTCGTAGAGCATCTTTTCGAAATGCGGAACGAGCCACCCGGCATCGACCGAGTAACGGGCAAAACCGCCTCCGAGTTGATCGTGGATTCCGCCGGCGGCCATGCGCTGGCATGTGTGCAGCACCATGCGGATCGCCTCCGTATCGCCGAAACGCCTCGCGTATCGGAGCAGGAACTGCGGCTGGGCCGGTTGGGGAAATTTCGGCGCGCCGCCAAGGCCGCCATGACGCGGGTCATACGCGTCTTTGAAGAGCGACCCGGCGTGACGGAGGACTTCAGCCGTCGGTGCGAGGTCGTTGGGAACCTGATTCGCCTCCGCAATTTGCGCCAGCCGCGCATGCAATTCGGCGGCCGAGCGGGTCAAATCCTCGCGCCGTGTTTCCCAAAGCTGGTGGATTTGCTGCAGCAATTGCAGAAAGCCCGGCCGGCCATGGCGGTTATCGGGCGGGAAATACGTTCCACCGTAAAACGGTTTCAGCTCCGGCGTGAGAAAGGCATTGAGCGGCCAGCCACCCTGGCCCGTCGTTGTCTGCACGAAGGTCATGTAAATCTTATCCACGTCAGGCCGCTCCTCGCGGTCCACTTTGATGCTCACGAAGTGTTCGTTGAGGAACGCCGCGACGTTTTCGTTTTCAAACGACTCGCGCTCCATCACATGGCACCAGTGACAGGTCGAATAGCCGATGCTGAGAAAGACCGGCTTGCATTCGCGCTGCGACTTTTCGAATGCTTCGGGGTTCCAAGCGAACCAAGCCACGGGATTGTGCGCGTGCTGGAGCAGGTACGGTGACTTTTCGCGCACCAACCGGTTGGTATGCTTTGGCTCGACGGCGTCTGAGTCTTTTGTGGCCACGGCTTTTCCGAGTGAATCGCTTTCTCCCGGCCGGCGCCCGACCGAAAAAAAATCCGGTTCCATCAGGGAACGATGCGCCGCCGGGTTGAGGCGACGATACTCCGAGAAGGTTGCTCAAGCAAAGGAAACGTGGATTCGTGCCCGGCTTGGAATTCTTCCCGGTCTAACCGCCATCCGCCATCGGATGAGCAGCCCGTCAATCACGGCAACCTCCGGGATCCGGTCCGAGGCGGCATGCATCTCAGCGCGAGCCGGCGTTACGAATGACAAAACCGAAACGCACTTGCCGCAAAATGCAAGTCGCGGAATGCCTGCGTTTGCAAATTGCACGGCGCGTTTAAACCGATGCGAATGAATCAGCCATCACCGGATCAAGTCGAGATTCAACGCCTGCGACCCTGCGAGCGAATGCCCTCCCGACCCGATAATCGGCAGGTGCCGGCTGCCATTCAGCTTCGGTCCTTAACGTACCCCGGATCGCTGGCCGTTTGCTGGACAGAAGTGCCTGCAATGCGGACTGAAAAATGGGTCCGGCCAAACATTTCCAATGCGCCAGGTCGAATCTGAAGGAGCGCCGGTTTCGAAAACGACACTCTCCCTAACCCTGTCGAGACTTCGTGCACGTTAAAGTCCGGCAGAGATAATTCTTAAATTAGAACACAGCATGTTGTCATTCATGTAGATGCAAAAATCTAATGCAGATTATGCGTGGCACTCTCTTTGCTGGCGAAGGGTCTTCAAGTGACATACAACGTTGCCAAAGCGGACATTTGCTTCGGTGCGCGGTGCGGGCATATCCGGGAGAGATGGCATCGTTGGGTTTTAACCGCCGTGCTGAGTGGATTTTTGTACGTGGCATCCCTGGCCCGGACCAAGGCCGAGGATCGCCTGGACTATCGTTACTCGGATTATGCGGAGGAGGGCGGGCGAATCCACGTGACGACTCAGGGCGCCTATTTCGAAGCCGCGCTCAACTCCTGGGCGGATCTGAAAGGCAATTTTGTTTACGACGTGATTTCGGGGGCAACGCCGACCGGCCAGCCCTATCTGCCGGGAACCAACGCCGTCAACACTGCGAAGATGCACGACAAGCGCCTCGCGGGATTTTTTGAGCCGACCTTCAAATTCAGCAACCAGACGTTGTCGCCGCAGTTTTCCTACAGCCAGGAAAGTGATTACCGGTCCATCGGAATTGCGCTCAACGGCACGGCGGATTTCAACGAGAAAAACACGACGTGGCTGTGGGGCGTCAGCCATTCCTTCGATGCGATTCAGCCGAATGAAGGAGAGCTGTATTACAAGACCGACGCTCCCTTCAAAACCGAGGTCAGCAAGGATGACACGTCCGCGATGCTGGGGGCCACGCAACTGCTCGGCCCGGCAACGACGCTGACAGCCAACGCGACGCTCGGTTATGCGGCGGGCGACCTGAGCGATCCTTACAAGCGCGTCCTCTTTGATGGTTTTCCTTACAATCCCGGACCCGATCCCGCAAATCCCCAGCCGTACACCGTTTTCCCGGAGCGCCGGCCGGAGCACAAGTTCCGCCAGATCGCCTATTTCTCGCTGCAACATAATTTCGAGATGCTGCACGGGGCCGCGGAGTTGACTTACCGCTTTTATCACGACGACTTCCGTGTGACCGCCCACACCGCCTCGATCCAATGGAATCAGAAAGTGGGCAAATACGTCACGATCTCACCGCTGTTCCGCTTCTACACGCAGAATGCGGCTTACTTTTACGGCACGCATTTTCCGGGCGACCCGTCCAATCCCGGTTCGCCCATTCCGCTGCCGAATTATTATTCCTCGGATTACCGGCTTTCGGAGCTCAATACCTACACTTACGGCATCAGCCTGGAAGCCCGTGTATGGAAACACCTGTCCCTGTCACTGGCTTACCAGCGATATGAGATGTACGGCAGGGACGGCATCACGACCCCCGCACAATATCCCAAAGCCAACGTGATCACCGGAGGAGCGACGCTATGGTTCTGACGCAAAACCAACCCATTCGCGCGCGTGTCCGCCAATCGGCAACCGTCCGGGAAGAAGGCGGTCTTTCGACGCTGACATTTTTTGCGATGGGCACGCGCTGCCGGATTTTGTTCGCCGGACTTGCAGCGGGGCAAACGCGGGCCTTTCTGGATCGACTGTTGGACCAGGTGGCGGATTTCGAGGCGAAGTATTCGCGATTTCTGGATGCCAGCCTGATCAGCCTCATCAACGCTGCCGCGGGCAGACATTGGGTGGAAGTGGATGAGGAAACCGACCGGATTTTCGCTTTGTGCAGCGACTTGCATTTCTTCACCCGCGGAGCGTTTGATCCGACCGCGCTTCCCCTGATTCGCCTCTGGAACTGGAAGGCGAATCCACCGGTTCTGCCGGACGAACAAACGGTCCGCGCCGCGCGCGAGCTTGTGGGGTGGAATAAAGTTCAACGGCGGCGCGGAGCGATCTTCCTGCCGCGGCCCGGCATGTGCCTGGACCTGGGCGGCATTGGCAAGGAATACGCGGTGGACATGGCGATGACTCTGGCCGCGCAACACTGCGTCGAGAACGTGTTGGTGGATTTTGGCCAGGACATCCGGGCGCGGGGCAAACCGCCGGGCCGTCCGGCGTGGCATGTGGGCCTCGAGAATCCCCGCAGCCCCGGCTCCTGCTGGGCCAGTGTGGCCGTGACCGACCAGGCGGTCGCCACCTCCGGCGATTATCTGCGGCATTTCATTCACCAGGGACATCGCTACGGTCATATCATTGATCCCCGCACCGGTTACCCGGTGGACAACGATTGCCGGGCGGTGACCGTGGTGGCGCCGACCTGCACCATCGCCGGGATTCTCACCACGACGGCGTGCGTTCTCGGATCCAAGGAAGGCTTTCACCTCATCAACAATTATCACGGCGCTGCCGGCGCCGTGGTCACCGAAACTGGAAATCTCATAACCCCTCGATTCCATGAACATCTGGTCCAACAAAACTAAATCGAAAATGCTCGTTCCCATCACCGTGCTGGTTCTCGGCACCGTTCTGGCCGCCGCCGCGCCGCTCAAGGAAGGCGATCCCTTCCCGGATCTCACCCGATGCGGCCTGGAAGGCACGCTGCCCGATCTTCACGGCAAAGTTGTTCTGGTGGATTTCTTCGCGTCCTGGTGCGAACCCTGCAAGGAATCCTTTCCGATTATGCAGGAGCTATACCAGAAATACGGTTCCAAGGGCCTGGTGATTGTGGCCGTCAACCTCGATAAGAAGAAGGCCGATATGGAGGACTTCCTCAAACAACACCCGGCGGGTTTCACCATCGTGCGCGATGCCGCAAACAAGCTGGTGGGACAGGTGAAAATCCCGACCATGCCCAGCTCGTTCCTGCTCGATCGCGACGGCAAAGTGCATGCGTTTCACCGCGGCTTCAAAGGCGAGGAGACCCGGAAGAAATACACGGAGGAAATTGAATCGCTCCTGAAATGAGGCGCCGGTGAAAAGTCGATTTTTCCTCTGCTGTCTGTTGGGCGCCGCCTCGGTCCTGGCGTCCGGCTGCAAACACGTCAGCCCGTGGGAACGCGGTGCGCTCGCCGATCCCGTGATGCGTTCGGACCGCGATCCGGTGGGCGACGGGATGACCGAACACATGTGGTTCTCGCGGGAGACCGCGTCCGGCGGGCGCGGAGTGGGCGGAGGCGGCTGCGGATGCAACTAGAACAATGGAACGAGCCGGAGGTTGATGTGGAGATCGCATCCAAGACAATCAATGAAGTTTCTCACCCGGCCTGCGCCGGTCTTTCCCTGGATAAGGGAACACGCGTCCTCTGAATTAGAAAACTGTCGGTCTTTGATTTATGCTTATGAAAACTCCAATCCTCCTTCACCGTCCTGGCCTCGGAGCAGGCGTCGCGCAGCTCATCATCCTGGCCGGGTTGCTGGCCTGCCCCCTGGTAAACGGTTTCGCGGACGAGGACGCGGCCAGCCCGTTCGCTGTGGCGCCCTCGACCCTTACCAGCAACGGGGTGTCGCTATTGTCCCTGGCCTTCCACATTCCGGAGCGCCACCATATTTATGCCGACCGGCTTGCGTTTGAACTGAATGGCGCCCCGATATCCCTGCCATTGCCCGAAGCCACCCGCGTTTCCGACAAGTTCAGTCACCAGGAAAGACTGGCCTTCGAAAATGATTTCCGCGTGGCGTGCCCGCTGCCGGCCTCCCGCTCCGGCAGACTGGCCTTCGCCGTGACATTCCAGGGATGCAGCGAAGCCGAGTGTTATTTTCCCGAAACCCACCAGTGGACGATCGGTCCGGACAACTCGGTCGCGAGTTTGGATGATCCGGCCGCGAATGCGTCCGCGGCGGCGGCAGACGGCGCGTTGACCAATGGATTCCAGGTTGCGGCGCGCGCGTCGGGTTTTCTGGGCAGCGACAAGTTTCTCCAGTTCCTCAATCAGTCGAGTGGCGCGACTCCCGGTGCGGGAGATTTGTCCGCCAACTTTGCCCGGATCGGCATCGTGGCGACCCTGGGATTGATCCTGGTCGGCGGACTGGCGCTGAACCTGACGCCGTGTGTGCTCCCGATGATTCCGATCAACCTGGCCATCCTTGGCGCGGGCTCCCATAACCAGAATCGTCGCCGCGGTTTCCTCCTTGGCTCAACCTATGGCGCCGGAATGGCTTTCGCTTACGGCCTGCTCGGTCTGGTGGTGGTGCTCACGGGCTCGAAGTTCGGCGCGCTGAACGCCTCGCCCTGGTTCAACTTTGGCATCGCCGTGGTTTTTGTGGTGCTGGGAATGGCGATGTTCGACAAACTCGCGATTGATCTCTCGCGGTTCCAGCCTGTTGGCGGCAAAGCCAATTCCCCGCGCGGCGCTTGGCTCGCCGCCGGAGCGATGGGATCGGTCTCGGCCCTGCTCGCCGGCGCCTGCGTCGCGCCGGTGGTCATTTCCGTGCTGCTCCTGGCCACCACCTTTTATCAGCACGGCAATTTGCTGGGGCTGTTGCTGCCATTCGTGCTGGGACTTGGCATGGCCATCCCGTGGCCTTTCGCCGCCGCCGGACTTTCCTTCCTCCCGAAACCGGGCGCGTGGATGACCCGGGTGAAATACACTTTCGGAGTCATCATTTTTGCCTTTGCCGCCTGGTACGGGTGGCTCGGCTGGAATCTATCCGGCATCGGCCAGTCTGGAGCAATGCTCGTGTCGGCCAGGAGCAGCGGCCTCCAGGAACTCCGATCCGCGCTGGAACAGTCGCAGGCCACTGGCCGGCCGCTGGTGGTGGATTTCTGGGCGAGCTGGTGCAAGAACTGCGAAGCCATGGAACACGCGACCTTCCGCAATCCCGACGTGCGCCGGCGCCTGGGCAAAGATTTTGTGTTCGTCAAGTTCCAGGCCGAACGACTCAATGACGCCGAGGTAAAACCGGTGCTGGATGAGTTCGGGGTCCTGGGACTCCCCACTTATGTGATGCTCTTGCCCGATTCCCGAAAAGCCGGCGCCACCCCGGCTTCAATGTCCGCCAACAATTGACCCGCTCATGAAATCGAGAATTATCTGCGCTTTCCGGATTCCGTCCTTGCTACTGGCCGCCTCACTTCAGGTGCTGCCGATCGTTCGCGCGGCGCTGCCCGCCACCGAAACCGCCGCAAACGTCCTCGCCATCGTCTTCCGCTGGGTCGCGGGGGCGGCAGCGGCGCTGGGAGGTGTCCAGGCGGTCTCGGGCGCCTCCACGGTCATCACCAATCCGCTGACGGCTGCGGCAACCCAGGGACAATCGTTCACGTTGCGCCTGACCACGGCGCCAAATCAGGCGCAATATTGGACGGCCACGGGTTTGCCGGCAGGGATCAGCCTCTCCGGCCAGAACGGATCGAGTTTTTGGCAACTGCTCGGCACGCCCACCGGCACCGGCACTTTCAGCGTTGGCCTGACCGCTTACGAGCAACAGGGTTCCAGCCATTCGACTTCCTCCACTCTGGTGCTGACGATTTCAGCCGCCGTTTCGACGCCGCCTGGTATCACCACCCAGCCGGCCAGTCAAACGGTGGCGCAGGGCCAGAACGCAACCTTTTCCGTCGTGGCCACCGGCACGGCCCCGTTGAGTTATCAATGGCGATTCAACAGCGCCAACCTCTCCGGCCAGACTTCATCGACGCTTACCCTCAACTCGGTGACGACGGCGGACACCGGCAACTACGACGTCATCGTCAGCAACAGCAACGGCAGTGTGACCAGTGTGGCGGCGACCCTCACGGTTTCCACGTCCGGGAACGTGCCGCCGGCCATCACCACGCCGCCGGCGAATCTGACGGTGGCGCAGGGCCAGAACGCGACGTTTTCCGTCGCGGCAACCGGCACGGCTCCGTTGACTTATTATTGGAGCAAAGGAACAACGCTGGTGGCCGGCCCGGCGGGTTCGTCCTTCACCCTCACCAGTGCGCAACCTGCGGATGCCGGATCTTATTCCGTGACCGTCAGCAACTCGGTCGGCACGGCAACAAGTTCGCCCGCCACCCTGACCGTCACCGCGGCATCGCAAGCTCCGTACATCATCACCCCGCCCGTTAACCAATCCGTGCTGAGCGGCGGGACGGCGGCCTTTGTGGTCCTTGCGGGCGGTTCGACGCCGCTCCGCTACCATTGGTACCTGAACGGCGAGTCCATCGATGGCGCCACGGCCGCCTCTCTGACCATTCCCAATGTCCAGTCTGCCAACGCGGGCACCTACTATGTTGTCATATCCAATTCACACGGCTCGGTGACCAGCCCGTCGGCGCAGCTTGCGTTGATCTCGATCCAGGGCACTTACACTGGACTTTATTATGAATCCGGCGGCGTATCGCAACTCAGCTCGGGCTTCATCACCATCGCCTGCACGGGTGGAAACAAGTATTCCGGTTCCTTGATGCTCCTCGGCAAGCGGTATTCCCTTTCCGGCCAGTTTAATTTCGCCGGCTTCGCCACGAACACGGTTCAGCGGGGCTCGCTGAATGCATTAAGCGTCGAGCTTCAAGTGGACCTGACCGGTGCGGATTTGATTCGCGGCCGGGTCACGGACGGTTTCTGGTCGGCGCCATTGCTGGCCAACCGCGCCGTCTTCAACAAAAACACCAATCCCGCCCCGCAAGCGGGGACTTACACCTTGATGCTGCCCGGCAACTCCGGATCGACTTCAATCCCGGCCGGAGACAGCTTCGGCACGGTGACGGTTGACGCGGGGGGCGGCCTGCGCTTCGCGGGCACGCTGGCTGACGGAACCAAAGTGGCGCAGAGCACAACGATCTCAAAATCGGGCGATTGGCCGCTATACGTCTCCCTCTATTCCGGCATGGGTTCCGGGCTGGGCTGGCAGACCTTTGCCAACCGTCCCGGCGATGATATCAACGGTCCGTGGAACTGGCTGAAATTGCAGCAACCCTCGGCGTTGTATTACCCGGGCGGATTCGCATTCCAGACGCAGAGCGTGGGATCAAAATTCGTCCCGCCGGCGGGAAACACGGTCTTGAACTTCAGCAGCGGACAACTGTGGCTCACGGGCGGCAATCTGGCCCAGAACATCACCAACCCAATTGTCCTCGGCGCCAACAATAAGGTCGCCAACGTGGGCGGCACAAAAATCGCCCTGGCGATCGCGCCGTCTTCCGGTTTGTTCTCGGGCAGTGTGATCGACCCGGCGACCGGCAAGTCCATCAGCGTCAGCGGTGTCGTTCTGCAAAAACCGAATATCGGCTGTGGCTTCTTCCTCGGCCGGGGCGCGGGTTGGGGCGTCAGCCAAAGCGGATGGCTTTATCTGGGCCCGTAGCTCCAATTCGACAGGTCCGCGGTGGCGTTGTGGGACGATCGACGGATGGGTCCGCGCCCGGAAGCCCGGCTCCGGGTTTCCCCCGCTCCGATCTCACGCCATCAATCGATGAATCAGGGCCGCATCTGGCTCCAATTTTCTGCAAATTTGGATTACGGTATTGGTGTGAAATCGCTTACAGAATATTTGTGGTTTGAAATCCCAAATCGCCGGGGGTTTGTCAATATTACGGAAACAGTGGAAGGATTGGTCAAGACGAGCGGGGTGCGCGAAGGCCTCTGCCTGGTCAACGCCATGCATATCAGCGCCTCGGTTTTCATCAATGACGCCGAGGACGGCCTGCTGCACGATTACGACGTGTGGCTGGAAAGGCTGGCACCGCACGAACCGACCTCGCAATACGAGCACAACCGCACCGGCGAGGACAACGCCGACGCCCATTTGAAGCGCCAGATCATGGGCCGGGAAGTGGTCGTCGCCATTACCAAGGGAAAACTCGACTTCGGGCCGTGGGAACAAATCTTTTACGGCGAATTCGACGGCCGCCGCCGCAAACGGGTCCTGGTGAAAATCATCGGGGAGTAAAGTTCTTTCCCCGCTCCCTGGAAGAATTTTCTTTTTCATTCACGTTCGGGTGTGATCATCTGTGGCCGATGAAAGCCGTCATTTTGGCCGCCGGCAAAGGCACGCGCATGCGGGAACTCACCAGCGAGTTGCCCAAGCCGATGCTCCGGGTCCAAGGCAAGCCGATCCTCGAACACATCCTCGACGGCATCCTTGCCGCCGGCATCCGCGAGGTTTTCATCGTCACCGGTTTCCGCGCCGAAGTTATTGAAAACCATTTCGGGAACGGCTCAAACTGGAAGGCGACTATCGTTTACGGCCGGCAAATCGTCCAGGACGGCACCGGCAAGGCGCCGGAGGTCGCCAAAGAATTCGTCGGTTCCTCGCCTTTCCTGCTGACTTACGGCGACATCCTCGTGAAACCGGAAACGTACCGGCAGATGGTCGACCGCTTTAACCAGGGTCATTTCGCGGGTGTGATTACCGTTACCCGCGGCGAGGATGTGACCAAAGGCGGGTTGAATTTTTTCGATGACGAATTTTGCCTGAAACGGATCGTGGAAAAACCCGGTCCGGAGCAGGTGCAACAATTGCGCCGCGACGGCTGGCTGCAGCCTGATGCCCCGGTCTGGTACAACGCCGGGATTTACCTTTTCAAACCGTCGCTGTTCGAGTTCACCGCCCGGCTGCAGAAGTCGCCGCGCGGCGAATATGAACTGACCGACGCCATCAACGCAATGTTGGCGGCGAACCACCGTATTGCCGGCTTGGAAATTCAAGGCCGCTGGGTGGACGTCCGCGATCCGGAAGTGCTGGCAAAACTAAGGAGCGAAGAAACATCAAACTCCCAACCTCAGCCGCCAAACACTCAATAATGGGGCGCCGGTGGTTCCGTGTCCGTCATTCGAAGTTGGGCGTTCGATATTGAATGAGGGATGTTCCCCTGACAGCTCACGACACAAACTTCGGCTCGAAGACCGGTCCGACGCCGTGTTTGCGCAGCAATTCGATGAATTTGGCGATGCCCCGCTTTTCGTCGGCGCCCAGGTGATAGTGAATATGCCAGCCCAGGTAATCCGTGCGGAATGCCAGATCGTATTCCGTCCGGTTGCGGATGATATGGTCGAGTGTGTCGAGTCCGAAGTCGCGCGCCTCCCGCAATTGCCGTCGCAAGCCGGTATTATCCATACCCCGGCGCAACGCCCACACGGCATAGACGAATGGCAGGTTCGTCATTTCATACCAGGCAGCGCCCAGATCCCAGGTTTCGTGCTGGTGCGGCCCGAGCAGAAAGTCCAGCGCCGGATTGCCGATCAGCAAAGCATAGTCCGGCAGCGCTTTGAAATCGTAGCTGGCCAGCGGCTTGAACTCCGGTTTAAGTCCGCGCTCCGCCAGCAACACCCGCAGCAGGTTTACGCTGGTAATCGAAGCCGGGTCGCAGAACACCTCGCGCACTTCGTTGAGCGGCTTCCGGTGCGCCAGCAAAATGCTCTGGACTTCGCCCAGCGACGCGATGGCGATCTCGTCCAGAATATCATAGCGGTCGGTGAGCAGGACTTCCGCGAGACTTACCAGCGCGGCGTCCAGCTCATCGCGCCCCAGCATCTCCGCCAGTTTCGCGGGCACCGCATAAATGATTTCCTCCTCGAGCCCGCGGGTCAACGGCACGGCATTCAGGTAGGACACCGAGCCGACGCGAAAGGGCGCCAGGGATTGACCGAGGTTTCCTTCCCGTTGCCGATGGGCGGCGCGCTGCTCGCGTTCGAGGCGATGCGCCATTTCCTCCGCGCTTTTGCGCGGCGTCATGCGGAGTTTGGAAAAGTCTTCCGGCGAATTCATCTCATGGAATTCTGCCCCAATCGCTGCGAGGCTCAAACATAATCTGACAGGTTTAAACACGCGGCGGCAGGGCAGGACACTCGGCACAGCGCAGAGGTTTCCTGGATAAGGCCGCCGGGGAACAAGCCAACGCCGTCTCCCCCTCCCGTCCTCGGCGAGTCGAAGATTCGACGAGGATCCGTCAAACCAGCCTCGCTCGGTCAGGGGAGGCAGGAGCGCCGGGCGGACTGGGACTCGGCCGCAGGGGCAGATGGATTCGCACGCCGCCGGATTCGCCTTTGGCCGGGACCCTGACTTCAAGGCTGCCGTGATGCCTCTCAATGACCTTTTTGGCAACCGCCAGACCCAGACCCGGACCCACGCTTCGTGTTGAGAAGAACGGCAGCGTGACTTTCTCCGCCAGTCCCTGCAGGAAGCCGTCACCCTTGTCGCGGAAGTCAATGACCACCTCGGCGGGCGAACCGATTGGTTCAGAAATGGCGCAGCGAACCTCCACCTCGGGATCCGACGGGTTGGCCTGCAACGCATTGAGGATGATTTCCGAAAAAGCGAGCGTCAGCCCGGCCACGTCGCCATTGATCAGAATGGGTCCGGGGGCGGCGTCGAAGTGCAATCGGGCTGAATGGGGACCCTGGTTTTTGACGGCCGAATCGTACGCTTCTTCCACGAGGGCCTGGAGCGACATCGATTCAAAGGCAGGCTCCATCTCTTCCGCGAGATGGCGCATCTGGCTGATTAACCGGGAAACGCGGCGGATTCCTTCGGTCAGGGCGGTGTCAAAAGACGCGCGAAAGTCGGGATCACCAAATCGTTCGGCCAGAAGCTGCTGATGCGTCGAAATCGGCACGATGGCGTTGCCGATCTCGTGCAACAAGCGGTTGGCCATGACCCGCACCAGCCGCAGATTGGCGGTCTCGACCTCCAACTGCTGCAAATCATCCGCCTTTCGGCGCAACTCCAGCTCCGTCATCACCAGCCGGGCGAGCACGCGCAACGCCTGCTGCTGCGAGGGGCGCAACTGGCGCGGTTTCCGGTCCAGCACACACATCATTCCCAGAACGTGTCCTGCCCGATCCACGAGCTGGGCGCCCGCGTAAAACCGAATCTTCGGCTCCTCGACCACAAACGGGTTGTCCTTGAATCGTTTGTCCTGCGCGGCGTCCGGCACCAGGAATAACTCCTTCTGCAATATCGCATGGCCGCAGAAAGACACATCCCGCGAAGTTTCACTGGCGCTGATTCCCACCTTGGATTTTAGCCAGACGCGATCCGCATCCACGAAGGTGATCAATGCTATGGGAACCTCACAAATGGCCGCCGCAAGGTCCGTGATCTCGTCAAACACCTCTTCCCGATCGGTATCCAGCACACGATGCAATCGCAGCGACTTTAACCGATCCCCTTCATCTCGCGGCTTTTTTGGCGCCAACATATTTCTTCCTTCCACTCAGACCCATTCCTATCGCCACCCCTAAGTAAACTGTTCTATTATGCAAATCCCTTCTTCGATTCATTAGCCACAACTACGATCCACTATACTCCATAGGACTGTGCGCCGCAAATCATACCTGTTGAACAAACGGGGAATCGGCTTGCACGCGTTCAAAACGCCGCGCCATCGGCGACGCC
>CAZFOA010000076.1:0-14868 GCA_964520205.1 uncultured Verrucomicrobiota bacterium | reverse complement strand
GGGGATTCGAACCCCCGATAGCCTTTTGGACTATTCACGCTTTCCAGGCGTGCGCTTTAAACCACTCAGCCATCTCTCCGCTGCCAGTCAAGGTTGGTTGGCCGAGCGCAAAAAAACAAGCTAGAAGAGGCAGGTCACAGGCATGCCGGATGAAATCCTTTCCAGCCGCATCCTATGAGGCTGGCACCGCAAACAGATCGACCACCGCCAGTTGAAATTCCGGCAGGAGTCTTTCCGTCAGTATGTCCCGCCCGGCCAGAATGCTTTTCAGCATCAACCCGTATTCGCCACCGTGATACACCTCGACGTTGTCGTACCGGGGATCGATCATCCACAACCGCGGCAGTTTCGCTTCTTCATAGGCCTGTTTCTTGACGACGGTGTCGATCCCGTGGTCGTCGGAATTGACGATTTCCACCGCGAGCCAGAGTTTTCCGGTGGCCGCGGTAACCAAGGCCAGGTCCGGCCGAACGATTGTGCCCGAAGCCAGCTTTACCGGTGACCGCCGCTCCAGCAAGCGCGCGCTCGCCAGATTCGCGATGCCTGCCTGGACGCAATCATGCAACCGACCGCAGATCAATTCATGACGAACGCCGGGAGCGTTCCGCGTCACCGTGCTTCCCTCCAGGGTTTCCTGGTATGATTCGCTCATGGTCTGATGAGAACGTTACGGAGGAATTTTCCCGTGTGCGAATGTCTGTTTCCCGCCACTTGTTCCGGCGATCCTTCGGCCACAATGCGCCCGCCGCCATCCCCGCCTTCGGGGCCAAGATCGACGATCCAGTCCGCTTCGGCAATCAAATCGAGATTGTGCTCGATTACCAGGACCGAATGCCCCGCATCCACGAGCCGTTGGAGCACTTCGACCAACCGGCGCACATCGGCCATGTGCAGGCCGATCGTCGGCTCCTCCAGAATGAACAAATCCGAGGTCGGAGGCCGGGAGCCGGAGGCCGCAGGATTCGCAGCGAACAAATCCGAATCCGGTTTCGACTTCTGACTTCCGGCTGCAGCCCTCTCGCCGCGCAGCCCGGCCAGCAAGTGCGTCACCAGCTTGACCCGTTGGGCTTCGCCGCCGCTTAACGTCGGACTCGTCTGCCCCAGCTTGAGATAACCCAGGCCCGTGTCGCACAACGCCCGCAAGGCGCCCTTGATTTTCGGGTGGCTGGCGAAAAACTCCATGGCTTCTTCCACGGCCAATTCCAGCACCTGCGCGATATTCCTGCCGCGGTATTCGATATCGAGGGTTTCCCGATTGAACCGGCTGCCGCCGCAGGATTCACATCGTACAAATGCCGGCGGCAGAAAATTCATTTCCAGCTTGATCTGCCCCGCGCCCTCGCATTCCGGGCAACGGCCCGGTGCGCTGTTGAACGAAAACCGGCCCGGCGAATAGCCGCGCAACCGGGCCTCGGGCAACTGCGCGAACAACCGGCGAATCTCGTCAAAAAAACCCACGTAGGTCGCGGGAATCGAACGGGGCGTCCGGCCAATCGGCGATTGGTCCACCTCATAAACCGCTTTGAGCGATTCGTGGCCGGTCAGGTGGAACGAGCGTCCTCGCGAGCTGTTCGGGTCATCAGACAAGGCTCGCGAGGACGCTCGCCCCACCTTGAGTGCCTGCGAAAGCGCCGGCAGCAAACACTCCCGAATCAACGTGCTCTTGCCCGAACCGCTGACGCCGGTGACGCATACCAGCCGTCCGAGCGGAAAGCGCGCGGTGATATTTTTCAGATTGTTTTTTTGGGCGTCGTGGAGTGTGAGCCAATGGCCGGGGTCCGCCGGCTTGAGTTGACCCGGTTGAATCCCGGATTTTGAATCCCGGGCTCGGGAGGGTGAAGCGGGCTGTCGGAGGCCGGACGCCGCAGCGGCGACGGGACGTCTTTCTCCGCGTGCGGGATAGGTTCGATGCGTGCGCAGACATTGGCCGGTGATGGATTCCGGATGTCGCAACAGTTCCGGCAGCGTGCCGGCCGCCACCACTTCCCCGCCGTGCACACCCGCGCCAGGACCGAGGTCCACGATGTAATCCGCGCGGCGCATGGTTTCTTCGTCATGTTCAACCGCCACCACGGAATTGCCACGGTCCTTCAGTTTTTGAAGGGTGGCGAGCAATTGCTCGTTGTCGCGCGCGTGGAGTCCAATGGTGGGTTCGTCCAGGACGTAAAGCACGCCGCTCAGGTTCGAGCCGAGCTGGGCGGCCAGCCGGATGCGCTGGCCTTCACCGCTGGAAAGTGTCGGCACCCCGCGGCCAAGTTGAAGGTAGCCCAGACCGACTTGATCCAGGAATTCCAGCCGCTCGCGGATCTCGGGCAGAATGTCGCGCGCGATTGTTGCGGCATCGCCCCGGAATTTGATTCGGGCAAAAAACGGCTTCGCTTCCGCCACACTCATCCCGCATAACGACTCGATGTCCAGACGTGTTGCCCGGGGATCGGAAATGGGGAATTGGAAGCGGCTGGTTTGCAACTGGACCGCCCGCGCCACCGGATTCAAGCGCGCGCCCCGGCATTCCGGGCAAATCTCGCGCTGCCCTTCCTGCCAGCCATACCATGACTCGGCAATGGCATCTTCGCGGGCGCCGCGGTCCACGTCTTCGGGCATGTAAAACAATTCACCAAACCCGCGGCAGCGCGGACACCACCCCTGCGGCGAGTTGTAGCTGAAATGCTTCGGATCGAGCGGTTCAAATGACCGGCCGCATTTGGGGCAGGCACGTTCGGTTGAATGGACGGAACATCGGCCGTGGTTGTCCAGGGCGAACACGGTCCCCTGCCCTGCCTTCAATGCGTCGTCGATCAGTTGTTGGTTTGCAGTTCCGCCTCCAGGCGGTGCGCCCGCTTTTCCCTGACCGCTTGAACGCGGAACGCCGGACCTCTTTCCATCCAGCACACCCACCACGATCTCCACGTCATGTTCCCGGAACCGGTCCAGCCGAAATGGCTGCTCAGTGGAATATATTTTGCCGTCGGCGCGGATTTCTTTGTACCCGTGCCGCGCCGCCCAGTCGGCAACGTCCGTGTGAAACCCTTTCCGGCGCTTGACGACGGGCGCCAGCAAAAGCAAATCACCGCGTTCCTTCAGCTCCTGTCTCAGGCGGCGCCCCACCTCGTCGCGCGTTTGCGCTTCCACGGGAAGCCGGCAATCCGGACAGAACTGCGCGCCCAGACGGGCGTAAAGCAACCGGACGAAATGGAAGATTTCGGTGACGGTGGCGACGGTGCTCTTGCCGCCGCCCCGGGAATTGCGTTGCTCGATGCTGACCGTTGGCGGAATCCCGGTGATCAGGTCCACGTCGGGACGCGAAAGCTGTTCCACAAATTGCCGCGCGTACAGGTTCATCGAATCCAGAAACCGCCGCTGGCCTTCCGCAAACAGCAGGTCAAACGCCAGCGTGCTCTTGCCGGAACCACTGACGCCGGTGATCACGACAAATTCATCCCGCGGGATAGCCAGGGAAATATTCTTCAGGTTATGCTCGCGCGCTCCGCGAATGACAATTTCATCGGTCGAGAGTCGAGGGTCGAGGGTCGAGTCAGGCCGCGGCTTTCGTGAATCCATTTCCAGGCTTTGGTCCTTCGGCGTCAGTTTCAGCAGTTCACGCAGGAACCGCCCGGTATGACTGATTTCGCACGCCGCCACCTCCTCCGGCGTCCCGCGAGCCACAATCCGGCCGCCCTCGTCGCCGGCCTCCGGACCCAGGTCGATGATCCAGTCGGCGGATTTGATCACGTCGAGGTTGTGTTCGATCACCATCACGGAATGTCCAGAATCGACCAGCCGTTGAAAAACCTTGAGAAGCACGCGCACATCCTCGAAATGCAAACCGGTCGTCGGCTCGTCGAAAAGAAACAATGTGGGTCGAGAGTCGGGTGCCGAGGGCCGAGGGCCGGAAGCCAACGCACGGCGGTTGCCTTCGGCCCTCGACCCTCGGCTCTCGACTGCCGCATCGGCGAGATGCCTCACCAGTTTGAGCCGCTGGCTCTCGCCGCCGGACAGCGTGTTGATCGGTTGACCCAACCGCAGGTAACCCAGGCCGACTTCCTGCAACAGTTTCAAACTTGCGACGGCGGACCGGGCCGAACGAACCTCAGGAAAGGCGCTCAGAAAATCGATGGCCTCATCCACGGTTGCATCCAACATATCGGCGATGCTCCATTCCCATTCAGCAGGAGACGAGGCAACGAGGCTCAGATTTTCTTCGGATAACAGACGCCGGACGACGGATTTTCTGTCAGCTGGAGCCTCCTCACGGGCGTGTTGCCCAATTGGGGTGAGGGTAGTGCGCGTCACTCCGTGCGCGCCGCAGCCGGAGTCCTGGTTGCAGAATTCGGTGTTTTCTTGCTGAACCGACGGTGCGCGCGGAGTGACGCGCCCTGCCCTTTGGTGCTGGGTTGAATCAGGCAACACGCCCTCACGCCGGCGGCTGCGAATTTTGACGTCAATGATGTGCCGGCGGTAACGACGCCCGTCGCAATCCGGGCAGCGAATGAAAACGTCGCTCAGAAATTGCATCTCGATTTTCTCGAACCCGGCGCCCCGGCAACGTTCGCACTGTCCCTGGCTGGAATTGAAGCTGAAAGCGCTGGCGTTCAGGCCGCGCTGCTTCGCCGGTTCGGATTGGGCGAAAAATTCGCGAATGAATTCAAAAGCTCCGATGTAAACGGCCGGATTGGAGCGCGGCGTTTTGCCCAGGATGGATTGATCCACCAGCACGACGCGGCCGAGATTCTCCCAGCCGGTCAGTTCGGAGGCCGGAGGGCGGAGGGCGGAAGAAGGAGAAGATTCGTTTGCCGGCTCGGGTTGAGTGTCTTGATTCGCTTCCGGCATCGGACTTCCGGCATCGGGCTTCTGGAGTTTGGCTTCGAGCGCCGGCACCAAAACTTCCCGGATCAACGTCGTCTTGCCCGAACCGCTCACTCCGGTGACGCAAACGAACCGGTTCAGCGGAATTTCCACGGACAAGTCTTTAAGATTGTGGAGTGTGGCGTGCTCGAGCTTCAACATGGGGTGCGCGTCCCCTCCGCCCATCGGAGCCACCGCATCGTTCCACACCGCATCCGCAAGCTGGGTTTCCCGACGGCGGCTGTACCGGCCGGACGCCGGTCCCGTTCGGACGGTTCGGCGCACCGGAAGCTCAATTTGTTTTCGGCCGCTGAGATATTGTCCCGTGAGCGACGCTTCGGAGTTCAAAATTTCGGCATGGGTTCCCTGGAAAACCACTTGCCCGCCCGCCGCGCCGTGGCCCGGCCCCAGATCAACAATCTGATCGGCGGCGCGCATGACGCTCGCCTCGTGTTCGACCACCACCACCGTGTTGCCCGCATCGCGCAATTGTTGGACGATGCGAACCAGTTTTTCCGTGTCGCGCGGATGCAAGCCGACGCTCGGTTCATCGAGCACGAACAGGGTGTTGACCAGCCGGGTGCCGAGGCAGGTCGTCAGATTCACCCGCTCGGTTTCGCCTCCGGACAACGAACGGGTGGGCCGATCCAACGTGAGATAGCCGAGGCCGACGTCGTCGAGAAACTGGAGGCGGGAACGAGTCTCCTCAAACACGACATCGATGGGGTCGTTCGCGGTTTGTGATGCGTGATGCGTGAGGTGGGTTTTGGTCAATTCTTTGATCAACGCCAGCGCGTCGCGGACGGGCAGAGCGTAGAAATCAGCCAGCGTCATTTGCGATTCACGATCGGCGATTGACGAGCCGGGGAATGCGCGAAGTCGCTTCGCATCACCAGCGCGCGTCCATCGTAAATTGTCAATCGTCAATCGGTAAAGCAGGGTTTCCGGCTGAAACCGCGCGCCGCCGCAGTCCGGGCAGGTCGTATAAGCGCGGTAGCGCGACAACAGCACGCGAACGTGCATTTTGTATGCCTTCGACTCCAGCCAGCGGAAGTAGCCCTTGACCCCGTACCAGGCTCGCGGCCATTCGTGTTCCTTGTCCTTGCCGTAATCCGGATCGCCCTCGGTGACCCAACGCCGGTGTTCCAGAGACATTTTCGCGAAGGCTACGTCGGTCGGCACCCGTCGCTTTTTACAGAACTTGAGGAGGTCGCTCTGGCATTCGGCGCTGAACCCGGTCCGCCAGGGTTTCACTGCGCCTTCAGCCAGCGTCAGCGAGCGGTCGGGAATCGCCAGATCATAATCGATGGAGATATTGCGCCCAAATCCGCGGCAAGTCGGGCAGGCGCCCAGCGGATGATTGAAACTGAACATGGCCGGGGTGGGCTCGCTGTATTCGATGTCGCAGGGAGCGCAGTGGAGTCGGTTGCTGAACTGCTGCGGCGGAGCGGGGAAGCGTGGGAGCGTCGGAGCGTCCGAGCGTTGTAGCGTGGGAGCGGGTTTCTCGGTCTCCCGTGACTTGGCTATCGGCAATTGGCAATTGGCTATCGGCCGGACTGCCAGTTTGCCTTTGCCGAAATGATACGCCTGCTCGCACGCTTCAACAAAACGCGCGCGATTGGCGGGCGCGAGTTTCAGACGATCCTGAATGACGGTGAGATGCCGGAGGACGGAAGCCGGAGGACGGAAGTCGGAGGCGGGCAAACGGAGCGCAGAAGCGGCTTCATCCAGGCGCAGAATTTGGCCGTCGAGCAGGAGGCGCTGGTAGCCCTGCTTGGAAACCAGGTCGAGTGATTCTTCCAGCGAGAGTTTCTCGGTCAACGGGAGATCGAACGTAATCAACGCCTCCTGGTGGGGCGAGGCTGCCGACGAGCCGGCGCCAGGCTTTCCCAAAACGGCTTGCGGGGACGCTCGCCCCACCGTCACAAGGCTTTCCCAGATTTGCTGCGGTGTATCTTTGCGCACGGGGCGGCCGCATTGTTTGCAATGCAATTGCGCCAGGTGCGGCCAGAGCACCTTCAGGTAATCGCAAATCTCGGTCATCGTGCCGACGGTGGAGCGCGTGGTCCTGACGGCATTGCGCTGCTCGACGGCGATGGCGGGAGGGATGCCCTCGATGCTGTCCACCTGCGGCTTGTCCATGCGGTCGAAGAACTGGCGGGCGTAAGGCGAGAAGGTCTCGATATAGCGCCGCTGGCCCTCGGCGAACAGCGTGTCGAACGCCAGCGAACTCTTCCCCGAACCGCTCAAGCCCGTGATGACGATGAGTTGGTTGAGCGGCAGGTCGAGATCGAAATTCTTCAGGTTATTGTGACGCACGCCCCGCAGGCGGATCACAGAACGCGCAGACGATTTCAACATTGCGGGCGCAAGGTAAAGTCGGGTGCGACAGGTTGCAAGTGGCGGACCATTAAATCAGCGACCCAGGACCCTCTCAATATCCATGAGGTTATGATTTGGATTTCATTAACACCCAGCTGGAGCGGGGTGTCAATGAACGCTCTCCCCAAAGACGCGGAGACGCAGAGTGGTGGGGCGCGTCACTCCGTGCGCGCCGTCGTGGAAAGCGCTCTTGCGGCGGCCCGCGCTAGCGCCGCGACGGCGGAAGGACTGGCCCGGCCTAACTTTGCGCCTTTGCGTTCAACAATCCGCCCCGCCAGTTTTCTTGACCGCTCAAAACACGTGGCACATGCTCGCTTCGTGCCGCTCGCTCAAAATACGCTCTCCGAATTGCGCCGCATCGTCGGGCCGCAACATGTCCTCACCGCACAAGAGGACCTGATCCCCTACTCCTTCGACGGCACCGCGGCGCTGCGGCAAATGCCCGGCTGCGTCGTTCTCCCCACCACCACCGACCAGGTCGCGGCGGTTTTGAAGCTGGCGAATCAGACGAAAACGCCGGTGGTCACGCGCGGGTCCGGAACCGGATTGAGCGGCGGCAGCCTGCCGGTGCCGGATTGCATCGTTCTCTGCCTGGTGAAGATGCATGAAATCATCGAACTCGACCGCGCCAACCTCACGCTGCTCGTGGAATCGGGGACGACGACCCAGGCGGTTTCGGACGCGGCGATTCAGGCGGGCCTGTTCTATCCGCCCGACCCCGGCTCGATGAAAATCTCCACCATCGGCGGCAACGTGGCGGAAAATGCCGGCGGCCTGCGCGGATTGAAATACGGCGTCACGCGCAATTATGTCATGGGCCTGGAAGTCGTGCTGCCCGACGGCGAAGTGCTTTGGACCGGCAACAAATGCGTGAAGGACGTCGCCGGTTATTCGTTGCGGGATTTATTCATCGGCTCGGAAGGGACGCTGGGCGTCATCACCAAAGTGCTGCTCCGGCTGATCCCGAAGCCGGCGGCGAAGAAAACGCTGGTGGCCACCTTCGCGCAAATGGATCAGGCCGCCCAGGCGGTCTCCGACATCATCGCGGCGCGGATCATTCCCTGCACGCTGGAGTTTCTGGATCGCACGACGATTCATTGCGTGGAAGATTACGCGAAGATCGGCCTGCCGCGGGACTGCGAAGCGTTGCTCTTGATGGAGACAGACGGTCATCCCGCGGCGGTGGCCGAGGAAGCTGTTAAAATGGAGGAAATTGCCCGGAAAAACGGCGCGACCCAAATCCGTATTGCGAAGGATGAACTGGAAGCGGCGAAACTGGCCGAGGCCCGCCGCGGCGCGTTCGCGGCACTCGCCCGCGTGGCGCCCACAACAATACTCGAAGACGCGACCGTGCCGCGCAGCGAGCTGGCGAAAATGATCCGCTGTGTCGCGGCCGTCGCGAAGAAATACCAACTGCGCATCGGCACCTTCGGCCACATGGGCGACGGGAATTTGCATCCGACGGTTCTGACCGATGAACGCAACGCAGATGAAATGCGCCGGGTTGAGCAGGCGTTCAAAGAGATATTTGATGAAGCCCTGCGCCTGGGCGGCACCATCACCGGCGAACATGGCGTCGGCGTGGCGAAGAAATCGTTTCTCCCGAAATTCGCCGGCGGCGCGCAGATGCGGGTCATGCGCGAATTGCGCCGCGCGGTCGATCCGAACGGGATTTTGAATCCGGGAAAGATGTTTGATTAAGCGGATTCACGAGGTGGAGGGAGACTCCTGGCGTCGTCTCCTGCTTTTTCAACGGGCCACCGGTCGGGCGACCCTGCACGCCATTCCGGCTCGCGAGGACGCTCGCCCCACCGTAAGCGCCTCACTTCGGCGACGCGCCGGCGATGCTCAGCGTCAAATCAATTTCATCCGAGACCTTTTCCTCCATCTGGTGTGGCTGGATGTTGAAGTCGCTGCGGTTGATGCTGAAGCTGGATCGAATCACGAGCAGATCGCCGTTCGCCTTGGGCACACGCGCGCCGAGTTTGTCCTTCAAGTAAGTGAGCTTCAGCGGAACGGTCAGCTCCTTGGAAATTCCCTTCAGCGTGAAGGTGCCTGCGGCGTCGGCCGTCGTCACATTGCCTTCGGTCTTCACGTTTTTCAGTTCCTTCGCCTCAAACGTGATTTCCGGAAACTTGGCCACGTCGAGCCACATCGGACTTTGCATATGGCCTTTCTGCATCGAATTGGGAACGGTCAACGAGGCGCTCTCAACCACAATTTTTCCCTTGGTCGCCGCCGGATTTTCTGGATCGAAGGTGACGGTGCCCGAAATCCCGTTGGCGGTGCCGTTCACGGCTTCGAGCGGTGCATCCACGCGGAACACCGCGTTATTGATGCCTTTCGGGTCCTTGAAGTCGAATGCTTCCGGCGCGGCCAGAGCAACGCCGGCCAGTGAGGTCAAGGCAACGATGGCGGTCAGTCGAGTTTTCATGGATTGGGAGTTTGTCATGGAGTTGTTGGCAGAGGGTCAGTTTGGTGGGACAAGGCTGCCGGCGAGCCGGCCCTGGCGCGCCAAAGCGCAGCGAAGGCGGCTCGCGAGGACGCTCGCCCCACCGAGGAGCATACTGACCTACTACCGGGTTGTTGGTTGGTTTGCAATTTTCGGGTTGCGGAACAGAAACGAAATGCCCGCGAGAATTCCAGCGCCAATTCCCGCGGCGCCGAGGAAATCCAGCCCGGGCACAAACTTCGGTTCGTATGAAGTCACGCCTTCGATGCCGGTGACTTCATCCCGGGTTCTATTCGGGACGCTGGTTTTGGTCCAGCCGCGATTCGCTCCGGTTGCCAGCCAGAATCCGGCGGCGCCCAGGAGCAGCAGCAACGCAATAATGCGCAACGCTTTTTTCATGGCATTCAGCAAGATGCCTCAGTTCAGGTCGAACACAACTGCTTGCGCCGGTTTTGTGGCGGCGAGTTCGAGCGACTTTTCATCGCTGATGGCGGCTCCATCACCCGCTTTCAGCGACTGTCCGTTCAGCACGAGTTCGCCTTCAGCCACCTGCACCCAGGCATGCCGCCCGGCTTTCAGGGAGTGTTCCAGACGATCCCCGGGCGCCATCTTTGCGACGAACACCTCCGCGTCCTGGTTGATTTTGACGGACTTGCTGCGGCCCGATTTCGAGGCGATCAAGTGCAACCGCCCGGTGGGCGCGCCGGCGAACGACCGCTCGGCATAATCCGGCTTGACACCTTTTTGATCGGGGAGAATCCAGATTTGCAGCAGATGCACCGGTTCGATGGGCGAGTAATTGAATTCGCTGTGGCGGATGCCGGTGCCCGCGCTGATGCGCTGCACGTCGCCGGCTTTCATGACGGCTTCGTGCCCCATGCTGTCGCGGTGCTGCAACGCGCCGGCGAGGACGTAAGTGATGATTTCCATGTCGCGGTGCGGGTGCAGGTCAAACCCGCCGCCGCCCGCAACGGTGTCGTCGTTGATGACGCGCAGACTGCGGAACCCTTCATGACGCGGATCATAGTAATCCGCGAATGAAAAAGAGTACCAGGTGTTGAGCCAGCCATAATTGGCGTGGCCCCGATCTTCGGCTTTTCGAATGGTGATCATATTCGCTTCTTTCATGGGCGCCGCACGGCTTTCGCGGTACGACGGATTTGTCGGCTTGACGTTCAAATGGTTTGGATCAATTCCGCCGGGTCAAAACGGACTTTGGGCAAGGCGGCGTATTTGTCCTGCGGTGAGCGGTACCCCAGGGCGCAGGCCACCGCCGTGGCATATCCGGTCCCGGGCAAGCCCAGAATCCGGTCGTACTCCGCGGGGTTGAAACCCTCCATCGGCGTGGCATCCACGCCGAGCAGCGCCGCGCTGGTGAGCAGATTGCCCAGCGCCAGGTAAGCCTGATTCGCCGCCCAATGTTGGGCGACGCGGCTGCGGGGACCCTGCACCAGGTCGCCCATCATCATGTCCCGATAGCCGCTGAGTGATTCCGCCGGGACCTTGCGGAGCTGGCTCGTCCTCTGGATCAAGCGGTCCACGTCCGAATTCGCAATGGCCGTGCGGACCACGAACACGACGAAGTGCGAGGCGTCCACCACCTGCCGCTGGTTCCATGAATGCGGCAGGAGTTCCGCGCGCTTGGCGGAATCCCCCACGATCAGAAACCGGTACGGTTGCAGTCCATAAGAGGAGGCCGAAAGCATGAGCGACTGCTCGAGCACCTGCCAGGTTTCGGCGGGTATTTTCCGGGTTGGGTCAAACGCCTTGGTTGCATATCGCCAACGCAAGGCTTCCAAAAGTTGCTGGCCGGTTCCATTCTTCATAGTTCAATCGCTTTCTAAATTGTTGTCAGTCTGTTCGCGCTCCATAAGGCTTGCGCCGTGCCAATCCACCCACCCCGGCGCCACTCGGATCACAAGTTACTTACAGTCCGATACTTCGGTAACCACCGCCACCGGTCGCATCAAAATCAAAACGCAACGCACTTTCGTTATTGCACGACATTGCGTTGTTTGACATCGAAAATGCGTTGCCTTTTGCGGTTTCGGCGTGCAGGTTCAGGTCATGTCCGCGCTCAAAGCCCTGTCTGATCGCCGCCGGCCCGCCTCGGGAGCGCTGGGCCGGAGCGAACTCGACACGTTGGAACGCAGCGGGCGGCTGTGGGACAGCGGGCGCACGGGACGCGAGGAGTTTTTCCGCACGATACTTGAAAGTCTCGCGGAGGGGTTGCTGATCACCGACGAACAAAGCCGGATCACGTATGCCAATGCCCGGCTGTCCGAACTCACGGGCTACACCAAAGACGAATTGATCGGCCGCACGAGCTACGAATTGCTTCTGGCTTCCGAGGAATGGCCGCAGCAGCGCCGCCGTTTGAACGAGCGCCTTTCCGGCAAATGCGAAGTTTATGAACACGAAATCATCGAGAAGAACGGCGCGCGCCATTGGGTGCGGGTGCTGGCCGTGCCGTATCTGAATGCCGAAGGCAGGATCATCGGAACCATCGGCTCGCTCCGCTGCATCGAGGACGTGAAGGCCCTGCAACTGCAAAACGAATTATTGCTCGATGAGGTGCGGGCCCAGTCCAATTTTGAAAACATCATCGGTGACAGCCCGGCGCTGAAGAAAGTGCTCGAGCAGATCAAGGTTGTGGCGCCGACGCAGGCGAGCGTTCTGATTCTGGGTGAATCCGGCACCGGCAAAGAACTCGTGGCGCGGGCCATTCACAACTTAAGCGGCCGCCGGGACAAGCCGCTGGTGCGGGTCAATTGCGCCAGCGTGCCGAAAGACCTGTTCGAGAGCGAATTCTTCGGCCACGTCAAAGGCGCGTTCACCGGCGCCATCAAGGATCGCGTCGGACGGTTCGAGCTGGCCAACGGCGGGACCTTGTTTCTGGACGAGGTGGGGGACATTCCGCCCGATCTCCAGGCCAAGCTGTTGCGCGTGTTGCAGGAAGGGCAGTTTGAAAAGCTCGGCGAAGACCGGACCCGCACGGTCAACGTGCGCATCATCACCGCCACCAACCGCGATTTGCTGGAAGGAGCCAAAGCCGGGCGCTTCCGCCAGGACCTTTACTTTCGCCTGAGTGTTTTTCCGATCGAACTGCCGCCGCTGCGCGACCGCCGCGAGGACATTGCGTCCCTGGCGGAGTTTTTTGTGAAGCAATCCGCCGAACGCCTCGGCGTGCCGAAGCCGCGTCTGACCCAGGATCATGTTCGCCGGCTGGAAAGTTATGATTGGCCGGGCAACGTGCGCGAATTGCAGAATGTGATCGAACGCGCCACGATTCTGCATGCCGGCAAAGGGCGGCTGGAATTCGTGTTGGGAGCCGGCGGTGACAGCGCCGCCCGCGTGAAGCCGGCCAAAGTGGAGGCTGCCGGGGTGGATCCGCAAGCGTTGCCGGATCTGAAGCACCGGGAGAAGCAAATCATGTTGCAGGCGCTGGAGCAGACGGGGTGGAAAATCTATGGACCGGACGGAGCCGCGGCGGTGCTGGGCATGAAACCCACCACGCTGGCTTCGCGCATTCAACGGCACGGTTTGAAACCGCGAGGTTGAACCATGACCGCCGCCCGCCCCGAAACGTCCGCCGGTTCGCGTCTCCAGGATCTCGACTACTCCCTCGTGCAGCAATGCATGCATTGCGGGCTTTGCCTGCCGACCTGTCCCACTTACGACGCGACCGGGCTGGAACGAAACAGCCCGCGGGGACGCATCGCGCTGATGCGTGCCGTTGCCGACGGGGAACTTGGGATCACCAGGACGTTTGGCGAAGAAATGTATTTCTGTTTGGGCTGCCTCGCCTGCATGACCGTCTGCCCGGCGGGCGTAAACTATGCGGCGCTCTTTGGCCAGGCTCGCGCCGCGATCGAGGACAGCGGCGCATTGAAATCGAGCCGCCGGAATTGGATTCGCGCGATTGCCTTGCGGTGGTTGTTCCGGGACAGGGAGCGGCTGCGGCTGGCGGGACATGCGCTTCGCCTTTATCAGCAACTCGGGCTGCAAACCGTCGTCCGCCGCAGCGGCATCCTGAAGCTTCTGCCCAAACGCCTGAGGGAACTCGAAGCCCTGGTGCCGGACATCCGGCCGCAATTCTCCGCCGTCGAGATCGCGCCCGTCACCCCCGCCGCCGGGCGGAAACGTTTCCGCGTCGCGATGTTGACCGGCTGCGTGCAGGACCTGATTTTCGGCGACCTCAACCGTGACACGGTGGAGGTCCTGGCGCTGCATGGGTGTGAAGTGAGTGCGCCGCCCGAACAATCGTGTTGCGGGTCCATCTTTGCGCACAACGGCGAATGGGATCTCGCCCGTGAACTGGCCCGGAAGCAGATCGATCAATTTCCGCCGGAACAGTTCGACGCGATCATCACCAACGCGGGCGGCTGCGGATCCCACCTGAAGCATTTCGAAGAGTTGCTCGCCGATGACGCCGGCTATCGCGGCCGCGCCGCGTTGTGGGACCGCAAAGTGAAGGACATCCACGAGTGGCTGGTGGAAATCGGGCTGCAGATTCCGGAATCCAAGGTTCCGGTGACCGGACCCGGAACGGTCACGGTAACCTACCACGACTCCTGCCATCTGTGTCACGGGCAGAAAATCACGTCGCAGCCGCGGCAACTGCTGCGGCTGATTCCGGATTTGAGGCTGGTGGAATTGCCGGAAAGTTCCTGGTGCTGCGGCAGCGCGGGCGTTTACAACCTCGTGCAGCCGGAAATGGCCGATGAATTATTGCGGCGAAAACTGGCGCATATCAAATCAACCGGAGCTGAAATCGTGGCCGCGGGGAATCCGGGTTGTCTACTGCAACTGATCACCGGCGCCCGGCAGCAGGGGCTGAACCTCCGAGTGGCGCATCCCGTCACGCTCCTGGCCGAGGCGTATCGCCGGGCGGGTTAGAGTCCTTGCCAGGAGTCAATTCCATTTCCACGTTGAAGCGGGCTGAAGCCCGCGCTCCCGCCAAACGGCTAACGAACCTGTCCCGAAATCACTTTTGGCAGATGCACTTATGGAATGGAGCCATCGTGCCCTGCCGAATTTGACAAGCCGCCGACAACCCGCCGCAGTCCGCACAAAAACAAAAACGGCGCGGACTTGCGTCCACGCCGTACTCCGATACCCCCCCTGAGCGATCTCTCCTACACGTCGTAGTAGAGGAAAAACTCGTATGGATGCGGACGCAGCCGGAT
>CAZFOA010000075.1:0-14884 GCA_964520205.1 uncultured Verrucomicrobiota bacterium | reverse complement strand
CAGCACGCGAGGGCGCGTGCGCTCCCCTTTTAACTGAATAGTTACGGCTTCAGGCTTCGCGGAGCGGGAGCAAGTGCGTGTTGGTTTCACCGAGGGCGGCTTCGAGTTCGCGCAGCAGGTTGGCGGCTCCCGCCAGGTTGCCCGAGCGCGCCTGTTCCTCCAATTGCTGGCAAAGGTCAACGACGCGTTTCGCGCCGAGGTTCAAACCCATGCTTTTGAGCGCGTGCGCATGAAAAGCCAGCTTCTGCGGGTCGGCGATGGATTGATTGATTTGAGAGATGCGTTGCGGGGCGACTTCGAGGAACAGGTCCACCAACTCCCGGACAATGTTGGCGCCGTCCGGGGACGACATGTCGCGCAACTCCGCCAGGATGCTTTCATCCAGCAGGCTTTCCTTGGGCGCGAGGGCGCCGCGGGACAGGAACGCGGTATCCGACTTGCGCGTGCGGGTGGGTCCCCAGCGTTCGAGCGCATTCTGCAATTCAGCAATGCGCACCGGCTTGGAAATGTAATCATCCATGCCGGCGGCAAGGCACTTTTCGCGATCGCCCATCAGCGCGTTGCCGGTCATGGCGATGATGCAAGGGCGCCGGTCGCGCGGCCAGCGCTCGTGGATATGCCGCGTGGCCTCCAGCCCGTCCATTTCGGGCATTTGCACGTCGAGGAAAATGATGTCGTAAGCTTTCTGTTCGAGCGCCTGGAGGACTTCGATGCCGTTGTTGGCGACGTCGGCGCGGTACCCCAGTTTCTGAAGGACGCTCATGCCGACCTTTTGATTGATGAGATTGTCGTCGGCGAGCAGCAGGCGCAAAGGCAGGCGTTTGGCGAGATTGGCGTCGAGCACGGGAGTGGACGGCGCCTTCTTTTCGCTTTGGAGTTGAACGTTCAGGGCGCGGCACAGGGCGTCCAGCAATTGCGCCGGGCGAATCGGCTTGTGCACGAACACGGAAATGCCCGCCTGGGCAGGCCGGGCGTCATCGCCCCGCAACCGGACGGATGAAAGCAAGAGCAACGGCAGATGACGGCCGGCGGGGGACTCGCGGATTTTATCCGCCAGCGCCAGTCCCTCCATGTCCGGCAATTGGAGGTCGATAATCACGGCATCCGGAGGAACGCCGCCGGCCAGCCGGGCCAGGGCGTCCTGGCCTTGAGTGACGCACTCGGCGTGCATGCCCCATTGTTCGGCGCGATGTTTGATGATGCGACAGTTGGCCGCATTGTCTTCGACGACCAGCAGGCGTTTGCCGGCCAGCCGGGGCTGCGGACTCTGCCAGGATGACGCCGCGCTGGTGGAGCTTCCCTTGGCCAGGATCGTAAAATGGAACGTCGCGCCCGGGGCGCCGGCGCTTTCCACCCAGATTTTCCCGCCCAGCAATTCCGTGAGACGCTTGCAAATGGCCAGCCCCAGCCCGGTCCCGCCGTATTGACGCGTCGTGGAAGCATCCACCTGCTGGAACGATTTGAACAGCCGGCTTTGCTTTTCCAGCGGAATGCCGATGCCGGTGTCGCGCACGGAAAAATGCAGGAGCCATTGTTCGGGGTTGCGGATGAAATCCGTGTCGTGTTCGCGGCCGGGTTCGATGGTGCGCGTTCCATGCGCGGCCGGCGTCACTTCGATGAGCACTTCGCCCTGGTGGGTGAACTTCACGGCGTTGCCGATCAGGTTCACCAGGATCTGGCGGAGCCGGGTCACATCGCTGACGAGGATTTTGGGGATGGAATCATCCACAATGTAGGCGAGGTCCAAACCCTTTTCCGCCGCCTTGGGCGCGAGCAGATCCAGCGCTTCCTCGATGCAGGTGGACAGCTCGAACGGATGATTTTCGAGTTCCAGTTTCCCGGATTCGATTTTGGAGAAATCGAGAATATCGTTGATGATGGTGAGCAGCGCGTCGGCGCTGCTGCGCGTCGCTTCCACATATTCGCGCTGTTCATCCGTCAGTTCCGTGTCCAGCAGCAGCGCCGTCATGCCGATCACACCGTTCATCGGGGTGCGGATTTCGTGGCTCATATTGGCCAGGAATTCGGATTTGGCGACGGTGGTTTCCTCGAGTTTTTGGTTCACGGCGACCAGGGTGGAGTTGCTGTCGATCAACTGCTGCTGGCTCTCCCGCAGGGCGCGGTAAGCCGCGTCGCGCTGCAACTGGTTCAAATAGGCTTTCGAGTGGTAGCGGATGCGCGCGATGAGCTCGATCCGGTCCGGCAGTTTGACGATGTAATCGTTCGCGCCCATCGCAAACGCCTGGCCTTTGACCTGCGGATGTTCGTTGGTGGACAGGACGATGATGGGGATGTCCCGGGTGGCGGGATCGGCCCGGAACTGTCCGACCAGCGTCAGTCCGTCGATCCCGGGCATGACGAGGTCTTGCAGAATAACGGTCGGCTTGAGATGAGCCGCGACGGTCAACGCCTGCCGGGCGTCGGAACAGTAGTGGAAATCGATGTCGCTCTGGTTGGCCAAAGCCCGGCGCACCGCTTCGCAGACCATGGCCTGGTCATCCACCAGCAGGACCATGACATGATAGTCTGCCAACGGCAGCAGATGGTCATGATCCGGCTTGAAATGGGCGTTGGAATGTTCGTCAGACATGAGGATGACGCCGATAGTTCAGGCTATTCAACAGGTACGGCCCGATTTCAGGCAGCGGGAGGATTTCATCGGCCGCGTCGAGTTCGACGGCGGCCTTGGGCATGCCGTAAACCACGCTGGTGGCTTCGTCTTGCGCAATCGTGGGGCAGCCGCGCTCACGGAAGGCTTTGAGCCCCGCCGCCCCGTCCTGGCCCATGCCGGTAAGCAATACGCCGATGGCATCGCCCTGCCAGTGCCGCAGTACGCTGTTCATGAAAACATCGATGGACGGGCGGTAAGAACCGTTTGCGGGGATTTGGGTGTATTGGAGCCGCTCGGGGTCCGCAAACACCAGATGTTGTTCGCCGCCGGCGAGTAAAACCGTTCCCGCCCGCGGGCAATCGCCCTCGCAGGCCACGCGGACGCGCAGCGGTGTTTGGCGATCCAGCCAGCGCGCCAGGTCTTCCGCAAAGCAGCCATCGACATGTTGAACGACGACCAGTCCCGCCGGAAAATCCTCCGGCAGCGAAGCCAGGATGCTGGCGAGTGCCGCCGGTCCGCCCGCCGAGGCGCCGATTGCGACCAATTGGCTGTTGCACGGGCGGCAAACGCGGCGAATTGCCGGGTTCAAAATCAGGCGACCGGGGGACCGGTGCCCGTGGACGAGCCGGGAGATCGTGTTGATCTTGCCAAGCAAGCCATGAGGGTTGTGCGCTTCGCCGGCGATTCCCAGGACGGGGGTGTTCACCGCGTCCAAAGCGCCGGCGCCCATGGCCTCAAAAACCCGGGATGAACCGCGGTTCACGCTGGCGGTCACGACCACAATGGCGCAAGGAGTCCGGGCCATGATGCGGCGGGTGGCTTCGATGCCATCCATTTCCGGCATCAGCAGGTCCATGAGAATCAAGTCCGGCTTGTCACGGGCGCAACGCGCCACGGCCTCGGCTCCGTCATAGGCCACCCACGCCACTTGGTGACACGGCTCGAGGTACAGCACGCGGCTGATGGCCTCCACCGCGATCCGCAAGTCGTTGACGATGGCGATTCTCATAACTCGGGTTGACCGATCAAGTTCACGACCGCCTGCACGAGGGTCTCATCATGAAAGCTGCCTTTGGTTAGATAACAATCTACTCCTGCCGCCAGCCCGCGCAACCGGTCCTCGTCCCGGTCCATGTAGGAAACAATGATCACGGGGACTGATTTCAAGTTCGGATCCTGTTTGATCCGGGTCGCCAGTTCGATGCCGTCCAGGCGCGGCATGTCCACATCGGTGATGACCAGGTCGTAGTGCCCGGAACGGATGGCATTCCAGGCATCCAGGCCGTCCACCGCCACCTCGGCGATATAGCCATGGGCGGCAAGGAGTTTGCGTTCCAACTCGCGCACCGGGAGCGAGTCGTCCACCGCCAGAATCCGCTTGCGTTTTTGCGAGGTGAGTTCGAGAGCAGGGTGCGCCACCCGGGCCAGCCGGCCGCTCGAAACCAGCCGGTCAATCGAATCCAGCATGTCCCCAGTGTCGATGATCAAAACCGGCGAACCGTCTTCCATCAGCGCCGCCGCGGTGATGTCCTTGACTTTGCCCAGGCGGGAGTCGAGGGGTTGCACCACCAGTTCGCGTTCGCCGAGAAAACGGTCGACGACGACTCCGTAACGCGCGTTGCGGCCGCCGAGCACGACGACGGGCAGTTCGTGGCCGAGCGGCTGGGGTTCGCAATCGAGCACTTGATGCGCCATCACAAGGCCGATCTGTTGATCGCCAAGGGTGAAATAGTGGCGGCCTTCCAGCGCCAGGATTTTGTCGCGCGGCAATCTCAACGTCCGGTTGATTTGGGTCAAGGGGATGGCATAAGCTTCGCCGCCGACCTTCACCAGGAGGGTGCGCAGGACCGAGAGGGTGAGCGGCAGCTGCAGTTGAAAACGCGTGCCCCGGCCCGGCTGGGTGCCGACCCGGACCGTTCCCCGCACATTCTTCACCACGTTCTGGACGACGTCCAGGCCGATGCCGCGGCCGGAAATTTCCGTTACCGCATGTTTCAGGGTAAACCCGGGCAGGAACAGAAATTCGAGCAGTTCTGCGTCGCCGAGCTTTTCCACGGCCGCCGCGGTGCTCAGTTGTTTCTCCACGACCAGACGGCGGAGGTGTTCGGAGTCGATGCCGGGGCCGTCGTCGGAAACGGTGATCACCAGCATGCCGGCGCTGTGATGGGCTTCGAGTTGGATGAGGCCTTCGGCGGGTTTGCCGGCGTGCCGGCGTTCGGCGGCCGTTTCGCAGCCATGATCCACCGCGTTGCGCAGCAAATGCGCCAGCGGCGCCTCGAGCTGTTCGAGAATATCACGGTCCACTTGCGTGGTTTCTCCGGAAATCTCCAGGCGCACCTCCTTGCCGAGCGCGTGCGCCAGGTCGCGCACCATGCGCGGGAAACGGCGCGCGCCATCGCCGAACGGCCGCATCCGGGCGCGCAGGACTTCCAGGTATAACCGATGGGAAAGGTGCGCGGTCCGCCGGTCGAATAAATCCAGCTCCTCCAGTTTTTCGGCCAGGAATTGCCGGCACTCGCCGATGCGTTCGAGGGCTTCGGCCAGGGAGTCTTCCGCCGGCCCGGCGGCGGCCGGGTTCGCGGTCCGGGTGCGCAGGCTTTCGAGCGATTCCGCCAGCTCGGCGTGGAAGTGTTTGAGCCGCTGGATCGAGTCGGAAAACGTCCGCAGCCAGCGCGATTCCACCAGCGATTCACCCGCCAATGCCAGCAGGCGGTTCAGATTGTCCGCGGTCAGCCGCAAAACACGCTCGGCAGGCTCAAGTTTTCGCGCCGGGACCGCGCTGGCCGGCCCGGCGGATTTCTCGATCGCATTTTCGGCGGTCCGCTGTCTGGCCCGCGCCGTCTCGGGAGCCGGCTGGACCCGCCCGGTTTCCGACACCAGGGCTTCCACGTCTTTCAGGAATCCCTGGGTTTCCGCCGCATGACGGGCTTCCCAGCCGGCGGGGTTGCCGTCGGCTCCGTTGGAAAACTGCACCAGCAAATCCACGCCGCGAAGCAGCAGGTCGATTTCCGTCTTGCCCAGCTGCAGCTTCCCGCTTTGTGCGGCGACAAAACAATCCTCCATCGCATGGGCGACGCGGACGGCGGGTTGCAGGTTGATGATTCGGGCGGCGCCTTTCAAGGAATGAAGGGCGCGCAGGAGCATTTGAAACTGCAGCGGCGAGGCCGGGGTCCGCTCCAGTTCCAGCAGGCCACCGGTCAAAATGGTGGTCTGGTTTTCCGATTCCGTGCGGAACAGTTCAAGCAAGGAATGGCTGAAGTCGTCCAATCCCGGGTCGTTCACGAGAGGCTGCGGTTAAGGGTTGAAAACAAGGGCTCCGGCTCCAGCAAGCCGACCATTTTTCCCTGCCAGGAGATCAGACGCCGGGTGAAGGTGACGGCCCCTTTCGCCAGGGTGGCCGGAGGCTGGATCAAATCCTCCGGCGGGAACCGGTGAAGCCCGTCCACTTCGTCCACCGGAAAGCCCAGCCGCCGACCCTCCCACGTGATCACCAGCAACCGGTCGTAAAAGGCGCGGAGCTTTTCCAGCGAGGCGGCCGGATCCAGGCCCAGCAACCCGCCGACCGAAACGCACAGGAGCAATTCGCCGCGCACATTCACCAGCCCGAGCACAATGCCATGACGGCGATGCGGGATGGAATGAACCGGCCGGTGCTCGGCCACTTCCTGAAACGCGAGGGTGGGCAGCGCCAGCCATTCGCGGCCCACGCGGAAAACGATCACGGAGATCCTCCCGCCACCGGCGGATTTCCTTCTCTCGGCAAAATATTCGGTCCACTCGCGGCGGTAATCTGCCGGCGGAGTGCGGTTTAACAATTGCAGCCCGGCCCTGGCATGGACCGGGCAGTTGTGGCATTGAATGTATTTTTCCAGCTCGCGGCAACTGGCATCCCCCCGGATGCCGATGGTGTTCCAGCAGTCGTCGATTTCACCGGGCAGTTCCGCCGGTGTTGCCGTTTTCGCGTCAGAAGGGTTCACGATTCAGTCAAATCCTCTCGGGTTCGTTCCATTCATCGGCGGAGGAGGGGACGGGACGCGCGTCGTCTTCGAGATCGCCTGCATTGCAGCCTGTTCTCAAATCTCTTCATGATGCAGTCCGGTGGCCCGGGAAAAAAGCATGTCGCGCACGCTGTCGGGCAGGAGGCGTTCCTCATGGATCCGCTGGATGACCGCCTGGCCGTCCATGAGCACGGGGCCGAGATAAGGCGCGGCGCCGATCCGCACGTTCGAGTCGGCGAAATCACTGGTTTCCTTCCGCAACAATTCCGTCGCTTGCTCGGCGATGAGGCCGAGCCAGTGAGGATAGCCCTCGGCATCCGGGTAATTGACGATAATGATGCGCGTGCTCAGGCGTTCTTCGGCGGGCTTGTTGAGGGCCAGTTCACACAAGTCCACCGCGGGCACCGGGAGGCCGCGGTAGTTGAAAAGGCCGGCCACACCTTTCGGCGCCTGGGGAATCTTTTTCAAAGTCAACAGCGGCACCACTTCCACCACGCGTCCGGCATCCAACGCGTATCGCTCTTTGCCCACGTGGAATAAGAGGAACAACATGGGGTCAAGGTTCCAGCTTGAACCTCCCCGCGCTCGTCTGCATTCCGCGCGCGGCTTCGTTCAACTGGTCGATGGCAAGATTGGACTGGCGCAGCGACTCGGCGGTCTGGCGCGCGGCTTCGCTGAGTTGCGCCAGGGTTTCGCTGATCTGCTCGGCGCTGGAGTCCTGGGCGTGCATGCCTTCGTTGACGGTCTGGAAACGCGGTGTCAGGGTCTGGACCTGGTGAAGGATTTGTGCGAATTGGGTGCTGACCTGCCGGACTTCTTCAACCCCGCGGCGCACTTCCTCCGAGAACTTGTCCAGGCCCATGACGCCCGCCGCGACCGCTGACTGCATCTCTTTCACCGTCTTTTCTATGTCGTAAGTCGCCACCGCCGTTTGGTCGGCCAGACGCCGGATTTCCATGGCGACGACGGCAAACCCCAGCCCGTATTCGCCCGCCTTCTCGGCTTCAATGGCCGCGTTGAGGGAAAGCAAATTGGTCTGGTCCGCCACCTTGGTGATGGTGGTGACAATCGAATTGATGTTGGAGGCCTTTTCACTGAGCGCCGCGAGCCGGCCAGTGACGGCGCCCGAAGCTTCGATGATCTGGCGCATCGTGGATTCCATGCGCGCAATCGCCGTCTGGCCGCTGTTGGCCAGCCGCGCCGTGCCTTCGGCGACATCGCTGACTTCGTCGATGGTCCTCACAAGCTCTTTGGAGGTGGCGGATATTTCCTTGGACGTGGCCCCGATTTCCGCCGTGGTGGCCGCGATTTCATGGGCCGTGGTCTGCTGCTCCTTGGCCGTCGCCGCAATCTGGGTCGCCGTCGCGTTGACCTGGATGCCCGAGCGCTGCATCTGGCCGACCAGGGCCGAAACGTCATCGGCAAGCCGGTTCACCCGGTCGCCCAACTCGCCGAACGAAGGGGAGCCGTCCAGCTCCAGCCGCCGGGTAAAGTCGCCGCGCTGCATGCGCGCCAGCGTTTCGTTCACGCGCGACAAGGGTTTGGCCGCCGCGGCCGATTGGAACCCGACGACCAGCGCGCACGCGATCAGGATCAGTGTGGTGCTACCCAGGCCAACCCGGTCTGCTGCCTTCACCTTCGCCACTTCCTCCAGGCCCGCCGTTTCCATTTCCTGCTGCAGATCGTCCAGCAGTTGCTCGCCTTGCGCCTGGAATGAGGGATAATTCTTCCGATAGCCGGCCATCGCGCCGGCCGCGTCGGCATCAACCGATTCCAGCATCCGGCTGTAAAAATCGCGCAGGCTTTTCAGCGAGGCAATCATTTTGGAGTGGTCGGCGAACGAATACTGCAGCGACACCATCGCGCTGGAGAGATCGTTCCCGCCATCGCGGGCGTGCGTGATTTCGACCGAGTTCTTGGGGTCCAACAGCAGCCCTTGCAACGCGTCGGTGATCTTGACTATGCCGGTATCAATGCGCGTCCTGGCGTCATTCAGTTGAATGCTCCGGTGAATCGCCTCCTGATGCTTTTCCTCCATCCACCAGGCCAGGACAACGCCGAGCAGCACCAACACCACAATGGCCGGCACTGCATTCAGCGACCGCCGGTTCCGCCTATTCTCCAGGATCGGGTCAGCGCTGCTGGACATGATTCAGAGGGGTTGGGCTTGAGCCTGGCAACATTCGCCCCGCAAACCGCGACGCTGCCACCGGGTCGCGGCGCCCGCAATTGATGGTCGGTTTTCGCATAAAACTTCTCTCCACGGGTGGTTGCTGTCGCTCAACCAGCGAGCTTACCGTTTTGGAATCGGAAAACAAGGAAGTTTTGCCGCCCAAAGGACCGCGGGGTGCGATCAGAAGCGAGGGTCAGGAGCGCGGCTCCGTGAGCCGCAGCCCCTTTGAATCGATCGAGAGTCGTGGTGGATTATCCCGAGTGCAGGCTGAGTGGCAAAGCGCTGCGGGTCACAGCCCCGCGGTCCGGTCGACGCGGTTTTGTGTTCGTCACCCTGGAAACCAAGGAAGCCGCCGAACCGGCATTTGCCCGGTTCAATTCGTGCCCAGCTTCAGAAAATTCTTCAAAATCTGGCGGCCGTTTTCCGTCAGAATGCTTTCCGGGTGGAATTGCACCCCCCAGATGGGAAAGGTCTTGTGCCGGACTCCCATGATTTCGCCCTCGTCGGTTTCGGCCGTGATCTCCAAACAATCCGGCAGGGTATCGCGCTGAATGACCAGCGAATGATAGCGCGTGGCCGGGAACGGATTCGGCATTCCCGCGAATAAATCCTTCCCGTTGTGTTTAATCGGCGAGGTTTTGCCGTGCATCATGCGGTAATTGACCACGACATTCGCGCCGAACACGTGGCCGATGCACTGGTGGCCGAGGCATACCCCCAACGTCGGGAGGTGCGGCCCGAAGGTGCGGAGGATGTCGTTCGAAAGGCCGGATTCCTTGGGCGAGCACGGCCCGGGCGAAATCAGCAACCGCTCCGGCTTGAGCGCGCGCACCTGATCCACCGTGATCTGGTCGTTGCGATACACCCGCAGTTCCACATCCATCTCGCCCAGGTATTGAACCAGGTTGTAGGTGAACGAATCGTAGTTGTCGATGACCAGCATCATATCGCGCGAGGATGAATCTAGCCCGGCGGTCGGGATTTGGAAACCGGAATCAGCGGCGAAACTCAGGCTTTCGCTTTCCGCTTCCGGCCCGGCTTGAACAATTCCATCTGCGGTTCCTTGAAGAAATCGTAGTTCTTGAAAATGCGGATCGTCTGGAGCAGATCAGACTTTTGGTAATTGCGGTTCACCTCGATGTGCGCGACGAGATCGGCGAGCATCACGTGGAACGGCAGCGCCGCATCCACGCCCTTGGAGCGGAGCAGCGCAATGCTTTGCTCGCGCGCCGGCTGGGCCTGGGGCAGCGCCGGAACCACCAGAATTTTCAGCACCGCGCCGCCCTGGCCAAAGGACCGCTCGGCCTGCGCGAACGCCTTCGGCTCCACAAACCGGAATATCTCCGGCGTGGCCGCCAGCCGCGCGGAACTGAAGGTCTCCGTGTGCCAGCCTTTGACGACGATGATGGCGCGTTCAATCGACGGCAAGTCCGCCGAGGTCAGCACAAAGGGCGGCCCGCCCGCGCGCGGCTGCGGCTGCGGATTGAGCACGAAAAAGTCAATGTCGTCGTCCTCATGCCGGGTTTGTGCGATGTATTTGCCGTGCTGCCGGACGAGAAACTCGTGCAGCTCGAAGTATTCACGGACAATGGTTTCGCTTACGGAACTCATGCTCCAACGCGTATGGCTAATTCGTTTGAATCGTTATCCCGGCCTGCACCCGGTCCAGGGCTTCGCCTATCCATTTCTCCGGAACAGGCGCACCCCAGCGGACTTTGCCGATCTTTTCGGCCAGCACAAATTGGATCGCTCCGGCGCTGACTTTTTTGTCGAGACGCATCGCAGTGAGCAGTTGTTTGCGTTTCGTGGGATTCCACCCCGCCGTTGTCGGGAGGCCGGCGCGCTGAAATAATGTTCTGATCCGCCCGACGTCAGCCGCCGGCAGGCCGGACGCGCGCGCCGAGAGTTCAGCCGCGGCCACCTGGCCGATCGAGATCGCCTCGCCGTGCAGATAGGTTCCATAACCCGAAATCGCTTCGAGCGCGTGGCCGAGGGTGTGGCCGAAATTCAGGATCGCCCTCAACCCGCAATCGGTTTCGTCTTTCCCGACCACCTCCGCTTTGATCGCACAGCAGCGAGCCACGACGGCCGCGAGCGTTTTGGGATCGCGCTCGCACAGCTTCGGCAGGTCGCGTTCGAGCCGTTCGAAAAGCGCCGCGTCGCGGATGATGCCATACTTGATCACCTCCGCCAGACCCGCGCGGAATTCCCGCGGCGGCAGCGTCCGCAGCGTGTCGAGATCGCATAGCACCAGTTGCGGCTGATGAAAGGCCCCGACGAGATTTTTTCCCGCCTTCAGATTCACGCCCACTTTGCCGCCCACCGAACTGTCCACCTGCGCCAGCAACGTCGTCGGCACCTGCACGAACGGGATGCCCCGGAGATAAGTCGCCGCGACGAACCCCGCGAGGTCGCCGACGACACCGCCGCCGAGGGCGACGATGAACGACCGGCGTTCGAGGCGTTGGGCGGCCAATTGATCGTAGCAGGCGTGGGCCTGCGCCAGGCTCTTGGCGGTTTCGCCGGCGGGAATCGTGATCAGGACCGGATCGAACCCGGCGGCGGCGAGGCTGCGTTGTGCGGCTTTGCCATAGCGCGGGGCCACGTGGCGATCGGAGATGATCGCGCAGCGGCGGCCGAGTTTGAGCCGGGCGCATTCCTGGCCCAAAGTGGCGAGGAGACCGGAATCCACCTTGATGCGATAGCTGCGATGACCGAGCGGTACGTTGACGATGCGCACGCGCCAAGAATAAGGGCAAAGGGGGTCGCTGCAAGCTTTTCACATGCTTTCGGACTGTCTCGCGTTTTCCGTTCGGATCGGGACAAGCCAAAAAGCTCCGATCGCAGTTGTTCTGAAACACGAGAAGGGCGCGGGAAAATGCCCGCAGCCGGAGATTCTAACCGGGAATTGTTTTGATTGAATTCGCCAGGCACACCTTGCGGTAAACTTCTCCCAGCGGTTTCATCTTGCGCGGAAGTCGTGGATCGTTGAAATCCACACTGAGCAGTCCGAATTTCTTCGAGTATCCGAACTGCCATTCGAAGTTGTCGAGGAGCGACCAGTAGTAAAAGCCCCGCACCTCCGCGCCGTCCGCCATGGCCTCGTGCAGCGCGGCGAGGTAGTTGAGCAGGTCGCGCTCACGAAAGGTTTCATCCGCGGACGCGGCGCCGTGTTCCGTAATGTAGATGGGCAGCCGGAATCGGCGGTTCAGATAGGACAAAATTTTCCCCAGGCCTTCCGGGTAGCGCTCCACCATGTCGTCACAGACAAAGCCAAAGTCCCGCAACTGCTTCACCGGTGCGCCGCCGGCGGGAATCATCGCATGAAAATGGCGGAACCGGACGCGGCCGTAGTAATTCAAGCCGATGAAAGTGGACGCGCGCCGCCGCGCGCCGCCCAGAAACGCATCCAGCACAAATTTGTTGAACGTGTAGTGGCAGGCGGACGCCGTCAGACGATCCCACGGCGAGAATCTCTTGTAGGCGTGAAAAAAGGTCCAGTTCTTCGCAATGCCAACCTGCGGCGGCCGGCCGGCGTCACCCTCGCGGCGGATGATGCGGCTGGCCTGCTCGTGTGCGCGCGCCATTTGATCGATCACCCGCCGGAACTGGCCGAGCTTCCATTTGCGTTGCGGCGGGAAGCCGCCCAGCAGGTAGGCCAGGCACGCGTAGGTGTCCGGCTCGTTGAATGTGTTCCAAAGATAGACGCGTTCTTTCAGCGCCGCGACCAACTTGCCAACGTAGTCCACGAAGGCGGGAACGGTTTGCGCATTCGTCCAGCCGCCCGCAGCGTTGATCCATGGCGGATTGGAAAAGTGATGAAGCACCACCATGGGCGTGATGCCCGCCGCGCGCAGCCGGTCCAGCAGGTCCACATACCGGGCCAGTTCGTGTGGGTCGAGCGGTTCAAAAGGTCCGGCCTGCAGACGGGACCATTCGATGCCGAAGCGATACGAGTTTACGCCCAGCTTCGACATCCACTCGATGTCTTCGGGATAGCGGTGGTAATGGTCGCAGGCGATGCGGCAACCGCCGCCGTCCCGCGCGATGAAATCCGTCCACTCATTGTGGATGTGACCCTCGACCTGAGTCGTGGAGGTCGCGGTTCCCCATAAGAAATGCCCGGGGAACCTCAGCAACTTTCCATTCGGTGCCGGTGGCAGCATTGATTCGAGCGCGGATTGTTCGTGATTCAAGACCATCCAATAGGGGAAAGCGGCGGGCAGTTGCCAGCCGAAAATTCCGTTGCGCCCGGGTGAAAGCTACGCGGCCTTCGACTCCCCGGCCTCGAGCTGAAACCAGCGGGGGGCTTCGTCCGGAGTTCCGTGGACCGCTCGTTCGAGAGTTTGCAGCAGGAGCGAATCGGCCCGATTCAACCAGTTGCGGAATTCTGCATTGTTCAAACGGTCCGGCAATTCGGACAGCCGGTCGAGGTTGAAGGTCTGGTCGGTGATGCCAAAGCCAATGCGCGTGGCGTCGATGGCGTTGATCTGCTGCTCGACGTGATTTTCCACCGGCATCAGGAAGAGCGGTTTGCCGAGATAGGCGGCTTCGCTGACGGATTCAAAACCGGCGGTGCAGGCCACAAACTTGCATTCCGCCATCAGGCGCAGAAACTTTTCGCCGTCGAGCCGGTGAAACGTCAGCGTGTCGTCGTGGCGAAATTCCGCCGGCGCATCCGGTTTGTCGTAGAAACAATGCAGCACGGTCCGGGGATTCCTTTTGTGCCACTCGATGATCTGCGCGGCGTAACCGTGGTTGAGCAGATAGACGAGCACAAAGCCGCCCTCGGGGTTCGGGCGCAATTCAAAAAGCTGCCGGCGCAAAATCGGCGGACAGACCGTCAGATTCTTTCCCGGCAGATCGGGCCGCTCATAAAAAGACAGCGCCAGCCGGGTGGAGGCCGCGCCCACGATCCGCACAAACCATCTCATGCCGAACTGCTGCAGTCGCAGTCGGGGAACCCGGACGTAATCCGGGTGCTCGTACATGAGCTGATGCGCGACCGCGACCACCGGCGGACGGCGGCGGCTCGTCAGCGCGTAGATTCCGGTGAGCGGCTCGAAGAAATTGATGATCACATCCGGCTGCGTTTCCCGAACGGCGGCCTTCAACGTGCGCAATCCGCGCCAGTATGCGGGAATTCTCCGCGCGGCGGCGGCCAGCGTGGCCGGCAGGCTGACCTGACGGCTGTTCTTATACGAGAAGTCCAGCGTCGGTATCCGCGTGATCGGCAGCTTCATTGCCGACGCAAAGAACGGGGGCACTTGCCGGTGCGATCCCGCGCCGAGCACCACGCCCGCGACCTGATGGCCGGCCGTTTCCACGATTTCCTTCACCGCGATCGCCTGGGTCATGTGACCCCGGCCCTCCCCCTGGACTGTGAACATGATTTTCATGGTATCTCACAAGGCTGATTTTTCCTTCGTAGTCCTCCACCAATGCGGTGCAATTCTCGACCCAATCGCCGCAGTTCATGTAGAGGAAATCCCCCACCGGGCGGATTTCCGGACGGTGGATGTGGCCGCAGATCACGCCGTTCATTTTGTTCCGGCGGCTGAACTGGATCATGGCCTGTTCGTAATCGTTGACGTATTTCACGGCCGCCTTCGCCTTGAGTTTGATGTAGGAGGCGAAGGACCAATAACCGAATCCGAGGCCGCGCCGGATGCGGTTCAACCACATGTTTAAATCGAGAATGTAGTCGTAAAGCACGGTGCCGACCCGGTCGAGCAGCCGGTTGAAAGCCGCCACGCCGTCGAACTGGTGGCCGTGGATGACCAGGTAACGCCTGCCGTCCGCCCCGGTGTGAACCGTCCGCTCCACCACGCGCACCGTGCCGAACTGAATGCCCAGAAACTGTTCGAGAAACTCGTCGTGATTGCCGGTGATGAACGTGACGCGCGTGTTCTTCCGGCTCTTCCGGAGGAGTTTTTGGATGAGCACATTGTAGTCGTCGGCCCAATACCACTTGCGGCGCAATTGCCAGCCGTCAATGAAGTCGCCGACGATGTAGATGTCTTCACACTCGGTTTCACGGAGGAATTCAAGAAGTTTGCCCACCTGGGAGTGCTTGGTGCCCAGGTGAACGTCGGGGATCCA
>CAZFOA010000074.1:0-15010 GCA_964520205.1 uncultured Verrucomicrobiota bacterium | reverse complement strand
AACGATTCGGGCGACAGTCGCCGAGGATGGGGGGGAGACAAGGAGTCGCCTCGAAAGAAACGACTGTCTGCCCGAATCGTAAAGCCGAACCCCGGGCGGCGGCCGACAAGGAAGTGCGGGCAAAGCAACCCGCAAAAGAAACGTCCGCCGCCCGGTGCAAAAGCTCGCTGCCTTCCGGCTGCCAGCCGGCCGGTTTGAATGATCAACACCGCCGCTCGCCAGCCAGGGTTGGCTTACTGAAAGTTTGGCTCTGGAGCCGGGTAACGGGAATGATTGTGCGCCGGTCCCGATCCGTAATGGAACCCGGCTTCGTCCTCATAACCCATCGGCGCCAGACGATTGATCATGGCGCGCAACTTTGCGGCCGCGCGATCCCAACTCGAGAGCTGTGTCCCGGCTCCCATCGCGCCGTTGTCATCAAGCCGCCGCGCTCCATCCGAGCGTTCGCTCTTGACCTGCACATGATTGCGACCAATCACGTGTCGAATATTGGGGATTCAAATAAATCGCGCTAGTTCAATATTGGCTTTCTTACAACAGAAATTGCGCAGCTTTCGGGTGACACGGTGATTTGGCGGGAGACAGGCCACGGCAGAAAAGCGCGGCGATTTGCCGCCGCCAAACCCGGCGCGGACGCCGCGTCTGCGATCCCATTTCGCACGGAGGTTTTGTGTCGCATTGGGACCACACAAAACTGTGCGCTGGCTTGAATGTGTTCGCGGAAACCCTCCAATCGCGAAACATCGCGTGCGTCCTGGAACGATGAACTGCGCCAGTGGAGCGCCGGTCTCCAGCCTGCAATCAACTACGCTTCAAGGCGTCCACGCTCGGTGCCTACACCAGCACCTTCGAGCATCCGCTCATGGATGAAACCACACGACTGATCGGCAAATGATTGCAGCATTTGAATTCGATAAAACCGGCGATTTGGGTCACGGACTCAAACGCACCGCGACCCGGAACAACTGCATCGCGTCGGATGCCGTTCCTGTCCACTGCACGTCCTGGTCGGCACCCTGAATGTCGGTATAACCGGCGACGTTGCTCCAGACCAGGCCGTTGCCGCCCGGCACCCCGCGCTGCAGAGTAAAGAAGCGCGTGCCGGGCGTTAGGACCGTGCCTGCGGCGGTGGCGTGGAAGCTGACCGCGATTTGCCCGTTCGGTTGCGAGATGTAGAGACGGAAGCCGCTGCTCGGATCGGTCGGATCGGTGCCGGTCACGTATTCATACCAGTTGCTGAGACCGTCGCCGTCGAAGTCGTCGTTGGCGCCGCCATTGGGGGTGGTGAGGCCGCCGAAGTAGTGATACTCCCACGCGTCCGCGATGCCGTTTGAATTGCTGTCGGGAGAGGTTCCCGGAGCAGCCACGATGACGACCACTGAATTCGTTCCCCGCAGCTCACCATCATCCGCGATGCAGCCCAGGGTGTATACGCCGGGCACGGTGAATGTCGCGGTGGTGGCGGGCAGGTTGGTGTCGCCAAAAGCAACCGGCGCCGGACCGTTTTGCGGGGTCCAGGACAGGGTCAGGGTGCCATAGGGCAAGCCGTCGTCCTGAGCCACGGCCGAGAGTTGCGCTGTCCCGGCGGGCAGGATCAGGAGCTGTTCTTTCCCGGCATCAACCACAGGCGGTGTGTTCATCCAGTTCGTTACACCGCCAATCTGGTTCAGGTACGCCACGAGGTCGTCAATCTGGCCCGAGCTGAGCTGGGAGGTGGCGCCGTGCTGATTGTTGGTGTTCTGCGTCGTGAGAACATCCCTGAGCGTGGGTGCGGAACCATCGTGCAGATAAGGAGCGGTGCGCCACAGTTCATGAAGTATCGGCGTGTCGTAAACCGGGTCATAAGGACCGATATCCCCCGGATGTCCGGTACCGACATTCCGTTTCTGGAGGTCGGTGAAATAGGTGCCGCTATGGCAGTTCGCGCAACCAATGGCGGAGTTCTGGAAAAGCGCCTTGCCGCGCAAAGCGGAAGTGGTGAGCCGGCCCTTGTTCAAATAGGGGCTGGGTTCCGGACGCAAGGAGTCCATGTAGTCGTAGACATCCTGCATGTCCTGGTCGGAGTGTTGCTGGAACTCGATGTATTTGAATCCGGCCTGGATGGCGATCATCGCATTGGCGCGGATGCCCGTGGCCATGGAAGGCGGAGTTCTTGTCGAATACAAATGCGACATGGTGTTCTTGGCATTGCCGAGGCCGTCATTGAGCAGGTCCCAGTTCAATCCATCCGCACGGCCGCCGGGATGACAGGTTGCGCAGGAGAGCCAACGTTCGAAACATCCTGTGGCGTCGTTGTAAAGCCGTTCACCCCGCCGCAGGGCGTGTTCCGGAGGGCTGAAACCCGTGACAACGGCGTCGTTGACAAGGCTTGAGACGGTATCCAGCAGGTGGACCTCCCCGCTGAAATAGGCCGCGACAGCCAGTGTATGGCCGTCCGGCGACAGGGCGATGCCCCGCGGTCCTGTGCCCACCGGGCCGATCCGCTGCAACCAGTTGCTTTGGTAAAGCGTGAGAAGATCGTAATCGATGGTGGCCAGGTTGGTCGGATTAGCCGCCAGATAGCTGAAAATGGAGGCCATGTTGAGGCGGATCACTTCGTTGACCCCCGCGGCGCAGACCCAGAGTGTCTGTCCGTTGTCGGAAAGTGTCAGGCCCCAGGGATTGGCCGCGCCGTCTTTGAGCGCATCGAGCGGCAGGGTGGCATAAACCCGGCCGGCGGCAAGGTCGATGATGCTGACGACATTGTTGAGCATCCATCCGTGGTTGATCTGGGTGGTGGGCAAATAAGTGCGTCCCAACAGGTGCGCCACGTAAGCCCAGCGGCCATCCGGCGAAACGGCGATGCCCCGCAATGAAGTGGAACCCGGCGGCAACTGGATCTGCGACGTGCCGAACCCAATCAGATCGACGACTGTGACGGACGGGGCATAAGCCGCACCGCGCGCATCGCCCTTCGGCTGGCTGTTGGCAACCAGGGCCTTGCTCCGATCCGGTGTCAGCGTCAAGTACATAGGCTGGTCCACCGCCGGCAGATTGGTCAGTGTCCGGCCACTCGCGAGATCGAGGATCGAAACCTGGGCCAGTCCAAAATCAACCGCCACCAACCGCCCTCGGCTGGAATCCACCTTCACGTCATAAGGTTTGGGACCGGCCGCCAGCCGGCGCACGACCCGGCCTTGGGCGGCATCCACATTTGCCAGCGACGCGGCGTCGTATTCGCAAACCCACAGGCTGTTGGTGGTTTCCCAGGCCAGCCCGCGCGGCGTTCCTTGGACAGGGATAGTTTTAAGGATAGTGCGGGTCGCGGGGTTCATCAGCAGCACCCGGTTGAGCCCCTCGTCGGCGACGGCAATCATGCTGCCGTCCGGAGAAAAGACCAGATCCTGAGGAGAGGGATAGAAGAAACCGTATTCGGAATAATCCGTCACGGTGACGGCAACGGTGGCGGAGTCTGAGAGTTCCCCGTCATTGGCATCAAAACGCAGCAAATACAGACCGGGTGCGCTGAACGAGGCGAAGGTGCAGGCTGCGGCTGAATTGGAGAAAGTGACCGTGCCGGGGCCACTCTGCATGCTCCACTGAACGGCAAGCGTGCCGGGGTTGGCCGGCAAGCCATCATCGACCGCCCGGCCATGCAAAACGGCCAGGTTTGACTGGAAACTAATCTCCTGGTCCGGCCCGGCGTCCACCCGGGGCCGTTCGTTCTGGCCCAACACGACCGGGCCGCCGCTGGACGGCGGGCTCCAGACACCGACGTCCGCGTAGCTGGACAGATATTGGCCTGGGATGACCGACTGCGCGATGCCCGGTCCCTGCCACGCGACAGCCAGACTGTCCGCGCCAGCACCTTCTTTGTGCAGGGCCATGATGTAATAGATCTGGTTGCTCTGCAACGAGACGGGCGCCGACTGTTGGGAGGGATACAAAGTCCATTGACGCGGATTGGTCCACGCCGCGACGGAGGCGATCAAACTCGCATTCTCCGGGCGCGAGTTCGTGGACAGCCAAAGCTGGCTGTTGTCGTCGGAAGCAATCCAGAAGGTATAGGTGCCGCTGGCAGGCGGGTAGAGGAAGCCCCTGACCCGGGCGCCGTAAGCGTCCGCCCAATTGGAGGGACCTTCGAAGGTGGTTAAAGTCTGAACTCCACTCGGATTGTTCGGATAGTTGGGCGACGAGGTCAGGTCCGAAATCGCATTGCCTGAAAGTCCGAGCCAATACTCGCGGCTGATGGTGCCGCGGGCCGGCAGTGGGTTGGGGATCGGCGCGAGGTACATGCCGTCAATGACAGTCCGGGTGAATCCCGGCCCCTGCCAGGCGACCGCCACATGATCTCCGCCGGTGCCATCCTTCTGAAGCGCCTTGATGTAGTACACCTGCCCGGCCTGGAGAAGAATGGATGCAGACTTTTGGGACGGGAATGTGTCCCACTGCAACGGGTCGGTCCATGTTGCAACCGAGGCGATCAAGACGGCGTTGTTTTGATTCGTACTCGTCGATAGCCAGAGTTCGCCGCCGTCGTCGGATGCCAGCCAGAATGTGTAATAGCCGGTCACCGGAGCGACCAGATAGCCATGCACTCGCGAACCGTAATTGTCCCCTGAATTGTTCGGCACCTGGAAGGATGTGAGAGTCGTCGTCGAGTCCGGGTGGTTCGGGTAATTCGTGTAGCTGGTGAGGTTGGCCACGGCGGTTCCGGCGATCCCGCCCCAATACTCGCGGGTGATCGAGCCAAATTGCATCGAACCGTCCCCGGGGAAAAGATAAACCGCCAGCTGATCGTAGGCTGTGCGGTCGCCGTCGGTCGCTGTCAATTGCAGCAGATAAAAACCGAATTGCGAGAAGTTGGCGGTCGTGGCCGGCGAATAGGGATTGCCAAATGTGACTGTCCCCGGTCCGCTGATCACGCTCCACGTCGTTGTCAGCGGTCCCGGAATTCCGTCATCCGAGGCGCTGCCTTGGAGTTGGATCGGGTTGTTCGTGTAGGATGTGCTGATGTCATTGCCGGCGGACACTGTCGGAGGATTGTTGATTTCCGCCGAAAGCACCTGGACGGAGCACGTGTCGCTGGCACTGAGAACGCCGTCGCTGGCCACCAGGCGCAACACATACGTGCCCGTCGCTGAAAAGCGGGCCGTGGAGGTCGGGGAATTGGGCGAGTCAAACGTGACGGTTCCCGGCCCGCTGTATCTGCTCCACGTCGACGTCACCACGCCGGAATCGTCCAGAACGCGCCCGTCCAGCGCCACGTTGGTTTGGCCCCTGAGAACCAGGTCCGGACCGGCGAAGACCAGCGGCGCCTGATTGGAGGGCATCACGGTAACCACCATGTCGTCGCTGTTCGTGGTCGTTGCGGTAGCCGCGGTGAGGCGCAGTTGGTAGCTCCCGGGCTGCGAAAATGTGGCGGTGGTGGCCAAGTGGGATGGATTGCCGAAAGTCGCGTTTGTGGGGCCCGCCACTTGCGACCATGTGGATTGAACCGATCCGGAAATCGGAGGTTGTCCGTTGACCGTCACGGAGCCGGCGAGGAAAACCGCCGGGCCACCGGCACTGGCGAGTTTGTCCTGGCCCGCATCCACCACAACGACAGTCGATCCGACGGAAGGCTGCCCGAGAATGACGGGCATGCTGGACAAGCCGCCGGCCTGGGGCGCGGCCAATTGCAGGGGCGTCCCATACAGGCTCAGCCCATTGTTGTTGCCCATGACCGGCGTCGTCACGGGGGGAATCGCCGGGCCGTACACCGTGTTGGTCACCGTCTGGTAACCGGTGATCCTCGGGTCGATCGGCTGGACAATCTGCCCCTGGGACTGCGCCAGCGTGTTCTCATCGGCCCCGAAGAAGTCGGAGTTGCAATCCAGCCAAAGGGTCAGGCGATGCAGGTCATTGGTGGAGAGTTGAAGGCCGTAATGATTCGTTGTCAGGACTTGCTGGTACAGGAGCGATGCCTTGGCGCCGAATTGTCCGGGTATGCTGACCGGCGTGTTCCAGGTATCATAACCGTCGTTCGCATACGCGCCATAGTAAAAGGCGTAGCCCGCCAGGTTCAGATAGGAATTGTACCAGTAATTGAAGTTGTTGACGTAGTTGCCCGCGCTCAAGTCGAGAGCTCCCTGCGCCTGGTGGCACGATACGCAACTGGCGTCCAGGACCGGCTGCACCAGCCGCGGGTAACTGAACGGATTGGACCCGGCCACATCCGGCGTGATGGTCGAGGGCCCGCGTTGGACGGCGATGGGCTGGGCGGAAGACGGCGGCACCGTGCTGCCTTTGGGCTCGTGACAACCCATGCACGTCAGCGATTCGCCAGGCTTGATGTAGGTGAGCGAACGCATGGACTGCACCGCTTCCTGGTTCGCGTCCAGCGCCTGGAAGAACACGGGTGTGTCGGCGTGCAGAGTGAAGTAGGCGCTGCCGTCCTTCTCCACCGGCACCGTCCCGAGAACCCGCCGCGCGGGCTTCTCCTGAGCGTAACCCAGGTGCGGGGTGACGTGGTCATAAACCGTCTTGGGCAGAACTTCGATGATTCGCAAATACTTGATCACTGTGCCGGGGGGGAATGGCAGGGTGGTGTCGTACACGTTCATCACCGCCAGCGTGCCGTTGGTCGGCATATTGTTGTAGACCGAGGGATCAAACGTCTGGCCCGGCGCCAGAGGCAGTCCGGATGCGGCGCGGTTGGGTATGATCGGCGGCACCGCGCGGGGAATCAGCGGAATCGGATGTGTGCAGTTGATGTTGGGATCGTGATAAATCACGGTCTTGAGGCCCGTCTTGGCATCGAGAAGGGTCAACGCCAGCGTTTGGCAGGTCGGGTCGTAACCGCACAGATAAAACCGCTCGCTCAACGCCCACGCGGTCGCAAACTTCCAGTCCGTAGTCGCCCCGGTCGTCGCCTCCGGAAACTGCGCCTCGGGCGTGAGCACCTTCAGCGGCGACATCATCCCGTCGTCCGCCACCTGCGGATCGATCAGCACAAACGATCCGAACGTCTGTCCGTGGTGTGGCGCGGCCGTGGAGACGTATTTGTTCGAACCCGGGATGGGGCGGACATCCTGCTCCATGTAAGGGCTGGCGCTTCCGTAAGGCTTCCAGACTCCCTGGATCGCGCGGGCGTCCCGGCCATCGGGATAGGTGATCCAGGGATGATGCGATTGGTCGTCGCCACGATCCACGTAATCCCAGCGCGTGTAAACGATCATGCCGTTATTGTCCACGCTGGGTTGCCATTCGTTGGTTTCGTGCGCGCTCAACTCCGTGATGTCCGTGCCGTCGGCGTTCATGCTGTAGAGCGTGTAGGTCGGGACCGGGCGGGCGTGGCAGCGGCCGTAACCGCCGCGGCGTTCGGACACGAACACGATGCGCCCGTTTGGCAGCGGATAGGGAAACAGATCGTTGACCGGCCCGTCGGTCAACTGGCGCAGCCCGGTGCCATCCACATTCACCTTGAAAATGTGGAAGGTGGTGTGTTCGGTCCAAACCTCATAAGGACCGCCTGTTTCTGTGTGACTGAAATAGATGGTCTTGCCATCATAAGAAAGGCTGGGACTGAGAAAACTGCCGAAGTTCAGCTTCTGGCCCATGAACCGGCCGTTTTCACAAATGGCGTTGGTCAGAACATCGCGCAACACAGGGTTGTCGGAGAAGGCATCCTGCAGGACATAGATGCCTCCGCCCGCAACCTGGTTGAAACCGAAGTACGAGTCGCACATGTGGTTGTAGGTGGCAAACTGGCGTTTGAGGAAGACGATGTCCTTGAAGTTCAACAGCGGATTGGCAAAAGCCACTTTGCGGCTCACGTCGCTCACATCGCGGAACAGCTGCAACCTTGCCGCCGTTGAGGAAACACTGACCTGCGCGTTTCTCACCTGTAACGCCGCGACCTTTTCCGCCAGGCTGTCCAGCAAACCGCCTTGATTGAATTCGTTAAGCACAGCCGTCGTCCTGCGCAGAAGCACGTCCACCGGATCGCGGTCGGTGGCGATGGGCATGGAATTGCTGCTGTAGGCATAATGCATCCAGGAGGCGCTCGGCGGGCTTTGAATTTGGTTCGCCAGAGTGTTGAACTCGTCCGCGACAGTGTCTCTGGCCCAGGCCGGCAGAGCCGCGAGCGCGAGAATCAAGCCGGTGAAGGCGGTGAGTGAATATCGGATCGCGGACCGGGGCTTGATTGACGCAATGTTAGTGTTCATATGGCAAGAGAAATGGAATTGGCACATTGGCACTCGAGGACTCTCCTGGGTCGTGGCAGGGATGCAGTCATGGTAGTACACAATTCAAACTACTAATACTAAATTATGGACGTCGACGCGGACCCGTCCACACCTGTATTGGCTTTGGCCAACCACGAGTTGTTTTCCTGTTCGGCTGCCTGATTGTTCTCTCATCCAACAGCCGAGTATTTGTCACAGAAACGTAACCTCAGCGTCACTGAACCGTAACATGCCCAGGCGAGAATATAAGTTTGTAGTCTGAGCTACTTTGGAATTTTGAACTGTGCCGGAATCAAACTCGATTGCTTTGTTCGGGCATTTGGAAGGGGTGGGTTTTTCACTTCGTCGCGCCCACCGATAATTGTTCCATAGTCGAGGGACAACGCAGCAGAAATTCCTGTCTTGAGAGCGGCGTGCCTGCCGATTCTTCGTTTGAGAACTAATGCACCGAAATCCAGCAGGTCTTCCGTCGTGGTTTTCCCCACAATTTCTCCGCTGCCTTCGCGAACGGGGATATCCAACACACCCCATCCCGGCGAAGCTGCTGCGGGTCACAGACCCGCGCTCCATTCCCGACCAGGATTGAACCTTTTGTCCGCCTGTGGCACAGATGGGATATGGCTGAGGTTCAGCGCGTCTCCGAATTCAAGAAGCCGGCGCCTCTTGATCTTCAGGAGTTAATTGACTCGCATGGCAACCGGTTGCTCCGATCGGCCTGTCTGCTGTGCGGCAACGAAACCGAAGCCCAGGACCTGGTCCAGGAAACCTACGTGCAGGCCCTGAAATCGGCGCATCGATTTCGCGGTGATTCGGCCGTTTACACGTGGCTGCACGGCATTCTCCTGAACCTGTGCCGCCGGCATTTCCGGAAACAAAAGCGCCTGGTCTTTGAGGAGGAGCGCGTCTTGAAAGAAACCATTCAGCCCAGCCTCGCGGAGGAGATCGACCGGGATTTTTGCGCGACTGGGCTTGCCCTGGCCATTCAGAAACTGTCTCCGGAACATCGCGAAGTCATTGTTCTCCGTTACTACGAGGATTTGAAGATTGAGGAAATTGCCCGCCAAACCGGCGTGTCCAAAGGAACCGTGAAGTCTCGCCTCCACTACGCCGTGCGCTGTCTTGAACAACTGATCCCTGGAGAAATGAACCTTTTTGTTTGCGGAGGCACACACATTCAAGAGTCACGATGAATTGCGAAATGTTCAATGGCCTGCTTTACGAGTACCTGGATGAAACCCTGGATTGCGAACTCAAAGCTGCCGCCCGTGAGCACCTCGGGCAATGCGATGCCTGCCGGCGCGCTTTTCTGCGCGAGCAAGCCTTGGCGAAATCCATGAGTCAAACCCTTGACCGTGCCACTGCCGGCCTCTCCGTGCGCCCCGGGATGCGTCAAAGCGTCCTCAGAGCCCTGGAATTGAAACCGGCTCCATCAAATCCATGGTCGCGCGCCTGGCAAAGTTTCATCTCGATCCGCCTCCGCCCGGCTGGCGCGGTCGCGACGTTTTTGGGCGTGCTGCTCTTGTTCCTCGGCGTTCATTTTTACCGGCAGACGGCCAAAGACTCCCCTGCCCACGCCATCGCTCAAACCGGTCGCTGTGCCTGGGTCATCAATGTTCCGATGCAAACTCAAACGCACGTGTTCCGGCGGCAGGACAACACCATCGAGGACGCCTTCGCCTCCGGCACCAGCGTGGGTCATGCCGGCTTTTTTGAAGACAGTAAACCGCAGCCGAAACCTTCATCGAACCCATTGTGAAAATGCTCCATGCCGCAACAATTCGAATCGTGGCGATGGCCGTGACATCGGCCCTTTGCCTGCCGTTTGCCATCGCTTCCGCGCAGGCCGCAGAAGACGAGGCGGAAACCGGGTTTCCCTATGTCCTCCAGGTTGAATCGGGAGCCGCCGAGTTTGACTCCGGCGACCAGATCACCATCACCTCTGTTCGCGGCAACCGGGCGCACCTCGAGCCGGGTGGCCGCTACCGGCTGGAGGGCTCCTACACGCTGGCTTCCGCCGACAGCGCGGACCTGGCCTGGTATGCCACCACGCGCGGTCCCAGCGGCAGCAAACCTGTCACCAACGACGAGCACACCAGGATCGACAAGGGCTCCGGCAAATTTCACCTGGAAAAAACCCTGCTCGACGACGGATGGCTGCACGTTTCCTTCTGGGTCAACGATCATTCGCACGGCGGAATTTATTTTGGAGAGAAGGGCTTCGAAAACACTGTCCTGCGGAAAAAGGGCTGGTCGGATTTTTCGAATGACTCGCCGGGCGCCAGGCCGGACCGGAAATCCGCCGCGGCCCACCATGGGGGGATCACTCTTTCCGATCCGGCCAACCTTGCGATCATGGCTTATCTCGGCGATCCCGTCCCTCCGCCGGCCGGCTTGGACGCCAGTTATTCCCCGACCAATCTCATGGCCGCTTTCACCACCTTGAGCCGAAATCAGGGATTGCAGATCAAAAGGCTGGCGGTGGACAACTCGGAATTCCCTTTTCTTGTGTATGGTGTGCTGGCGGGCAAGTGCGAATTCCGGGTGCTCCAGGCGGGTCTTCAGCAAATGAAAGGGTATGATTACGGCGGATCGGTGGTCGGCAGCACGGATCAGGGAGGGACCTATTTCGCGTTAAACATGATCCCCCACAATCAATATCCCAGCTGTTGCGTTGTGGCCTGCAATCGCCGCCTTATGGTCCGGCTCCAGTTGCGCGCCGATAGTTTTCGCCAAGAGGAGTGAAGGATATCCCTGGCACACCCGGCGGGTCCGCTCAAACCCCGATCAAGGCCGCGCCAATGACGCCGGCGGAATCTCCAAGCTGATGTTTGACGATGGGCGTTTCCAGCGAATCGCTGAAAACGTAACGGGCGACTTCCGCGACGCCTTCGGTATAAAGCGCGTCGAAATTGGAGACGCCGCCCCCGAGCACGATCACGTCGGGGTCCAGCACGTCAACGAGATTGGCGAGCGAACGGCCGAAGTGGCGAAAGAAGATCTTCATGAACGCCACCACCCTGGCGTCGCCGGCGCAGAATTCCCGCACAATTTCCTGGAACGGCTTTTTCGCTCCGAACTGTTCGGCGTAGCGCGCCTCCAATCCGCCGCCGCTGATGTACGTCTCCACGCAACCGCGCTGACCGCAGTAACACAACGGGCCGTCGGGATTGATGGACATGTGGCCCCATTCGCCGGCGATGGCCTGGGGTCCGGTGATGACCTCGCCTTGGTGGACGATGCCGCCGCCGCAACCGGTGCCCATGATGACGCCAAAAACCAGCTTCTTTCCCCGTCCCGCGCCATGGAGCGCCTCGGCCATGGCGAAACAATTCGCGTCGTTCTGAATTTCAATTTTCCGGCCAAGCTCCCGTTCGAGGTCCGTTTTCAACGGCCGGCCATTCAGGCAAAGGGTGTTCGAATTCTTCATCAGCCCGGTGCGCGGAGAAACCACTCCCGGCGTGCCGATGCCGAACGTATGCGGCTGACGTTGAATCTGCGCGGCCAGTTCGCGATACAGATCCTGAATGCGGTTCAGGATAGGGTCATAACCCTTCTCCTGCTGCGTCTCCACGCGCTTGCGGAAATGTTCCTGGCGTTGCGCATCGAGAACAATGCCTTCAATCTTGGTCCCGCCAAGGTCTATGCCGATGCGAAACATGGTTTCACATCTTCGGAAATGCCGGCCGGCAACTCAAGCGCGCAAAGAGATGCCCGCCTCCATCAATGAATGATTTCCCGCCCCGGGCAGTGGGTCAGTTGCCTGACACGGCGAATCCGGTTCGCGAGCGTGCTGCGGGCGACGGCGGAATAATTTGCTGGTGCCACTTCAAGAATGTGATAGACAGGCGGCCAACACCGAAGCGCACGGCACCTGCAGAAACCTGCCCCGAGCATGGCCAAACCGAATTCAAACAGAACCGATTCTGAGTCGAATCGCGGATCCCCGGCAAAGGCCAGGCCGGACCCAAAGAAACCTTCGCGCTCCCCGGTTTCGAAATCACCTTCCAAAATTCCCGGCAGTGGTCCCGTGCTCCTGATTTGTGTTGGTCTGTGCTGGCTGGTGGGATGGACGTTTTTCCCTTCCCTGCGCGATGGCTTCACCAGTTACGACGACGATGCTTACGTAACTGCCAATGCACACGTGCGCTATGGTTTGAGCTGGGACAGTGTGAAATGGGCTTTTCAGAGTTGTTGGACCGGCAACTGGCATCCACTGACATGGCTCTCCCACATGCTGGACTGCCAGGTCTTTGGCCTGCAACCTTGGGGGCATCACCTGACCAGCGTGCTGCTTCACGTGGCCAACACGTTTCTGGTTTTCCTGGCGCTGAGGCAGTTGACCCGCGCCCCCTGGCGGAGCCTGGGGGTGGCCGCGTTTTTCGGTTTGCATCCGCTCCGGGTGGAATCGGTGACATGGATCGCGGAACGCAAGGATGTGCTGAGCACAGCGTTTTGGATGCTGACCCTGTGGGCCTACGCCCGCTACGTCCAAGGCATCCCCGGCGCACCGCGACGAGAAACGCGAACTGGAAATGTTCCCGTCCGCACTGAGTCTGAGCCGCCCAGCCGTCACCGGTCACTCTACTATTCGCTTGCCCTGCTCTTTTTTGTCCTGGGCTTGATGAGCAAATCCATGCTGGTGACCGTTCCGTTCCTTCTGCTGGTATTGGACTACTGGCCGTTATGCCGCCTTGATTTTTCGACACTCCGCAGCCGCCCGGCAATGCTGGTGAAGCTTCTGCTGGAAAAGGCACCGTTTTTCCTCCTGGCTGGAGCGGCGAGCATCGCGGCGCTGGTTTCTCAAAGCGCGGCAGGAGCTTTTACACCGTTGAACATATTGCCTGTGACTGCCCGAATGGAAAACGCCCTGGTTTCGTATTGCCGGTATTTGGGCAAATTGTTTTACCCGCTGAATCTCTCCGTCTTTTACCTGCACCCCCGCCAATGGCCGGCCGGGACGGTGCTGCTCGCAGGTTTGCTGCTGCTGGGCATCTCCATTTTCGTCGTGGCCCTGCGGCGGCGGCACCGGTATCTGCTGGCAGGCTGGCTGTGGTTTCTGGGAACCCTGGTGCCGGTCATCGGCCTGGTGCAGATTGGCTCGCAATCCATGTCCGACCGTTACACCTATGTTCCTTTGATGGGAATGTTCATCATTCTTGTTTGGGGCGCGCATGAGTTGACAAACGGTTGGCGTCACCAGGCGGTGTTCCTGTCCGCCGCCGCCGCCGGCCTGGCGCTGCCTTGCATCCTGCTCACGCGCCAACAGATCGGTTATTGGGTGGACAGCGAAACTTTGTTCCGGCACGCCATCGCGATCAAGGACAACAACCCGATAGCCCACACCAACCTCGGACACGCCCTGCTGGACGAAGGGCGCGTGGATGAGGCTATGACGAATTTCGAGACGGCGCTGGAAATGCCGCCGGGGGACTCCGACGCCTACAATGGTCTCGGCCTGGCCCTGGCCAGGAAAGGCCAGACAGACGACGCCATCGCTTGCTTCCAAAAAGCCCTGGAAGCCCGGCCGGGGTTTTTCAATGCCCACTACAACCTCGCCACGGAGCTTTTCGAAAGGCGACAGTTGGACGCGGCCATTGTTGAATTCCAAAAGGCCCTCGAAATCCTGCCCGGCCACGCCAAAGCCCATAACAACCTCGGCGGCGCTTTTCTCCAAAAAGGGCAGCTGGATCAGGCGATCGTTCAATACCAACTGGCCCTCCAGAATGACCCCGGTTTTGTCACCGCCCACAATAATCTCGGCGCCGCGCTTTCCGAAAAAGGCCGCCTGGACGAGGCCATTGCGCAATATCGAATGGTCCTGGAAAGCCAGCCCGACTTCGTCGAGGCCCATTACAACCTCGGCGTCGCGCTGTTCAGAAAAGGCCGGGTGGACGAGGCCATCGTTCACTTTCAGAAAACCTTGGAAATCCAGCCATCCAATGCGGAAGCCCATTGTAATCTCGGCAATCTTCTGCTGCTGAAGGGACGCACGAATGAGGCCGTTGCGCACCTGCAAAGGGCCCTGGAAATCCGGCCGGACCTCAACGAGGCCCGCCAGCCCCTCGCCAGACTTATGTCCCGGGACACACGCCCGCCGGACACGATCGCCCCCGGACAAACCGATGCGCCGCCCGCGCCAAACCCGCCGTGAAAGCGGCGATTTGGACAGCAGACGGCCTCTCGGAAGACACGGTTTCCCCCGGAGAATCAGCCGGTAGTGGTACGTTTTGGTGGGGCGAGGCTACCGACGAGCCCGGCTCGCGCCTTCGCGGCGACGAAGCCGCTCTCGCCGCGCTGACGCGCCGTCGCAGCGGGTCGGCGGCGCAGGCGCGAGGACGATCGCCCCACCGAGACGACAAAACGTACCACTGCCCACAACCGCGCGCGCGCTTGACTTTGCCGGCGCGGCGGTGCACATGGGAAATGTTCGATGAACGCCACCTTTGACCGATTCTGCCAATGAACAAAGTGCTTTTTCTTTCCCTTGCGATCGCCTCGGCTGGGCTCTGCGGCTGCGCGCGTCAATACACCATTAAATTGAGCAATGGCAACGAGATCAATACAGCCGGCAAACCGAGTTTAGTGGAAGGCAGTTATCATTACAAAGATGCCCGGGGTGTCGACAACACGGTGCCCGCGGGCCGCGTGACGGAGATTGAGCCGGCATCCATGAGCAAAGAGGAGCAGAAGCCGCTTCCATCGCCAACGCGGGCGAGGCATCGTCATTGGTACCTCCTGTGGCTGGCTTAGAGCGGTTACAACTTTTATGTAGCGCAGACATTCTTGTCTGCGGGTTTGCG
>CAZFOA010000073.1:0-15161 GCA_964520205.1 uncultured Verrucomicrobiota bacterium | reverse complement strand
CTCGAAAGCGTCAGGCTTGACGCAAATCGTCCGCTTACCTAATGTTTCCAACTCGCCGGACGGCGCAAGCCGGTTTGGCCGCCGGACTTTTCGGCGATAAATGGAAAGGTTTGTCTGTGAACGTAACGGTAGAAAATCTGGCCCCGTGCAAAAAACTTGTGCGGATCGAAATCGAAGTCCAAAAAGTGGACGAAACCTTCGAGTCCATCACGAAGGATTTTCAGAAGCAGGCGAACCTGCCGGGCTTCCGGCCGGGCAAAGCGCCGCGCGACATGGTGCTGCGCAAATACGAAAAGGACATCCAGGACGAAGTCAAAAAGAAGCTGATCTCCGATTCCTACCGCGAGGCGGTCAAAGCGCAGAAACTCGAGGTGATCGGCTATCCCGACATCGAGGAAATTCAATTCAGCCGCGGACAGCCTCTGCAATTTGCCGCCACCGTCGAAACCGCGCCGGATTTTGCATTGCCGGAGTATAAAGGTCTGCCCATCAAACGCGAAGCCCGGACCGTCACCCCGGAGGACATGGAACGGGCGCTCGACGCGCTGCGCCAGCAGCAACTCAATTTCAAAACCGTCGAACGCCCGGCGCAGACCGGCGACATCGCCGTGGTCAATTACAGCGGCGTTTCCGAAGGCAAACCCATCACCGATCTGGCCCCCACCGCCAAGGGCTTGACCGAACAGAAAAATTTCTGGGTGGAAATGCAGCCCCATTCGTTCATCCCGGGCTTTGCCGACCAATTGCTCGGCGCCAAAGCCGCCGACCGGCGAACGGTCAACGTGGATTTCCCCGCCGATTTCGTGACGCCGCAATTGGCGGGTAAAAAGGGCGTTTACGAGGTGGAAGTCGTCGAGGTGAAGGAAAAAGTCCTGCCCGCGCTCGACGACGTGTTCGCCAAATCTTTCGGCGCCGAGAATCTGGAGAAATTGCGCGAAGGCGTGCACCGGGATCTCGAAAACGAGCTGCAATACTCCCAGAACAAGAATATCCGCACGCAACTCGTCCGCTCCCTTCTGGATAGCGTTCATTTTGAACTGCCGGAATCCGCCGTGGCGCAGGAAACCCGCAACGTGGTGTACGACATCGTCCGCGACAACCAAAAACGCGGCATTTCGCGCGAGATGATCGAGCAGCAGAAGGAGCAGATTTACACCGCGGCTGCGCGCGGCGCAAAAGAGCGGGTCAAGGCCGCGTTCCTGATGCAGAAAATTGCTGAGAAGGAGGATATTAAAGTGTCCCAGGAGGAGGCGGCCCAGCGCATCAGCAGCCTCGCGGCCATGTACCAGATTCCGCCGGATAAATTCGTGAAGGACCTCCAGAAGCGGAATGGGCTGGTGGAGATTTACGACCAGGTCATGAACGAGAAGGTCCTGGATTTCCTCCAGCAGAACGCGAAAATCGAGGAAGTGCCGGCGGGTTCGCTGTCACCGGCGCCGACGGCCAATCCAAGCTGATCACCGGCAGGCTTGTCATTTCGAAGGCAGCCGGGTTGTTCTCCAAACGGACGAACCGGTCCATCATCGACTCTCGGTTCCGATGCACAATTTCGCGTCGGCATGCTCAACGCCATCACTCGCGCGGTGGCCAGACACTCGTCGGTCGAGACAGAGGACATTTTGAGACGTCTTTGAGCGGGGAATCCTATCGCTTACTGCGTCCGCCCGAACTTCTTCTCCAGTTCGCGGAAATTCATCTCGATGAGCGTCGGGCGCCCGTGCGGACAGGTATAGGGCATCGCGCAGTGGCGCAGGTCCTTGACCAGGTTTTCCAGCTCGCGGCCGGCCAGCGGGTCATTCGCTTTGACCGCGTGGCGGCAAACCGTCTTGGCGATGGTGTGCTCCCCCAACCGCAGCGAATTCACCTCTTCGCCGACGGCCTTGAGCTGATCCACCAGCTCGAGCACAAAGCGGCGCGGGTCGGACGCCTTCACAAACGGCGGCAAAGCGTCGAGCAGGAACGTGCGCTCGCCGAATTCGCTCAAGCCCACGCCGAGCCGCGTCAGCACGGCCAGTTGTCCGCGCAGAAAACCGGCGTCGCGCGCCGATAACTCCACCGTCTCCGGCAGCAACAGCTTCTGCGACGGCGCCTGTTCGTTTTGCTCGAGCCGATTCAACATCTGCTCGAACAGGATCCGCTCATGCGCGGCGTGCTGGTCGAGCAATACCAGGCCGCGATCCGATTCGAGGACGACATAGAGCTTCCCGATCACCCCCACCAGGCGCAGCGGCACGTTCAGCAGCGGGACGGGGTCGGCGGGAGGAGGTGAGGGCGTGGAGCGTGGAGCGTGGAGCGTGGCTTCGGGAGGGGCAGCCGCTGATGCCGGACGTTCGAGGTTCGGTGTTGAATGTTGAATGTTGAATGTTGCAGCCTTTTCGGTGTGTGGCAATAAACCCATCTTCAGCGGCGGCGGTTCGGCGGACGCAGAGGGCTTCGGCGGAAACGGAAATTGCGGCAACTGCGGCGTCGCTGGCTCGGGTGGTTTCGCCGTCGTTGTCGGCTGGTGGGGCGAGACTCCCGGCGAGCCGGGCTGTTGAGCGGCCTGCGGCTCGCGGGGTCGCTCGCCCCACTTGTTCGGCGCCGGCGCGGCATGGAATGACAACAGCGTCTGTCTCACGCCTTCCGCCACCAGCCGCCGCACTTCGCCTTCGCGATGAAACTTTACCTCGCGCTTCGCGGGATGAATGTTCACGTCCACCGCCGCCGGATCGATCTCCAGAAACAGGCAGCAAACCGGATAGCGCCCTTTCATCAATGCGGTGTGGTAGCCTTCAAGCAACGCGAAATTCAGACCCCGATTCTCCACCGGACGGCGGTTCACAAACACATGTTGGTCTTCGCGCGTGGCCCGCGAAACGCCCGGCGCACCGATGAAACCCCAGAGGCGAAAGTCCGAAGTCGGAGGTCCGAGGCCGGAGGTCGGAGGCCGGAAGTCCGGAGGAACGGACGCCAGGTCCTCCATTGCGTCGGGTGAACGCATCGCGGCCGTGAAATCCAGGGCCAGGATTTTCTGTTCATCGCCGTAAAGGGCTCGCAGACGTTCGCGCAAGGCGGCGAGGCGCGCGGAAATATCGGAACCGGATTTGAGGGCCGGCAGTTGCCAGACCAGGCGCCCGTCTTTCTGGAAGGCAAACGCCGCTTCGGGATGCGCCAGGGCCGCCAGCATGAGATAGTGCTGGATGTGAGCCGACTCGGTTTCCTCCGTGCGCAGAAATTTCCGGCGGGCTGGCAGATTGAAAAAAAGCTGCCGCACTTCCACCGTGGTGCCTGGGGCGCTGCCGGCGGCCTTGACTTCCAGAATCGTTCCGCCGCCGACGGCGATCTGGGTTCCCTCCGGCGAAATACTTTCGCGTTCCCTTGTCGTCAGCGTGAAGCGGCTGACGCTGGCAATGCTGGGCAGGGCTTCGCCGCGAAAACCCATGGTGGCAATCGCCGCAAGATCTTCCGCCCGCCGGATTTTGCTCGTCGCATGCCGTTCCAGACACAGCAACGCGTCATCGCGGCTCATGCCGCTGCCGTCGTCCGTCACGCGAATCAGACTGCGTCCGCCCGCCTGGATTTCGACGGTGACGCGTGTGGCTCCGGCGTCGAGCGAGTTTTCGACCAATTCCTTCACCACGCTGGCCGGGCGTTCGATCACCTCGCCGGCGGCGATTTGATTTGCGACCTGCTCGGTCAGTAGGCGGATGCGGTTCATGGGACTGGGGGGACGTGGAGCGTCGAGCGTCGGGCGTCGAGCGTGAAAGGCGGAACGTGAGGACGAATTCCCGCGCTGGTGTTCATATCACGCATCACGTTTCAGACTTCATTTCGACAACGGCAGGGCGAAAGCAAAGATGGCGCCGCGGTCGGGCTTGTTCTGCGCCCAAATCCGGCCATGGTGGTCTTCGATGATCTTCTTGCAAATGGAGAGGCCCAAGCCGGTGCCATGCGTTTTGCCATAGGTGGCGAAGGCTTCAAACAGATTGCCGGCAATCTCCGGCGCAATGCCCGAACCGGTGTCTTCAATTTCTGTCACCAGTTCGGAGTCGTCGGCGCGAACCCGCAAATAGATTTTGCCGCCGCGCGGCATGGCGTCCGTGGCGTTGTGGACGAGGTTGTAAAAAACGCGGCGCAGTCGCTTCGGATCGAACGAAATCCGGGCGGAAACCGGCAAGGGCCCGGATTCCAGGTCAACTCCGCGAAGCTGCGCTTCGGGCCGGATTTCCTCCAGCAATAGCCGCACAAAAACTCCGTAGTCGTTCGAACCGAGCACATAGTCCGCATGGGAGCCCTGGGTGAAATCAAGGATCTCGCTGATCATGTCGCTGACCCGATCGATCTGTTTGCGGATAGTGGTTGCGGCTTTCTGGCGCGTCTCGGGCGTGGCCTTTTCCGCGCAGGTCAGTTCGGCTGTAAGCCCGATGATGTTCAGCGGGTTTTTCAAATCATGCACGATTGAGCGGGCGAAGCGCCCGATAATGGTCAGCCGTTCCGTTTGCAGGATTTCGTGAATATAACGCTGATTGAACTCGCGCAGGCGCTGGCTGATTTCGCGCAATAATTCGAGGGAAAGCACGGGCGAGCGTTCAACCATGACCAGCAGTTCGTTGCGCGGAATGAAATAGACGGTGCTGTCCCGGGCGGCTTTTGCGGTGGCCGAGCGGGGCTTGAATTCGAGGACGGCCATTTCGCCGAAAAGTTCGCCCGGGCCGAGCTGCGCGAAGACCCGTTCGACCGTTTCGGCAATCCGGACCGAAATTTCCACCAGGCCGTCTTTCACCACATAAACCCCGTCGCCGGCGTCGCCCTCCTTGAAAATTTCCTCGCCGGCTGAACACGTTCGTTCCTGTGCGATCCGGCGCAGCGCCTGGAGTTCGGCCGGGCTCAGATTGCGGAACGGTTTGCTGGCTTCGAGAGTGACCATGCGGGCACTTTAGGACAAAAACGGTGCGCGTAAAGCCAAGAGAATGAATTTGCCGCGGCGAGGGTAAACTTGACGTCTTGCCGGTTGAAATCTAGCTTGTCAGCCGGTTGGTGGCCGTAGCTCAATGGTAGAGCCCCAGATTGTGGTTCTGGATGTTGCGGGTTCGAGTCCCGTCGACCACCCCACTTCTTCTAACGCTTCAAATTGTCCGCTAGCGGGTGTCAGGCGGACCCTCGCGTCGCGAAACAATCTTGTCCTCCACTTTTTGGATATAATCGGCGGCGTCTTTTTGTTCGACGATTTTCTGGTGATTGCTGATGAGGGCAGCGTGAAAACTGGGTGGGTTAATCTGCAGCTCGCATGCGAGGGCCAAAGCAGCCATGGTTTTCTGGTTTGCAGAAAGGGGAGCTTTGCCATCCGCAGCAAAGATCTCAGCCGGATTGGCCGCTCCGGTTACGACTGCATCGGAGGCAGGCTCGGGAAGTTCCGTCAACGCTTCCGTCGGCAATAAACGAGGGGCTGCCAGGTTGAGCGCCGCCTCCAAGGTATTCGCCGCCTGATCCCGCTTCGTCAAGGGTTCCAAGCCGAACCGTTTTTCAACCGTCGCCAGGACGGAGCTATGGTCGAAAATGGTGGAAGGGTCGTCCGGGCGGTCCCCGATGATCGTGCCTTTGGCGGTGTGTGCGGAAACCACAATGGCCGGCACACGAACGCCTAAACGATCGAAAAGGAAGGAGTAATTGGGGTTGGCGAATCGGGAGTCGTCCCCGGTTGGGATCGTGGCCGGGGGCGGTTGATGATCGTAGAACCCCCCGTGCTCATCGAAGGTGACAATGAGCATGGTATCATTCCAATACTGAGAATTGCGGAGCGCCTCGTAAACGCGTTTCACGAGTTCTTCCCCCTTCCTGATGTCATTCAAGGGATGCATGGAATTACCGTCCAAATAATTGTTCCCGGTATCGTAGCGGGGCTCGATGAAATTATAGTCCGTTAGGTTTCCATTTTTGACATCTTCGAAAAAGTCATCCATCTCCCGGAACTTCTCCGTGAAAGGATCGATATACTCAACGCGCAAGCTGGAGATCCCCGCTGTCTGCGGCAGTCCGTCGTGATAGATGCGCCAGGCCTTGCCGGCCTTTTCCAACCGCTCATAAATCGTGTCATTCTGAAAGGAAAAGCCGGCCACAATCTGGTTGGTGGAAGGACTGTCGGTGAGTCCTCCCGAGGTGGCGGCGTGGATGAAGAATCGGTTCGGCCACGTGGGTCCCGGGAGCGATGAGTACCAGAAATTGAACAACGCGAATTCGGCAGCCAGGGTGGAGAGCACCGGCAATTGATCGGGCTGAAAGCATTCCATCACCAGGTTTTCGTCGCCGATAAAGTCCACTGCCTGGCTTGCGCTGGCGATGAAGCCAGTCATCGGCGCCGGGTAGTGCGGAACGTTCGCAATCGGAGGAAGGCTGGGATCGGTATTCTTTAGAGGTCCATACAGCTGAACCTGAACATCATAATACTCGTGGCCGGGATCGAACGTCATCACGAAGGAGGAAGCTCGGCCCACTTTGATCGCCGGATCTGCCGGAGAATTTGGATCTTTCTGGTTGGACTCACTGCCGGTGAGACCCATTACTTTGGGATTCGTGGCCTTGAGATAACCAAACAAATGATCGAAGGACCGGTTCTCCAACATCAGGACCACGAACCGTTTGATCCCCTGAAACGCCGCCAGGATATTCGGATCCACTTCCATGATTTCCCTTCGGTTAAAGTCTCATTGCGCAGCCCAAGGATGGCCCGAACCCCTTCCCGGTGCAACCCTTTCTGTGCAGGAATATTTATTTTACGGATAATGCCGTCTCATTTTAGAAATTGACGCGTGGATTTCCCATTTCGTTGCTTCGACCCCTTTGATGTACCTCCTGCGGGAGGGGGCTCGGCATGAAGACCTAAGGCTCCGCAAAGCCGCGGTTGGCTGGATATGGCTTTCTAAACGCAAAATAGGGTGATCAAAAGACAAATTGCGCAGAGAGGAATTCCTCAAGCCGCGCGAAGCTAAGATACGCACATCCTGCGCGCAGGTGAAATGATGACATTGCGAATTTGCGGGTCTTGGAGGATAGAGCTCCTGACGGATTCAGCCTGGAATCCAGGTCCAAAATGTTCGGAGGCAGCCGCAGCAAACAAGTCTTCGCCCCGCGTGGGCGATGCCTTTTGGTCCCGCGGCCAAGGCCATTCTTCATCGAAAACTTTATGCAAATGAACTCCCTCCAAATGTTGGTCCACAGGCTCACCGCCACAACCTTCATGCGATTCTTGAGTCTTGTTCTATTGATGACCGGCGCCTTGCTGAGCGTCGCCTCGGCTCGAGAACGCGTTTCGATCGATTCCGGCTGGCGGTTTCAACTGGGCGATCCACCGGATGTGACCACCAATGTGACCGTGTATCCTGAGATCGGCGATCTGGCCAAGCTGGATTCCGATGAAGTGGGCGCAGGGAACAATACAGAAACCTACATGGAGTCCCTCCGGGTTGATCCGGTTGCCACCCATGCGGGAGAGAATGTCTCGTTTGTTCTGACGAATTACAACGACAATGCCTGGCGTCAACTCAATCTGCCGCATGATTGGGCCGATGAATTGCCTTTCAACTCGGGCGCTGACGGAGGGCATGGTTACAAGGCGGTTGGCTACTCCGGTTTCACGACCAACAACATCGGCTGGTATCGCCACACGTTCACTCTGCCCGCAAATTATGCCGGCCAGACGCTATGGCTGGAATTTGACGGCGTTTATCGCAATTGCCTGGTGTGGTTGAACGGGCACATCCTGGGACGGAATGTAAGCGGCTACTCGAGTTTTTATTTTGATGCCACGCAATACGCCAATCCCGGCGGGACAAATGTGCTGGTGGTGCGGGTGGATGCCAACCGGTTTGAGGGCTGGTTTTACGAAGGCGCCGGTATTTACCGCCATGTCTGGCTGACGGCGGCGAGTCCTGTGCATGTGGCGGAATGGGGAACTTTTGTGGCCACTACGTCGCTGGTCGGTTCCAATGCCACCCTCACCCTGCAAACCGACGTCACCAACCAAAGCGGGGTGACGACCGCAAACGGCAGTGTGACTTCGACGATTTTTGATGCCGGCAGCAATGCGGTGGCCACCATTGCTTCAGTGGTGAGCGTGCCGGCTGGGCAGGATTTGATTGTGACGCAGACCGTGACGTTGACGGCCAACCTATGGTCGTTGCAAACGCCTTACCTTTACAACCTGGTTACCACGATCAGCAACCAGAACGCGGTCGCGGATGTTTACAACACACCGTTTGGCGTGCGGACGGTGAGATTTGACACGACGAACGGCGTTTTCATCAATGGCCAGCATGTGGAGATTCAAGGGATGTGCAACCATCAGGATCACGCGGGTGTGGGTTCGGCGCTGCCGGACCGGTTGCAGTATTTCCGCATCGAAAAACTGAAGCAGATGGGCGTGACGGGTTATCGGTCCTCGCATAACGAGCCGACCGCGGAATTGCTCAACGCCTGCGACCAGTTGGGAATGTTGGTGCTGGATGAGAATCGCCGCATCGGAACCAATGCGGAGCCGTTGGGCGAACTGAGCCGTCAAATCCGCCGTGACCGGAATCATCCTTCTGTCTTCGCCTGGTCGCTCGGAAATGAAGAACCCCTCCAAGGCACTTCCACGGGCGCTTCGGTCATACAAGTCATGCAGAATCTGGTTCACTCCATGGATTCCACGCGTCAGTGCACCGTGGCGATGAATGGTTGGGGCGGCGGTTTTTCCACAGTCCTGGATGTTCAGGGTTTCAATTATAATCTCGGGGGCATGGATGGCTTTCACTCCTCTTCCCCGAACCAGGGCTGTATTGGCACCGAAACGGCCAGCACTGTGACCACGCGCGGCATCTACACGAATGACACCAGCGCCGGTTATTGCGCCTCTTATGATATCCAGAACAGCGGGGTAAGCTGGGGATCGCCAGCCGAAGTCTGGTGGCCCTATTACGATTCCCGTCCGTGGTCTTCCGGCGGATTCTGCTGGACCGGCTTCGACTATCGCGGCGAGCCGACCCCTTACGGCTGGCCCTGCATCAACTCGCATTTCGGCATCATGGACACGTGCGGTTTTCCGAAAGACCTGTTTTATTATTATCAGGCCAACTGGACCCTCAAACCCGTCTTGCACATTCTCCCGCACTGGAACTGGGGAACGCTGGGACAACCCATTAACATCTGGGCTTACGGCACCTGTCAGGCGGTTGAATTGTTCACCAACGGCGTCAGTTTGGGACGGCAGGCGCTTAATGTTCAGGGCCATGTCGAATGGGACAACGTGCCTTACGCACCGGGAACGCTCCAGGCCATCGGCTATAACAACGGTGTCGCCGTCATCACCAACACAGTGGCAACCACCGGGACGCCCGCGGCCATCGCGCTCTGGCCGGACCGCAGCACCCTCCTGGCCGATGGCCAAGACGTGTCCGTGGTGACGGTGGCCGTCCTGGATTCCCTGGGCCGTGTTGTGCCCATCGCCGCCAATCTCGTTAATTTCACGGTCAGTGGCGGCGCCATTATCGGCGTGGGCAACGGCAATCCCAGTTCTCATGAATCGGACAAAGCCAGTCAGCGCTCCGTCTTCAACGGCCTGGCCCAGGTCATCGTCCAATCCACCAACCAGCCCGGTTCCATCACCCTGACCGCGACGTCGACCGGTTTGACCTCCACCAATATCACCATCACCGAAGCCGGCACCCTGTCGCCGCCAGCCGCTCCCACGGGAGTGTCAGCCGTCGGAGGGAACGCGCAGGTGACGGTCAGTTGGGATATCGTTCCGGGCGCGACGACTTACAACCTGTGGCGGGCCACGACCAGCGGGGGTCCTTACACGCTCATTGCCGCGAACATCGGGGGCGTGAATTTAGGTTGCGCCGACAATAACGTCGCCAACCTGACCCCGTACTATTATGTGGTCACTGCCAACGGAAACGGCACGAGCGCCAATTCTGCGGAAGTCAGCGCCGTTCCGGAAGCCAGGGTCACCGGTCTGACGGCAACCGCCACCAACGGCCAGATTGTATTGAATTGGAGCGGCTTGGCCGGCGCCAATTACAACGTGAAGCGTTCCCCTGTGACCGGCGGACCTTACGCCATGCTCGCGACATCAATCTCCAACACCAATTACAGCGACTCCGGCTTGGCGACCTGCCAAACCTATTTTTACGTGGTCACCATCACCAATGCCGGCAACGAAAGCCTGCCCTCGGCCGAAGCCAGCGCCCAATTGCCGGGCGGAACTCCGCCCTCGCCCTGGCTGAGCGCGGACATTGGATCCGTGGGATTGGCGGGCAGTGTTGCGTACTGCAATGGACAATTCACCATCTCCGGTTCCGGTAGCGACATCTGGAGCACCGCGGACGCATTCCGGTTTGTTTATGTTTACGTCCCGGTCAGCACGAACTGCGACATCCGCGCCCGTGTCGCCAGCGTTCAGAACACGCATTCCAACGCCAAGGCGGCCGTGATGATCCGCGAATCGCTCGATCCCGCTTCCCGGCAAGCGCTGGCGGATGTGGAACCGAGCTCCGGAATCGAATTCCTTTTCCGTACCAACACCGCGGGCGTGACCAGCGTGTCCAGCGTTGCCGGGACAGCGCCCAGCTGGGTGCGGCTGACGCGCACCAATAATACCTTCACGGCCTATTGGTCCCCCGACGGCAGTACTTGGACCCTGATTGGACCTCCCACCAACATCAACATGGCGGTCAGCGCCTACATCGGCCTCGCCGTGTGCGCTCACAACATCGCCGTGCTCAACACTTCCGTGATCGACAATGTCAACGCCAGCTTCCTCCCGGCCAACACCGCGCCGACACTCGCCCTGATCGCCAACCAGACCGTCAATGTGGGCCAGACCGTTGCGATCACCGCCAGTGCCGCCGACACGGATTCTCCGCCTCAGACACTGATTTTCAACCTGCTCAGCGCGCCGGCCAGCGCCACGCTCAATCAAATCAACAACACCAGCGCCGCCTTCAGTTGGCGGCCCGCGGTGACCGACGCAAACTCCATCAATCCGGTCAGCCTGAAAGTGGCGGACAACGGCTCGCCCAGTCTCAGCGCCACACAGAGCTTCACGATCACGGTCAATTCCCTGGCGTTGCCGACGGTGCCGTCGGTCGGCTGGAACAGTGGCCAGTTCACATTGCGCGTGACAAACAGCATCGTCGGGCCCGACTACGCGGTGCAGGCGTCCTCCAACCTGGTGAACTGGAGCACACTCTTCATCACCAACTCGCCGCCGATGAATTCCTTCCAATGGACCGATACCAATGCGTTGACGTTACCCATGCAGTTTTATCGCATCAAAGTCGGGCCGCCGCTGCCGTAAGCATCCATCAACCTGACGCGTCAGATCGCGACCGGCACGCACTGCATTGTTCGGCCAGAATGACCCGGCGGAATACGGATCGGCTGGTCGGTTCGAGTCGCGCCAGGCCTTTCAAACTTCCGTCCGCAGGATGGCCAGCGGCGGATGCTTCAACACGCCGCGGCTCATCAGGAAGCCGGTGACCACGGTGACTCCAGGCACGATCAGCAGCGCCAGCAGCAGCGACTTTGGTTCCGGCGCAAAGGGGGTATGGAAAACAAATTTCGCCAGCGCCCCCGCGGCGGGCACCGCCAGCAAAATGCCGGTCATTGCGGCCAGCAAACCGAGAAAGAAATATTCGACCAGCAGAATTTTTAAAATCTGCCCGCGCGAAGCTCCCAGCGTCCGCAACAAAACACTTTCCTGAACCCGCTGATACCGGCCCGCAAGCAGCGCGGTCACCAGCACCAAAAACCCCGTCAGCACGGTGAACATCGCCAGGAACCGGATGACGAACGAGATTTTTCCCAGGATCGCGTCCACCGTTTGCAGGATGAGCGTCAGGTCAATCGCCGAGACGTTCGGGAAGGCTTTGACCACTTCCCGCTGCAACCGCGCGGATTCCCCGCTCGACCGCACGTGCAGGACCAGCACACGCATGGCCGGCGCGTCTTCGAGCACGCCGTCCGGGAAGACCACGAAGAAGTTTGGCTGAATCCGCCGCCATTCCACCTCGCGCACGCTGGCCACCCGCGTCGCGATCGGCACGCCTTGCACGTCAAACACCAGTTCGTCGCCCAACCCAACCTGAAGATCCCTGGCGATTCCCTGCTCCAATGAGATGGGCACATCCTTGGAACTCTGTTCGCGATCTTCAGCCCGGTGGGGCGAGACTCCCCGCGAGCCGTCCGTGGCTTTCGGATTCCGTTCCCCCGCCGTCTCGCCGGGAGTCTCGCCCCACCTGAAGACGCCGGCGGCAGCATCGTGGGTCACCTGTCCAACCCATTCGCCGGCGACGATTTTTTCGCCGTCACGCAATTGATCGCGGTACGTGCTGCGGTATTCGCGGCGGTAGACCCAGCGATGTCCTCCTCTGGCCTGGTTGGTGTTGGAGAGGATGGATTCAACGGACCGTCCTTTGACCGAACTCAGGCGCATCGTGACGATCGGCGTTTCATCCAACACCATCACGTTGAGCGAATGAACCAACTCAAGGATCTTGGCTTCCTGGGAGTTTTGGATGTCGAAGAGCACGGCATTGGACTGGTTGGCGCCGGTGGAAGTGACCAACTGTTTGAGCAAATTCTGTTCAACCAGGCGCAGGCTCATCATCAGGAATGTTCCCAGACCGAGCGACAGCAGGAGCAGCAATGTCCGGTTGTTGGGTCGATGCAGGTTGGCCACGCCCTGCCGCACGGTGAAGGGCAGCCTGGCGGGAACAAACCGGCGCGTTGCCGAAACCAGCGCTTTTGCCGTGGCCGCCAGGATCACGAACACCACACCCAGTCCGATGGCAAATCCGAGTCCAATCCGCCAGTTGCGGGTCTGCATCAGGGCGAAACCGATGATGCCTGCCGCCAGGCATGCGCCGACCAGCCAGCGCAACGGATCGGGACGCGAACGAGCCGGCTCGAACGACACGCGCAGTGCGGCCAATGGCGAAACCCGGCGCACCGTCAACAACGGCAGCAGGGTGAACAGGAGACAAACCACAAACCCGATCGCCATGGCGCGACCCACGGCAAGCCATGCCGGGTGGAATTGAACGGTAAAAGGAATGAAATCGGCGAGAACTCCGGGGAGCGCCGTCTGGATCGCCATGCCCAGCGCGCCGCCCAACAGGGCGCCGAAAAGTCCCAGCGCCATGCCCTGGGCCAGGTAAACCGCAAAGGTTTGCGCAATCGACCCGCCCAGGCAGCGCAGCACGGCCACCGTGCCCAGCTTTTGCTTGACGTGCACGTGGATGGCGCTCGCGACGCCCACGCCGCCAAGCAGGAGCGCGATGAAGCCGACGAGATTCAAGAAGTGGTAGAGATTGTCCAGCGAACGGCCCAATTCGCGCCGGCGTTGCTCCACCGTGTCATGGCTGAGGTGAAATTTATCGAGCTCGGGTTGGATGCGTTCGATCAGCTTCGGCACGTCCACTTCCGGACCCAATTTGAAATAGGCCCGGTAACGCGCCAGGCTCGCCTCCTGCAGCAAACCGGTCCGCGCCAGGTCGTCGAGGGAAATATAAACGCGCGGCGCAACGGTCGATAGCGCCACCGTCTCGCCGGGAACTTTTTCCAGCCGGCCCACAATGCGGGCGGAGAGTTTGCCGACGCGCAGTTCGTCGCCGACCTTTGCATCGAATTGTTGCAGCAACGTGTCTTCAACCAGCGCGCCGCCGCCGCGCCGGAATTCCGCCGCCGCGCCGGCCGGTTCGGTTTCCAGTTTTCCGTAATAGGGAAAGTTGCCGCTCAGGGCTCGCACCTGGACGAGGCGCGTGCCTTCGGTGCGCGCAAAGAAAATCATGCTGGAAAACGAAACTTCGCGGGATTGCTCGCCGCCGAGTCCTTGAAGCCATCGGTCCTCTTCCGGTGTGAACGCATCACGCGAATTAATCACCAGATCCGCCCCGAGCAGGGCTTTGGTCTGCTCTTCGACGGCTTGGCCCAGGTTGCGGTTGAGTGAACCGATGGCGGCCAGCGCCGCGATGCCCAGGACGATGGAGCAGGAGAACAGCGCCAGTTGCTTGCGACTCCTCCGGCTGTCGCGCCAGGCCATCCGCCAGGTCCAGACGGAAACGAAGTGGCCGATAAAACCCCGATGGCCGTTTGGGTCACGCATGTGATTCCGCTTGATGCCGGCGAAGGTCTGCGGGCCGATTGCGCCGCAGCGCAGACTGGCAGCCTGCTTCCGCCGTGGCGGGACAGATTGGCAATCCGCGATACAGCCGATGGCGAATCGGCGCTGCGATGTGGAATCGCCCGAGGATCATGCGTTCACTCCCGATTCACAATCATTCCGCCTTTGAGCCGGATGATGGTCTGGGCGCGCTTGGCGAGTTCGCTGTCGTGCGTCACGAGCACCAGCGCGGTCCCGGCGCCGGCATTCAGCGCAAACAGGCTGTCGATGACCAGGCGGCCGGTCTCGGCATCGAGATTGCCGGTCGGCTCGTCCGCGAACAGGATTTTGGGCTGGTTGATGAATGCGCGCGCCAGGGCCACGCGTTGTTGTTCGCCCCCGGAGAGTTGCGCCGGATAATGCCGGAGCCGTTCGCCCAATCCAACCCGCTGCAGCAGGGCGGCGGCCGCGTCGCGGACACGGTTCTGGCCGCGCAGTTCCAACGGCACCATCACATTCTCCAGCGCAGTCAGCGTCGGGATCAGTTGGAACGTTTGAAAGACAAAGCCGACCCATTGGTTGCGGATGCGGGCGCGGCCATCCTCGTCCAACCCGCCGAGGTGAATGTGGTTGAGATGCACTTCACCCGAAGTCGGCTGGTCGAGGCCGGCGCATAATCCGATCAGCGTGGTCTTGCCGCTGCCGGAAGGGCCGACGATGGCGCACGTGGAAGCAGCGGCAAGCGAGAAGCTGACATCCTTCAGCACGGTCAACGCGCTGTTTCCGCTGGGATAACTCTGGGTCAGCCCCCGGACATCGAGTATGACTTCCGAATTCACGATCTTCTCAATACCTGAGTCCGGCACAGTGTGAAAGGGGATAACCGGGGTGTGCGTGGGGAATGGCACCGTTTGCATTTCCGGTGGGGCGAACGGCCTCGCGCCTGCGCCGCCGATCCGCTGCGATCTGCTGCGACCTGCCGCGACGGTGCGCGAGCACGGCGGGCGGTGCGCGAGTGCGACGGGCGGCGCATCGGCGCGGG
>CAZFOA010000072.1:0-15322 GCA_964520205.1 uncultured Verrucomicrobiota bacterium | reverse complement strand
GTCCCCATTCGATTTCGAAGCGGGCTGAAGCCCGCGCTCCCCTGCGTGAAATGCTGTGGAGCGGCTACGGTTTTGCTTGAAACGCTCTAATTGATAGCAGCAGCGATCGCAGATGGCTTCTTCATCAAGCCACCTCGATCAATTTCTGTGTCGCCGGCGATTCGGCAAACTGCGCTTTGACTTTGGCCACGGTGTTCTCAACGCTCAAACCGTACTTGCTGCGAAGTTCGTCCTGCGTCGTGGCGTGCTCGATGAACTGGTCCGGCCAGCCGATGCGCACCACGGGCGTGGTCATGCCTTTTTCGCTGAAGAGTTCCAAAACCGCCGAACCGTAGCCGCCCATCAGCGCGTGGTCTTCCAGCGTGACCACCAAATCCGCCGCGTGCCCGAAAAACTCATGGGTGCCGGCGTCAAGCGGCTTCGTGAAACGCGGGTTGATGACGGCGACGTCGTAGCCTGCCGCCGCGAGTTGCGCCGCCGCTTTGCGCGCGATGCCATTCATCGGCCCAAGTCCAAACAGCGCCACCTTGCGCTTGCCCTGGTTGGAAAAACTCTGGATGACTTCCGCCTTGCCGATGTCGAGCAGTTTCGGCTGGTCTTTGATCGGCACGCCTTCCGCCGCCCCGCGCGGGTAGCGGATGAACACCGGATGACGCTCGTGTGCCGCGGTAAACATCATGTCCGCCAGTTCGTCTTCGTCCTTCGGCGCCATCGCAATCACGTTCGGCATGCAGCGCAGATAGGCGATGTCAAACAGGCCGTGATGCGTCGGGCCGTCGTTGGCGGACAGGCCCGCGCGGTCCATGCAAAAAATCACCGGCAAATCCTGCAGGCAAACGTCGTGGTGGATGCAGTCGTAGGCGCGCTGCAGAAACGTCGAATAAATCGCGCAAACCGGATGCAGCCCCATGGTCGCCATGCCGGCAGCGAAAATGACGGCGTGCTCCTCGGCGATGCCGACGTCAAAGTACCGGTCGGGCATGGCTTTCTCGAGATGCTTGAGGCCGGTGCCGCTGGGCATGGCGGCGGTGATGCCGATGAGGGTATTGTCCTTCTGGCAAAGCCTGACCAGTGTCTGCCCCATGACATCCTGATAGTTCGGCGGCGTCCCGGCTTTGGCCGGCAGCAAATCGCCGGTCCGAACGTCATACGGCCCGGTGCCGTGAAATTTCTCCGGCGCTTTCATCGCCGCGTCGAAGCCCTTGCCCTTTTGCGTGAGAATATGGATGACGATGGGATGATCGCAGGTCTTGGCAAATTCCAGCGTGCTGATCAGCAATGGCAAATCGTGCCCATCGATCGGGCCGAGATAACGCACCCCCATCTCCTCGAAAAGAATCGCGCTGCCGAATCCGCCGCGGCCGTCGGAATCCGGGCCGGAACCGGTCTGGCGCAAGCCGACTTCGTTGATCGCACCCTTGAAGCCTTCCTCGGCTTTGTGCGCCAGCTTCAAAGCGATCTCGCCCTTGGGCAACCGCCGCAGGAAACGCACGAAGTCCCGGGATAATTTATTGTAGGACGGGTGCGTGATGAGTTTATTGAGGTAATTGGCAACCGCGCCGACATTCTTCGCGATGCTCCATTCATTGTCGTTTAGAATGCCGATGAAACGCCGGGTCGTGGGGGCGATGTTGTTGAGCGCCTCGAATGAAATGCCGTTCGTCAGCGCCGCATCGCCGAAAATACAAACGACATTTTCATCGGTGCCCAGCTTGTCGCGCGCGGCCGCCATGCCGAGCGCGGCGGAGAGCGCCGTCCCGGCGTGCCCCGCGCCGTAGCAATCGTGCCGGCTTTCCGTGCGCAGCGCAAAGCCGTTCAAACCGTCCGTCGTGCGGATGGTATGAAAACGGTCTCGGCGGCCGGTCAGCAGTTTGTGGACATAGATCTGGTGGCTCACGTCCCAAACAAACTTGTCTTTCGGCGTGTTGAAAACGTGGTGCAGCGCCAGCGTCAATTCCACCACGCCAAGATTCGGCCCCAGGTGTCCGCCGTTCTTCGAGAGGGTGGTGATTAATTCGTATCGGATTTCCTCCGCCAACTGGCGCAGTTGATCCAGGGTCAATTTCTTGATCTGTTGGGGTTCATCCACCTGGTCCAGGTAACGACTCATAGGCTTTTCGTTGCAAGGTTACCGCGTTTAGTCGTTGCCGCTGCGATTCCCATGGCAACAACCCGACGCTTCAACGCGCTGTTTCCGCTTCGGCGCTTTTCTCAAACGGTTCCAGTTTCATCTCACCCGCCGCAGTCTTCTCCAGTTTTTGAATCTTGAGTTCCGCCTCGGCGAGTTTGGCCTGGCAAATCTGGGCCAGTTTGGTGCCTTCTTCATATTTTGCCAGCAACGTTTCCAGCGGCAAATCCCCGGACTCCATCGCTTCTACGATGGTTTCCAGCTTCTTCAAAGCCTCTTCAAAAGGCGGATGGTTCCTGGGCGTGTCGCCCGCCCGGACAGTCTTCGACATGGCAAAAAGCTAGTTGAACTCGCCTCGCTCGTCCAGTCCGGACTCGAGGAAGCCCCCCCGTCGGGCACGCGATAGTATTCTCCGACACGAAAGGCGAAAGCATTCCCCGGCAATACCTCCGGCTTCAGTTCTTCGTTTCCTTCGTTTTCTTCTGTTTGCCCCGCCTTTCATTGATTTGCCCTTGAAAAATCATTTTTCCGCCCGGCTCAAAACTTCGCCGGCTTTCAACCGTGTCTTCAGTTGCTGGCCATCTTCCACTTCGGCGGCGTCGCGCAGAATCTTGCCGGTCGCGGCGGCGATGGTGATGGAATAACCGCGCCCCAATACCTGCTCCGGCCCGAGCAGCCGCAACCGGGCCTGGAGTGTTTCCAGACCATCCCGCCGTTCGCGCAAACGATGCCGCACCTGTTCCTGCAATCGTTGATCCCTCCGCTCCACCAACTCACGCCGCTGCTTCAACCCTTGCGCCGGATGCACCCGCAAAAGCCGTTCCGCTAAATTCCTGACCTGAATGCGTTGCTGCCGCGCCGCCTGCTTCACGCAACGGCGCAGGCCCGCCTGCAAATCGTCGAGCCGCTGCAACCCCTCGCCAATCCGATGGCGCGGATGCGTCCGCGCCAGTCGCCCGGTCATTTGGGCAAGCCCGGAAACCTTGTCCGCCCATTGGCGGCCCGCCCAGTGCCGCATCCGCGCGGCGGCCTCCGCCACAAATTCGCGGCTGGCGAATACGCCTTCGGTGATGATTTCCGCCCCGGCGCTCGGCGTGGCCGCGCGAACATCCGCCACAAAATCGCTGATGGTAAAATCAATTTCGTGGCCGATGGCCGAAACGACCGGCAATGCGGATTCAAAAATCGCCCGGGCCACAATCTCCTCATTGAACGCCCAAAGGTCTTCCAGGCTGCCGCCGCCGCGAGTGAGGAGAATCAAATCGAGCTTCGTGGGAGCGTCCTCCGGCAGAGCACCGGCGGCAAATTCGTTCAGCAGCCGGATTGCCGATGCGATTTCCTGCGCGGCGCCATCACCCTGGACGCGGCACGGCGCCAAAATGATTTCCAGCCCTGGATTGCGGCGTTGCACGACATGCAACACGTCGCGAATGGCGGCGCCGGTGGGCGACGTCACCAGCCCGATGCGCTGCGGATATTCCGGGAAGCGACGTTTCCGTTCCGGCGCGAACCAGCCCTCCGCCTGCAGCTTCCGCTTGAGCTTCTCGAACGCAATCTGCAGCGCGCCGACGCCCTGCAGCTCGACGGCGTGAACGATGAGCTGGTATTGTCCACGCGCCTCATAGACCGTCACGTCGCCTTGCAACAGAAGTTTCTGGCCATCCTGCAGCAACTCGCGATGGACGGCCGTTTCGCCGCGGAACAGCACGCAGCTCAATTGCGCGCCGGCATCTTTGAGTGTGAAATACATGTGGCCGGAACTCTGGGCGCGCAGGTTCGTGATTTCGCCCGTCACCCAGACCTGGCCGACCTCCTTCTCCAACAACCGCCGCACCTGTGCCGTCAGGTCCGAGACGGACAAAACCCTTCGGGTCTGCGCCTCGAAAGTTTTTGGGGCTTCCTTTGGGGCTTCCTCTTCGCGACGGCGCACCGGTTCCGGCGGGAATAGTTCGCCGAAATCCCATTGCGATTTGGATTTTTTGCCCATCGACTTCAGTTAGCCACAGATTCAATTCGAAGCAAACAAGGAAGCGGATACATCGGATCAGTCACTCCGCCCACTCTGCATTTCCGACACCCGCTGAATGGCCAAAGCTTTCCCGGTGGCCTCATCAATTTCCACCACTGCGCCCTGCAATCGCACGTTGTTTTTGGCCACGTCGAACCGTTGCGGCATGTTGGTCAGAAAACGGCGGATGACGGGTTCGATCTCGCGCCCCAGCACGCTTTCGTGCGGACCGGTGAAACCGGCGTCGGTGAGGTAAGCCGTGCCGCCGGAAAAAATCTGCTCGTCCGCCGTCTGCACGTGCGTGTGCGTGCCGATCACGACGCTGACGCGTCCGTCGAGAAATCGGGCGAGGGCGATTTTTTCCGACGTTGCCTCGGCATGAAAATCCACGAGAATGATCCTGGTCTTTTGTCGCAGGCGCTCGATTTCAACACGGGCGGCGAGAAAGGGATTCTCCAGAGCGGCCATGAACGTGCGTCCCTGCAGATTCAAAACGGCGACAGGCGGCAACCCGTCTTTCTCGACCACCACGCTCCCCTGCCCTGGCGTGCCGGGCGGATAGTTCAGCGGCCGGACAAACCGCGGCTCGTGGTGAAGCAATTCGACAACTTCCTTCTGGTCCCAAAGATGGTCGCCGCAGGTGATGACGTCCACTCCGGCGTCAAGAATTTCAGCGGCGATTTTGGGGGTGATGCCGGAGCCGCCGGCGGAGTTCTCGCCGTTGGCGATCACAAACTGGAGACCGTGCCGCTGGCGCAATTTCGGAACGAGTTCTCTGACGGCCTGTCGCCCGGGCTGTCCAACGATGTCCCCGATAAACAGAAGTTTCACGGAATCAAACTAGGAAACCCGCGCCGGGATGTCGAAGATGAAGTTGGATCGACGATTTGCCGCTTGTCGGCCGAAGGCTGTGTCTGAGATTTGCGAGGCCTTGTCCCGTTTCAGGCCAACAGCTTGCGTTCGATTCCCGCGGCGCGAAATGGGCTCCAAACAGCGGGTCCCGGGCCGGAACCGTCCCCGTCGCGGTGGTAATTGCCGCTCAAGGAGAAACAGACAGAAATGGTTTGGCTTCGGGCGGGAAAGTGGTGTTGAATGTGCTTTATCAACGGCGATTTCTGTGTGCGGTGCCAATTATTTATGTTGCTATGAGCTTGCCTGCCTCACGCGTGCTATTGATCGAAGATGACCCAAAGTTGTCGGCGTTGCTCTCTCCGCTGCTGGCTTTGGACAGTATCACCCTGGACAACGCGGCCAGCGGGGCGGAGGCCCTGGCGCTGGCGCGGCAGCAACGGTTCGATCTGATCCTGCTTGATCTGGGCCTTCCCGATGCCAACGGCTTTGAGCTGTTGAAACAATTCAAGGAAATTCCCGAAATCGAACCCGTCCCCGTGATCGTGCTGACCGCCTGGAACGGCACCGACGACAAGCTGCGGGGTTTTGATTTGGGCGCGGTCGATTATGTAACCAAGCCATTTGAAGGCGGGGAATTGCGGGCGCGGGTCTGCAGCGCTCTTCGCGCCAAACATTTGCAGGACGAATTGACGCGGACCAACCGGGAGCTGCTGACCGCCCGGGTGACCGCCGAAGCCGCGGCGCGGACCAAGGCGGAGTTTCTCGCCAACATGAGCCATGAAATTCGCACCCCGATGAACGGCGTCATGGCGATGGCGGGACTGCTGCTGGAAACACCGCTCACCCCGGAGCAGCGCGGTTACGTCGAAACCATTTACGCCAGCAGCGAAGCCCTGCTCACCATCACGAACGACATTCTGGATTTCTCCAAGATCGAAGCCGGCCGGCTCGAATTGGAAAACCGGCCGCTCGACCTGCGCCTCTGCATCGAAGAGGCGCTGGACCTACTCGCGGCCCGGGCTTCCGAGAAGAAACTGGACCTGGCTTACCAAATGGATGACAACGTTCCCGCGCGGGTATTCGGAGACGTGACCCGCGTGCGCCAGGTGCTCGTCAATTTGGTCAGCAACGGAATCAAATTTACAGCCACCGGCGAAGTCGTCGTCCACGTCAAGGCCTTGTCACCCCCCGAGCCGGGCAAGGAAGCGCGCTGGCACCTGCAGTTTTCCGTGCGCGACACCGGGATCGGCATTGCGGTTGACCGGCTGGCGCGCCTGTTCAAGTCGTTCAGCCAGGTGGATGCTTCAACCGCCCGCGAATATGGCGGAACCGGACTGGGCCTGGCGATCAGCAAACGGCTGGTGGAATTGATGGGAGGCAAGATGTGGGTGGAAAGCGTGCCGAAGAAGGGCTCCACTTTTCATTTCACCCTTCCCTTGCAGGCGGCGCCGCAGGAACAATCGCCCGTGCTCGAAGGACCGCAACCGAAGCTTGCCGATTTGCGTCTGCTGATCGTGGACGACAACCCGACCAATTGCCGTATTTTAAGCCTGCAAACCAGCAAGTGGGGCATGATTCCACGCCTCACCCAAAGCGCTTCCCAGGCCCTGGACTGGATTCGCGCCGGCGAACAATTTGATATGGCCATCCTCGACATGCAGATGCCGGACATGGATGGCTTGATGCTGGCGGGTGAGATTCGAAAATTGCCCGGCAAAACCGCGATGCCCCTGGTTCTGTTGACTTCCATGGGCGTGCGCTCGGACACTCCGGAATTTGTCAGCGCCGCTTTTGCCAGTTGCCTCACCAAACCGATCAAACCCTCCCAGCTTCACGAAGTGCTGTCCCAAGTCATCTCGGGTTCCAAACCGGTCGCCAGCAAGAAAGCTCCCCTGAACGCCAAGCTCGACCCGGGACTGGCTCAACGCCTTCCGATGCGCATGCTGCTGTGCGACGACAATGCCATCAACCAGAAAGTCGCGATGCGCCTGCTCCAGCAGATGGGTTACAAACCCGACATGGCGGCGAACGGCCTGGAGGCGCTTGCCGCGCTCGATAAACACCCTTACGACATCATCTTCATGGACGTGCAGATGCCCGAGATGGACGGGCTGGAGGCCACGCGTTTCATCCGGGAACGGCAGCAGGACCCATCCCGGTTCCCAACCTACAAAGCGTCCATCATCATCGTCGCCATGACCGCCAATGCCATGCCCGGAGATCGCGAGCGGTGCCTCGCGGCCGGCATGGATGATTACCTGGCCAAACCGGTGCGGCCCGAGGATGTCCGAAATATCATCGAACGTTGGGGCGCCACCATGACCATGCCCAAAGCCGCAACCGAACCCTCCGTCCCAACCGTCTCGCAAACCGCCACCGCCACCGGCGCGTCCGAACCCCAGTCGCCTCCCGCTCCCGACGAAGAACCTCCGGTGGACATGAACCGCCTGCACGATTTTACGAATGGCGATTTCGGCGACCTGCGGGATTTGATCACCCTGTATCTGAAACAGACGGCCGGGCAGGTGGAGCAACTCACTGCGGCGGTCAAGGCCGGTTCGGTCGCAGACGTGCGCCGGCTGGCTTATAGTTGCGCCGGCGCAAGCGCCACCTGCGGAATGTCCCGGATTGTTCCGCTGCTCCGCGACCTTGAACGTCAAGGCGATCAGGGAAACCTGAGCCGGGCTCCCGAGGTCGCCGCCAAAGTCGCGGAAGAATTCGTGCGCATCCGCAGCTACCTCGAAGCGTATCTGGCCAAACATTCGGATCTCGCGGCCAAAACCTGATTCATGAAGAAGATCCTGCTCATCGAGGATGACCAGCTCTTTGCCAACGTTTATCGAAACCGGCTCCTGGTGGAGGGATTTGAGGTGGAAGTCGCCGGCGACGGCGAGGCCGGACTTGAGTTGACCCGCAGTTTTCGTCCAGACGTTATCCTATTGGACTTGATCCTGCCCAAACTGCCGGGCGTGGAATTTATCAAACGAATCCGGTTGGAATCCGAATTCCAGAAGTTGCCGCTCATCGTCCTGACGAACACCTACCTCACCAGCAACGTGCAGGATGCCTGGAAAGCCGGCGCCACTCATTGCCTCACCAAAGCCAATTGCACTCCGAAACAGGTGATTCGAATGATCCGCAAAGTCCTGAGCGGCACGACCACCGCTGCAACGCCGGCCGAACCGATTCCGAACACCCTCGTCAACCGAACACCCCTGTCCTCCCCATCCACACCCCTGGAAACCCCGCCGGTGAGCGATGATTCCGAGGAACTCTTTCAAGCCGAACTCCGGAAATCATTTATTGACGAGCAGCCGGCCACGCTGGCGGCGTTGCGGTCTTTGCTTCAAGCTTTGGTGAAGGCCGAAAATGAGACGGCTCGGCTGCAAGCGGCACAGCCATTCTACCGCCGCGTCCGCGGGTTGACCGGCAACGCGGGCATCGCCGGCCTGTTTCAAATCGCGCAAATGGCCGAATGCCTGGAGGCCTTGCTGAAGGAACTTCACGAAAAACCAAAAACAATCAATGCCTCCACTCTGCGAACCGTGGCCTCCAGTGTGGATTTCCTGGGGTTCCTGTTCGAACGCAGCAGCCTCATGGCGGACGAACCGCCCCGTGACTCCGTCGTCCTGGTCGTGGATGACGAAGCCATTTCGCGCCGCGCCATCACCTACTCGCTGGAAAAAGCGAAATTGAGATCCGTGAACGTGGAGGATCCCCTCCAAGCCCTGCAGCTTGTCTCCAGCCGACCCTTTGATCTGATCTTTCTCGATGTGGACATGCCCATCATGAACGGCTATGAGTTGTGCAGCAAATTGCGTTCGCTGCCCGCCTGCCGGACGACGCCCGTGGTCTTTGTCACCAACCTGTATGACTTCGAGAGCCGTGCCAACTCGAGTATGAGCGGCGGCAACGATTTCATCGCCAAACCGTTCCTGTTCGTCGAACTGGCCGTGAAGGCGCTGTTGTATGTTTTGCGCCGACAGTTGGAAACCGCACAACCCTGAATCGCAATCGACGTCTGGCCCAGGAACACCGGCGACCCGGTGGCACCGCCCGGTTTTGACTTTCGCCGCTTCTCTTACTAGTCTGTGCCCATGGAACCACTCCACGCCCCGTGGCGTATCGAATACATCCTGGCGCCCAAACCCGCGCTCGAACCCACTTTGTTCGCCCGGATCGCCCAGTCGAGTGAGGACGAGAGCCATTACGTCATCGCCCGCGACCGGACCTGTTTTGCGCTTTTGAATCGTTATCCTTACACCGGTGGACATCTGATGGTTGTCCCGTATAAGCAATCGCCAGACTTGGACGGCTTGACGGCGGCGGAACTGGCGGATCTGATGGAACTGGTCCGCCGCTGCCAGAAAGCGCTCACCCGCGTCATGAAACCGGATGGATTCAATATCGGAATCAACCTCGGAAAATGCGCCGGCGCCGGCATTCTGGAACACGTGCACATCCATGTCGTGCCGCGTTGGAATGGCGACACCAACTTCATGCCCGTGCTCGCGGATACCACGGTGGTGCCTCAGGCTTTGGCCGAGCTGGCCGCCAAACTGCGCGCAGCGCTAACCCTGTGACGGGCCACCGACACCCAACGCTCCGGACCTGACCTCGTTCTATGCCCACGGAAACGCTTCATTTCGAAAACGCCCGCGTCGCCCAGCAACTCTTCAATAACGACCCCCGAAACCTTCAGACGCTCGAACATCAACTGGGCGTCAAAGCCACCTCCCGCGAAGGCTGGATCAAACTCGAAGGGGAAACCGACGCCCTGGACCGCGCCAGACACTTGTTTCTGCTGTTGGAACATTCCCTGAAAGCCGGCTCGCCCGTCCGCAACCGCGACTTCTCCCACGCGTTGAATATCGTCAAAAACGAAGGCGTCGCCACACTCAAAGACATCATGAGCGACCGCATCATGACGTCCGATAAAAAGGCGGGTGTGACGGCGAAAACGGTCGGGCAGAAACATTACCTGGATGCAATCCGCGCTCACGACGTGACCTTCGGCGTCGGCCCGGCCGGCACGGGCAAGACCTACCTGGCGGTCGCCATGGCGCTTGCGTCGCTTCGAGAAGGGAAGGCTTCGCGCATCATCCTCACCCGGCCCGCCGTTGAAGCCGGCGAAGCGCTCGGTTTTCTGCCCGGTGATCTCTACGAAAAAATCATGCCTTACCTTCGCCCGCTGCACGACGCGCTCCACGACATGCTCCCGGCCGAGGAGGTTCAGAAACAAATGGAACGCGGCATCATTGAGATTGCGCCCCTGGCGTATATGCGCGGCCGCACCTTGAACCACGCCTTTATCATCCTCGATGAAGCCCAAAACTCGACGACGGAACAGATGTTCATGTTCCTGACGCGACTCGGCCTCGGTTCGAAAGCGGTCATCACCGGCGATGAAACCCAGGTGGACCTGCCACCGCAAAAGCAATCCGGTCTGATTGAAGCGCACCGGGCGCTGAAGCACACCGAGGGCATTGCCATCGTTGAGTTCGGCAAACGCGATATCGTCCGGCATCCCCTCGTACAGCGCATCATCGCCGCTTACGAGGAACATCGCGGCAAAACCCGCCCACCTCGCCCCGCGCCAGAACCTTGAGCGGCGCCTTTTCCATCCAAAACCGCCAGCGCGCGGTCCCCGTCAACACGCGTTACTTGCGCCGTATCGCCGAAACGCTGCTTCGGAATCTGCCTGGCATAAATCATTTTGACCTGGGCGTTTGCCTGGTCGGCTCGGAGGAAATGACCCGGCTCAATGAAACCTTCCTTCACCACCAGGGCCCGACCGACGTCATTACGTTCGACTACTCCCCTCGCCCGGGACGGGGCGCGCTGCCGCGTGTCCGGTCAAACCGGCCGCCTGACTCCGCCCAGGCCGCGACCCTTGCCGGGATGAAAGTGTTGCACGGCGAGATTTTCATTTGTGTCGACGAAGCCCAGGCTCAAGGACGGCGGTTTCGCACTGCCTGGCAGGCCGAACTGGTCCGTTACCTCATTCACGGCATGCTTCATTTGTTGGGCTACGAGGATCTCCACCCGGCGAGCCGGCATAAGATGAAACGGGAAGAGAACCGGCGGCTCCGCGAACTGCGCCATTCCTTCGCGCTGGCAAAAGTTGCCGGACCCCGGATACGCCGCTGCCGCGCGCGCGCCGCAAATCGGAAATCAAAAATCCCTCCGGCTTTCCCTTGAGGAAACGCGTTTCCGAGCCTAGACTGGCGGCGTGAAAAAAGGCATTTTTGCCCGTTGGCGATCGAATTTTCTTACCGGCTTGGCGATTCTTCTGCCGGCATTGATCACTTTTGCCGTGGCCAAATGGGTTTTCGGCACGGTCGCCAGCATCACTAATCTGCTGTTGTTCTTCGTCCCGCCCCACCTGACCCACAGCAGCAACGGCGACGGACCGATGTATTGGTACTGGAGCCTGATCGCTCTCCTGCTGGCCATCTTCCTGATCGGTGTCGCGGGTTTTCTCACCCGCTATTACATCGGCCGGCAAATGATTGCCTGGCTCGATTCGACGCTGCTCCGCGTGCCGCTGCTCAACAAGATTTACGGCACGATCAAACAAGTGAATGAGGCGTTCACTTCCGGCAAGAAAAGTTCCTTCAAGACGGTCGTGCTGATTGAATTCCCCCACCCCGGTTCGCTTTCCATGGGTTTCATCACCAGCGAACCACACGAGGAAGTCCAGTCAAAGACGAACCTTCGGCATGTGTGCGTGTTCGTGCCAACCACGCCCAATCCCACGTCCGGCTTTCTCATGCTCGTGCCCGAAGACAAAGTGACCCGGCTCGATATGTCCGTCGCCGACGGCATCAAGTACATCATCAGCCTCGGATCGATTGCGCCGGAATTCACGCCAAACAAGCACTGAGACCATGATCGAACGCGCCCACGGCTTGATCCTTCGCACGCGGCGCCTCACCGAGACCAGCCTCATCGTGAATTGGCTCACGCCCGAATCGGGGCGCCTCAGCACCGTGGCCAAAGGGGCGCAACGCCCAAAATCGCCGTTCCGCGGCAAGCTGGATTTGTTCTATGAGGCCGACTTCAGCTTCGCCCGCAGTCGGCGGTCGGAACTCCACACCCTGCGTGAAATCAACCTGCTCGGCACACATACCTCCCTGCGGCAGGAACTGGGCTATTTGCGACAGGCCGCCTATGGCGCCGTGTTGATCGAACAAACCACGGAAAGAGAAACCCCGCTGCCGGCAATCTTCGAGCTGCTCCGGGGATTTCTCGCCGTCTTGCCGCTCTCGCCGCCGCTGCCGCAACCCGTGTTCGCCTTCGAACTCAAACTGCTGGACGAACTCGGCCTCCGTCCGGATTTGGAGAGCTGCAACCTCTCCCCCGGCGCAGAACGGATCGTCACCGCGCTGCGGGAAGAGGACTGGTCCGCCCTGACGCGATTGAAGCTCAGCGGTGCGCAGGTCGCCGAATTGCGTCAGTTTTTGCATGGTTTCCTGATTTTCCACCTGGGCAAAATTCCCAAAGGGCGGGCCGCCGCGCTGGATTGCGCCGCCTGATCGACCGCCGGCCCACCGGGCGGCTTCTCAAGATTGCCATTCCTGCTGGCCGTTACCGTAAAGAAGGTTAGCGCTGAAACAGGAACCAGCCGTCACGGGCATTTAAGCTGCTGTCTCTCAAGTGAAAACCTGAACAGAGAGTGCGCAGGAGACATCGCTATGATATCGGAACACTCTCTCGAAACAGAACAGAACCGCCTGGACAACCGCCAGGCCAGCACCGGATCGGCCGAAGGCGTCGCGCAAGCTCAGGCGAACGCGCTGAAGCGTTCGGCGGAATATGAACATCAACTTGAGCTTGTCCAAAATATTCTTCGGCCCGCGTTGAATTCCAGGCATGCCCTGGATTGGGAAAAATTCAAACGCAACACCCCCTACGAGCAGCCCGAACCCACACTCCCCAGCTATAAGGAATATCCGCCCGAACCCAAACCCGAGGACCCTCGATATCAACCCGCGCCTGGCCCGGCGGGATCCCCTCTCAACCTCGATGCGGCCGAACGCCGGAAACGGGAAACCTATGCGCGTTACTTTCACGACTACACGGCTTGGGCCGAGCAAGTGAAGAGAATCGAGGCTGAAAACGAGCGGCGGTACACGGAAAGTGTTGCCGCCATCCGGCAATGGCACAACCAGCTCCGGAATCACCGCCTGTCCCAAACGGCCTACAATCAATCCATCAACCTGCGAAAAGCGGATTATGAATCGTTGCTGGTTGAAGCCGTCGAAGACTATTGCCGACAGATTCTCTCCAGTTCCGGGTTTCCCGACATTTTCAAGCGGGTGTTCGACCTGCAATACGTCTCCACCACCAAGACCTTGATCGTCGAACATTCATTGCCGCTTCCCTCCGACCTCCCTCGCGTCAAAGGCGTCAAATTCGTCCAGGCCAAGGGCGAGTATGTCGAATTGCGTTTGTCCGATGCCCAGTTGAACCGCATCTATGCCGACGTTCTCCACCAGATTTGCCTGCGAACCCTCCACGAACTCTATGACGCGGACATTGCCCAGGGATTGAATGCCGTCGTTTTCAACGGCTGGGTGGAGCCGGTCGATCCGGCGACTGGCAGTCCAACTCGAACGTGCATCCTCTCCGTTCGCGTCGAGAAAGCCGCGTTCCAGGCGCTGAATCCCTGGGACACAGACGCGAAAACTTGCATCAAAGCCCTCACCGGCAGCGCCTCCACAAAGCTCCATGCGCTCGCCCCGGTCATACCCGTCTTGAAAATCAACCACTGAATCCTGAACCCCGCCACCTGCATTGGGGCAGGTAGGACGCGTCACTCCGTGCGCGCCACGGCGGGAAAATGGGGGATCGTCTAAATCGCCCCCTCCGCTACCAGGAACTTTTGAGACAAACTCGGGGTGACGCGCCCTGCCGCCTTACGACGTCCTCCGTGACTTTTCGACGTTGTGAGAATTGCTTGGACCGCAAACCTGGAATTACGAATGGACCAACGCTTCTTTTCGCTCCGGTTCCACCCATTTTCCATGTTCTTTGATCAGGTCCACAAGCCGGTCCACCGCTTCGGCTTCCGGAATGTTGAATTTGATCGGCGTTTTGCCGACGTAAAGGTTGATCTTGCCCGGGGCGCCCCCCACATAACCGAAGTCCGCGTCCGCCATTTCTCCCGGTCCGTTCACGATGCAACCCATGATCGCAATCTTCACGCCTTTGAGATGCTCCGTGCGCGCCTTGATGCGCGCCGTCACCGTCTGCAAATTGAATAGCGTGCGCCCGCACGAGGGGCAGGCCACGTAATCCGTCTTGAACGAACGGCAGCCCGCCGCTTGCAGAATGTTGTAGGCCAGCCGGAGCGATTGGCCCGCGCCGGGTTCGCCTCGAACCAGAATCGCGTCGCCGATGCCGTCGGCTAACAGCGCGCCGATGACGACGGAGGCGCGGAGCAAGGCGATCTTCGGTTCCACCACGGCAGGCGTCCCGTTCGTCCCGCGTTCCTCGACGAGACCCAGACTATCCTTCAGCAGAATGGGGTTGTTGCGGCCAAGCCGCTTCAACTTCGCCGCGAGCAGACGAAACGCGGCAATCGCCGGCAAGGGCACGCCATCCTTGACCGTGACCAGTTGCGTGTCGCAGTTGATCTCAAAATCCGTGGTCGGATCGATTTCCGCGACGTTCAAGTCTTCATAGACCGCCTCGGGCTTCACATCATCCTTCGGCCGAATCTTCGGCGCGACCTTGTCCCAAGTGGCACGGGCAACAACCACGCGGACGGTCTGTTCGCCGCCACACTTGGAATCCCCACTGAGTCCGATTTCCGGCGTGAGACGGCGTTCGAAGTGGAACGGGTCGAAGGACGCCGCTAATTCGTTGAAGCGTTCGAGCGTTGAAGCGTGTAACGGTGGCAACGCTCCCACGCTCCCACGCTCCGGCGCCTCGACGGTCAAGACGGGAATCTGGGCGAGTAAATCGCGGCATACCTCGATCTCGCGCGGCGAATCTTCCGTGAGCGAAACCCGGATGGTGTCGCCCAGGCCGTCGCACAGCAGCGAGCCAATGCCAATGGCGCTCTTGATCCGTCCGTCCTCGCCCTCGCCGGCTTCGGTCACGCCGAGGTGGATCGGGTAATTCCAATCGGAGCCCTCCTGGTCCAGCCGGGCGACCAGCAGGCGGTAACACTCGATCATCACCTTCGGATTGCTCGACTTCATGGAAAACTTGAAATTGTGGAAGCCGTGCCTGCGGCAAATCTGCGCAAATTCCAGTGCGCTCTCGACCATCCCCAGCGGCGTGTCGCCGTAGCGGTTCATGATGCGGTCGGAGAGCGAGCCGTG
>CAZFOA010000071.1:0-15357 GCA_964520205.1 uncultured Verrucomicrobiota bacterium | reverse complement strand
TTTCAACCGTCCAGAACGCACCGTTTCAAGACGTGATAAACGTCGGTGCTCTCGATCGGCGTATTGGAAGGCAGGAGGTTCTTCTCCGTGATCAACACGGGCCAATCGCGGACGTTTGCCGGCCGGCACCCGTGCGAGCCTTTGACGAGCGTCGCGTCCAGCGGAATCACATCCATCAACATGCGCATCCCCAGTTTCTTTTGCAGCAACCGCCAGGCGATTTTCAACTTCGGAAACGGAATCGCCGGGTCGAGGAAGAGTTCCACCGGATCGTAGCCGGGCTTGCGGTGAATATCCACCGTGCGGGCAAAATCCGGCGCAACGCGGTCGTCGAGCCAGTAATAATAAGTGAACCAGGCGTTCTCTTTCGCCACCGCAATGAGGTCGCCCGCGCGCGGATGGTCCACACCGGCGGCGATTTTTTCCTTCGCGCCCAGCACCGCGGCGACGCCTTCGGTTTTTTCCAACAGCGAACGCACCCGGTCCTGGAGCGAAGGATCGTTGCAATAAATATGGGCGATCTGATGATCGGCCACGGCGAAGACGGCACTGGCGCCGGGGTTGAGCAACTCGAGGCCGAGCTCCTCCCGGATGGCCAGCCAGGGTCCGCCGGATTCGCGGAAAACTCGATTCAAATGGATCGGGGTGTCCGCGTTCGTGATTCCATATTCCGACAGCAACACGACCTGGATCGCGCGTTCGCGGAAGAAGTCGATGAGGCCGCCCACGATGGAATCAATTTCGCGGAGGTCACGGTGAATCATCGGATTGGTCGGACGCGCGGTCTCCACCACGCCAGTAGCGGGCTGGGGAAGGCCCGCGTTGCCAGGCGAAAATGGCCCGTGCCGTTGCAGGTTGTAATCCAGATGCGGGAGGTAAATCAAATTGAGCGCGGGCTGATATTTGTTTTCAATCCATTTTGCGGATTCGGCGATCCAGCGCGAGGCGGCGTCTGCCGGCCCTTGCGGTGAATCCACTCCAGCCGCCGGACCCCAGAAGCCGGCAAACGGGAATTCGCCCAGGTCGCGCTTGATCTCCCGGCGGACAGAGTCCGGCTGCGTGTAAATATCGAATATTTTCCGGCCATCGGCCGGATACATCGGCCGCGGTGTGATCGAGTAATCGGCGGTGGAATACATGTTGTGCCACCAGAACAATTTCGCGCAGGTGAAATGGGGATCGCGCTCGCGCAATTCCTCCCAGAGTTTGCGGCCGTGGACGAGGCGATTGGATTGTTTCCAGAACTGCACTTCGGCCAGCTCGCGGTCGTACCAGCCATTCCCCACGATGCCGTGCTCGGAGGGTTTCATGCCGGTGAGATAGGTGGATTGCGCGGCGCAGGTGACGGACGGAAAGGCGGGAGCGATGCTCGCCTTCGCGCCGCGCGCCGCGAAATCAAGAATCCTCGGCGTGTTCCCGCCGATGAGCGCGTCCGTTAGGCCGACGACGTTGATGACCGCGGTGCGTTTCATTTCGAGTCAAATCCCGGGACCCTGTCAAATAAACCTTTCGTTTCCCCGGCCATGAATGCGCTGAATCCAGGGCCGACGCCGGGCCATTCAGGCGACCGTCGCGCGAATAGGGGGCCGGCAACGCTGTTCGTGCCGTTGTTTCAGTTCGTAAACGGCCTCGATAATCTTGGCCCGGTCCATCTGGTGGACTTCAAATCCCTGGCCAATACCCTTGAGCAACGTGAGGGTCAACTGGCCGCCGAGATGCTCGCGGAATTCTTCAAGGCCCTCAAGGACCCGAAGCGCATTTGCCTGGTCCGCACGCAGCAGTTCGTCGGCAAACAATTCAAAACCGACCTCTTCGAGCAATTTGAGGATTCGTTCAGCCGATGCCGAATCGAGAAAACCCGCGTTGCGCGAATAAATCGCATCCAGCGCAATCCCGACGGCCACGGCTTCCCCATGGCGAATCCTGTAATCCGACAGTCCTTCGAGCTTGTGCGCCGACCAGTGGCCGTAATCGAGCGGACGCGCCACGCCGGATTCGAATGGGTCGCCCGAAGTCGAGATGTGATCGAGATGCAATTCGGCGCAACGATAGATCAGCCGCAGCATGGCGGCCGGCTCAAATTCCCGCAACGCCGGCGCGTCGCGTTCCAGCGTCTCGAAAAAGTTCCTGTCCCGGACGAGAGCCACTTTGACGGCTTCCGCATAGCCGGAGCGTTTGTCGCGCGGTGAAAGGGTGGCCAGCCATTGAAAGTCGTTGATGACCGCAAACGGCGGCGCGAACGTGCCGATGAAGTTCTTTTTGCCGAACGCGTTGATGCCATTCTTCACCCCGACGCCGGAATCGGCCTGGCTGAGGGTGGTGGTGGGAATGCGCACCAGCCGCACGCCGCGATGGGCCGTCGCCGCCGCCAGCCCGACCGTGTCCAACAGCGCGCCGCCGCCGACCGCGACGATGTAAGCGTGGCGATCGATGCGGCATCGGTCGATTTGCGCATGGATTTCGGAAACGTGCGCGTTTGAATTTTTGGCGCGTTCGCCGCCTTCAATGACGAGCGGTGGACGAACGAGATTCAGGGAATCCGCGCCGGCGGCGAACCAGGTTTCGATCTGCGCCTCCAGACCGGGGTGAGCGCTGGCCACCGACTCATCCAGCACCACCAGCGTTTTTCTTGCCGCGCCGGAGTCGCCTTCGCCCAGGACATTTTTCAGCACGGGATTGGCGAGGTCAAAGACCCGTTCCGTAAAGTAAACCCGAAGCTGGTAGTCAACCCGGATCGCTCGCTGAATGAGGCGCATGGCCGACGGGGGGGAATCAATGCGCCGCGGCTGCCAGCTCGCGCGGCAGTTTGGCGAGCGTCTCATAGCCCCAGCGCAACATGCGTTCCGTCAAGTCCCACGAAATGCACGCGTCGGTGACGGAAACTCCATAGCGGAGTTCGGCAAGGTTTTTGGGAATCGGCTGGTTGCCTTCCTGCAAATAGCTTTCGATCATGGCGCCCATGAGCGAACGCGTGCCGGCGACACGTTGTTCGACTGTGCTGCGCCAAACTTCCTCCTGCCGGGCAGCCTCTTTGCCCGAATTGGCGTGGCTGCAATCCACCATGATCACCTGCGGCAAGCCGGCCTTGGCCAGCTTGGACTCGGCTTCGCGAACGCTTTGGGCGTCAAAATTCGTTTGCAGCCGTCCTCCACGCAGAACGATGTGGCCGTCCGGATTTCCAATCGTGCGGACCACCGCCGTGAAACCGTCCTGGTCGATGCCGAGAAAACTGTGGGACGTTCGCGCCGAACACATCGCATCCACGGCAATTTGCAGACTGCCGTCGGTGGCGTTCTTAAACCCGACCGGCATGGAAAGTCCGCTGGCGAGTTCGCGATGCGTTTGCGATTCGGTGGTTCGCGCCCCGATGGCCGCCCAGGTGATCAGGTCGGCCGTGTATTGGGGAATGATGGGATCGAGAAATTCCGTGGCCGCGGGCAATCCCATGCCGGTGATGTCGAGCAGCAGCCGGCGGGCGATCTTCAGGCCGGACCCGATGTCCTGCGAACCGTCGAGGCGCGGATCGTTGATCAACCCCTTCCACCCGATCGTGGTTCGCGGCTTCTCGAAATAGACTCGCATCACGATTTCCATCCGGCTGATGAACTCCTGGCGAAGGGCGTTCAGTTTTTGGGCATATTCCATGGCGCCGCTGACATCGTGAATGGAGCACGGCCCGACCACCACCAGCAGGCGCGGGTCTTCCTGGTGCATGATGCGTTTCACGGCCTGGCGGCCGTGCACCACCGTGGCGCCGGACGCCTGGGTGATGGGCAGTTCGACTTTCAGCTCGGCGGGCGCCTGAAGCCGTGCCAGTTCCCGAACATGCAAATCCTGAGTGCGGAACATCCATCCCAGTATAGCAAGAAGCTCTGCGAATGAAAGTCTAATTGGGAGCTTAACCGAAACCGAAACCGAAACCCCGCGAAACAGGGGCGGCCCCGGTTTATCTCTCAGCAGCGGCCGCGCGGGCCAGGAGCACCTTTTGTGACGGCCGGTAATTGGCCACGAACTCGCGATGGAATTCGCTGAAACAACCGGCCGCAATGGCGCCTCGCACGTCGGCCATCACTTTCAGAAAAACATGGGTGTTGTGCACGCTTAACATGCGAATGCCGAGGATTTCCTCCACGTTCAACAAATGACGCAAGTAGGCCCGGGTGAAATGGCGGCAGGCAAAGCAATCACACCCTTCTTCAATGGGACGAAAGTCCGCCTTGTTGACCGCGGCCTTGATGATGACGGCGCCTTTGCGCGTGAAGGCCGTGCCATTCCTCGCCACCCGGGTCGGGAGCACGCAGTCAAACAGATCGACTCCGCGCGCGATCAATTCCACCATCTGTGCCGGAGTGCCCAGACCCATGGCGTATCGCGGACGGTCCGCCGGCAGAAATGGTTCGGTGATTTCAACGGACTTCATCATTTCCGGTTCCGGTTCGCCGACGCTCACGCCGCCGATGGCGTAACCGTCGAATTCCATTTCCACCAGCGCCTTGGCGCAGGCTTCGCGCAACGCGGCGTTCGCGCCGCCCTGCACAATGCCGAACACGAGCTGGCCGGGAGCGCGCGGTTGGATACGGCATTCACCGGCCCAACGAACCGTCCGCTCGACGGCGGCCCGCAATTCGACCGGGGTGCTGGTGTGCGGCGGGCACTCATCGAAAACCATCGCAATATCCGACCCGAGCACGCGTTGAATCTCCATCGCTTCTTTGGGCCCGAGAAACAACAGCGTCCCGTCAAGATGCGACCGGAATTCGACGCCATGCGTTTTGATTTTGCGAATTTTCGAAAGGCTGAAGACCTGGAATCCGCCGCTGTCGGTCAGAATCGGCAGATCCCAACTCATGAACCGGTGCAGGCCGCCGGCGGCGCGGATGATTTCGAGGCCGGGGCGGATATTGAGGTGATAGGTGTTGCCGAGGATGATTTGTGTGCCCATCTCGCGCAACTCCCGCGGATCGAGCGCCTTTACGCTGGCCTGCGTCCCGACCGGCATGAACATCGGGGTCTCAACCACGCCATGTTGCGTCGTCACCCGGCCCAGGCGCGCTTTGGTATGCGGATCGATTTTCAGCAGTTTGAACATGGCGCGAGGGTTTCGACCTGAGACATCGGGACACCGTGACGGAGAACCGTGCGCGGGGGTTTCAACGCAACTGAAACACCTCCGCAGACAAACTCTTGAAGCTCACTGCGCCTCGCCGGCCGCTTCCTCTTCCGTCGGCTCCTCAGCAGCCTGTTCGGTCTCCTCGAGGGTGGCGTAGTGGACGCCAAGGTTGTGTTGGGCGGTTTTGTCACCTTGACGCGCCGCGCGAATGAACCATTTCACCGCCTCCGCCGTGCTTTGCTCCACACCGCGGCCGGTTTGATAACAGAGCCCGAGGTTGCACTGAGCCGGTCCGACCTCCTGCTCCGCCGCGAGGCGGTACCACTTGACCGCTTCCTCAAAGTTTTGCGGGACGACGTGGCCTTGCTCGTAGAACACGCCCAGGTTGAATTGAGCCTGAGGTTCACCCTGCTCGGCGGCGGCGTGATACCATTTGACGGCTTCCGCATAATTTTGCGTCACGCCCTGTCCCGTTTCATAAAGAACGCCCAGATTAAATTGCGCCGCTGGATCGCCTTGTTCCGCGGCTTCCCGAAACCATTTGGCCGCCTGCCCGAACTCCTGCGGCACACCCAAACCGGCCTGGTAGCAAACACCCAAATAGCACTGCGCGACGGAATCGTTCTGGTCGGCCGCTTTGCGAAACCATCTTATCGCCTCCTGATAATCCTGTTGCACGCCCTTTCCGGTCTGGTAGCAAACACCCAGGTGACATTGCGCCTGCGCGTCGCCGGCTTCGCCGGCCCGGCGCATTTCCTCAAAATTCTGCCATGTTTGGCGGTTCATTCGTTCGCTCTGTGATTCGCGGGCTTGGACGTCGTTCAAACCCGCGGCCCAAGCCAAGCATATAATCCCAATGCGCAAATTCAAGCCGCGATTGCGGCAAAGATTGGGCTGGGCACACCCGGGCGCGGACGGCGTGAATTCTTCGGCGCATCTGAAGTGCAAATCCGCTCCGGCCCCGATCGTTGGGGACCGGCCATTTTAGGCGGCAGGCGCTCGCTACCGGATAGGATTCACGGGCTTGCGCCCGTCTCGCCAGAAGAAGAATCAGACGCAATCGCAAGCTATTTTCGTATCGCGCCCCGCCATTTGCGACCCCAATAAGCGGCAGACTTTGGGTGTCACTCCCTCCCTCGCCAGGGTTGATCAAAGACCTTCCGCCTAAAGTCCCGACGAGTTCCGCCGATGATGACCCCGTCGCAGAGACAGGCGGTCAGCCGCCAAAAAGAGCTGACGGGGACAACGGTGCGCCACCCTTGAAATGGTTCACCCGCGGCACGGACGCCGCGCAAAAACAAGGCTCCTCTCACGGGGGCGACTCACGGAAAGAGTTATGGTCATCAATACTAACTTAGCGGCTCAGAACAGTGCCCAACTGCTCATGCAATCTTCTAGTATGCTGAGCCAATCACTCGCCCGTTTGTCTTCCGGTTCGAAAGTGGTTTCGCCGGCGGACGACAGCGCGGGCCTCGCAGTCTCAGTGCAGTTGGTCTCGCAAATCGGGCGGGACACTGCAGCTTCCAATAACGTTGCGGATGCCAATTCATACAATCAGACGCAGGACGGCTACCTTCAACAGGTGTCGAGTGCCCTCAATCGTCTGAGCGAGCTGGCAATCCAAGCGCAAGACGTCACAAAGTCGGACGGCGATCGCAGCCTGTACAACCAGGAATTCACGACGTTGTCCAACTTCATCAAGGATCTCGCCACGAAAGACTTCAATGGCGTGAGCTTGTTCAACGGCACCGCTCTCAGCGTTACCACGGATGCCGATGGCAATATGTTCACCATGAATGCCGTCAACCTCAACAGCGCGACCTACGCGGCTCTCGCTACTGATGGTGTCGGCACCATCCCCAACGCGCAACAGGCGTTGACGGACGTGAAAACTGCCATTGCTCAGGTTGCGGCCGATCGCGCTGCACTCGGCGCGAACGAAGAGCGACTGTCGATGTATACGAATACATTGGCAACGCTGAGCAACAACCTCTCCGCCGCCAATAGCGTCATCATGGATGTGGATGTGGCGAAGGAGAGTACGCAATACGCCAAGTACAATATCCTGGTTCAAACGGGAACCGCGATGTTGGCTCAGGCTAATGCTGTGCCTCAGATAGCTCTGAAGCTTCTGGCATAACTCGGATTGGTCTCGGCAGGTGGGCAGGCCCGGGCGGTTCGAAATCGCCCGGGCCCTTTAAAGAAACCCGCAGGCCCGAGGAAGGAGCCAGCCACAAATCCCCCAAGCACCCAAGCCGAGCAACAAGTGAAGAACCGCTTCAATCGCCGCCACCCCGATCGCAACAGCAGTCGCAGCCCAAACCCCCGCGCGCAGTTGCCGATCCCATGGGTTTATCACAGCCAAAGAATCCAACACCCCGGGTCCGCCCCCGCGCGTACCCGGACCTTCAGCCTCCGCCGCTTGGCCCTGCCCTGGCCCTCTGTTCCTAAAAACCGGGACTCCGGCCCGGAACCACCCCGGCCAGACGTCCTCAGCGCGCGAATCAGATGGACTCATAAAGATGTTGCTTTGGAATCAGACGCGATTATGCGTCAGCAGAGCGAGATTTTGCAACTCAAGTGCCGGTGCCAAACGCCGATACAGAGTTGTCTAAAAAACGGCGTCCGGCGGCCGCAAACAGCCGGAAGGAACCATAGGCGGGCGCCTTTTAAGGCCTGCCTCGCGACAGGGATGTCGCGTAAATCAAATCCCCGAAAGGGGTGACTCAAGGAAGGAGTCAGCAGTATGATAATCAACACAAACATATCGGCACAAACAACAGCAAGTCTGTTAGGCCAGTCGAGCTCGATGCTCAGTCAGTCTCTTGCGCGCCTGTCCTCCGGTTCGAAGATCGTTTCGCCGGCGGATGATAGCGCGGGTTTGGCTGTGTCAGTTAAGTTGACGGCCGAAATGGGCAGAATCAATGCGGCGTCGAACAACGTCGCCGACGCCAACTCGTTCAACCAGACGCAGGACGGATACCTTCAACAGGTGTCCAGTGCCCTGAACCGCATGAGTGAATTGGCCATCCAGTCGCAGGACGTGACCAAGTCGGACAGCGACCGCAGCCTGTATCAGCAGGAGTTCAAAACGTTGGGCAACTTCATCAATGACCTGGCGACCAAGGACTTCAACGGCGTCAGCCTGTTCAATGGCACCGGCCTTACGGTGACGACGGACGCAAACGGAAACACCTTCGCCATGACAGGCATCAACCTGGGCACCGCGAGCTACACAACCGCCGCGGCGGACAGTGTTGCGACGATTGGTGATTCCAGCAGCGGCGCGGTAAAGGCGTTGGCCGACGTGAAAACCGCCATCACCCAACTCGCGGCGGATCGCGCCTCGATCGGTGCAAACGAAGAACGACTGTCGATGTATACCAATACACTGTCGACGCTGAACAATAACCTTTCAGCCGCCAACAGCGTGATTATGGACGTCGACGTGGCGAAAGAGAGTACGCAATACGCCAAATACAACATCCTCGTCCAGACCGGCACGGCGATGTTGGCGCAGGCGAATGCCCTTCCGCAAATCGCGCTGAAACTCCTCGCTTAAGGAGCCTGGCTCGGTTTGATGGATCGATAACATGGCTCGGACGGCGCGGGTGCGTCGTCCGGGCTTTCGGCTTGTGCAAACGGGAAACAAGCAGGGCGCAAACAATGGTGTAAGAACAATCAGGATGGAGTAAAGAGTTATGGCAAGCAGCACGGTAAATACATTCAATTCGATAGTCGGTTCGAGCCAGCTTCCTCTAATCGGCCTGTCGAGCGGACAGAGTTCAAGCCAGGCCTCCAGCCTGGCCATCTCCGGACTCGCCTCGGGATTCAACTGGCAGTCAACGGTCCAACAACTGGCCAACGCCGAGCGGTCGCCGGAAACCCTCTGGCAAAATCAGCAAGCGACCCTTGGCCAGCAAAATGCCGCCTTTACCACCATCACGAACGATTTGTCCACCCTGCAAGCTGACCTGAAGGCGCTGCAGGATCCCAACCTTTACGCAAGCAGCACGGCCGAAAGCTCCACTTCCACCGTCGCCACCGCCACCGCGGACGCCGGCGCATCGCAGGGCAGCTACGTTTTCAACGTCACTCAAATGGCCACCGCCGCCCAGATCAACGGCACAGCCAATATCAGCAAGGCGCTGAGCCCGGATGGCAATTTGAACAATGTGACGCTGGCCACCGCGGGCTTCTCCGCACCCATCACCGCCGGCACCTTCACGGTGAACGGAAGCCAGGTCACCATCGCTTCCACGGATTCGCTGCAGCAGGTGTTCGACAAAATCGCCGCCGCCACCAACAACGCCGTAACCGCCAGCTATAGTCCCACCACCGACGAAATCACGCTGGCCAGCGCCAATTCCAATCAGCCGGTGGTCCTCGGCAGCGCAAGCGACACGAGCAATTTTCTTCAAGTGGCCCAACTGTTCAATAACGGAACCAACTCGGTTGCCAGCGCCGGGAAACTCGGCCACGCCCAGCTCACCACAACCCTGGCAAACGCGAATCTGACCACCGCCATCAATGACGGCGGCAGCGGCCAGGGACAGTTTACGATCAACGGAGTTTCGATTTCCTACAACGCCAGCTCCGACAACATCGTCAATGTGCTCGACCGCATCAATAATTCCGCCGCGGGGGTCACCGCGTCGTATGATTCGCTGAACAACCGCTTCCTCATCGCCAACAAGGTTACGGGTGACATAGGCGTCGCGATGAAGGATGTGACGGGCAATTTTCTCGCGGCCACCGGACTTTCGGGCGGCGCGTTGCAGCGCGGCCAGAATCTGCTATACTCCGTCAACAATGGAGGTCAATTGGTGAGCCAGTCGAATACGATCACCCAGACCAGCTCCGGCATCGCCGGGCTTTCCGTGACCGCCCTCACGAAAGGGTCCACGACGATAACCGTAAGCAGCGACACCAGCAAGATCAGCACCGCGATCCAGCAATTCATCACCGATTACAACTCGGTGCAAAAGTTCATCGCCAGCCAGCAAGCGGTGACCACCGCTGCCGACGGAACGGTGACCGCCGGTGTGCTGACCGGCGACCAGACGGCCAATGGAATCGCCAATAATCTGCGCTCCCTGAGCTTCACCGCCGCGCCCGCACTGTCGAATGCCATCAGTTCGCTCGGCGCCCTCGGGATCCAGACCAACGGCCAGGACAACACCCTCTCCTTGAGCGATACCAGCACACTTGACAGCGTGCTGGCCAGCAATCTCAGCGGAGTGCAGGCGTTCTTTTCAGACCCCACCAATGGCATGGCGACCCAGTTGAACAATTACATCGGCAACACCACCGGTCCCAGTGGAGAACTCACCAACCATCAGGCCGATTTGTCTCTGCAAAGCAAAAATCTGACCACCCAAATCGCGAACCTGGAGACGAAGATTCAAGCCGACACCCAATTGTGGACGGGCGAATTTCAAACGATGGAGCAGGTTCAGTCGCAGGTCAATCAACAGCTCACTTACTTGTCGATGCAGGTATCCAACGGAAGCCTCTGACCCGCCCATGAAGAGATTTGCAACACCGGCTGATAGGACCAGATCAAACCCCGATCACGCCCCAAATCGTCGACCCCGGCGTGCAGAGCGCATGATTGGCTTGCTTGCCGCCTGCCTGATCCTGGCCGGATGCGAAACCCCGATGTGCCGGATCAATTCGCTGAAACCCGGTTATCGGCCCGATAACGTGTTCCTCTATACTTCAGGCTTGTCGTTTGAGTTGAAGCGTGTCGCGGTGCTGCCAATGGCCCATGATGCGCAGCAAATGGACCTTGCGGATGGGTGCGAAGCCCTGGGCCCGATTCTGCAGTCTGAATTGATCAAGACAAAAAGGTTCGAGATCATTTCCGTCAGCCCCGAAAGCCTGCGAAATCGTACGGGTCGTCCGGCATGGACCGGGGCCGAAGTCCTGCCGCCGGATTTTTTCGATTCTCTGCACGAAATGTATGGCTGCGATGCCGTTTTGTTTTGTCAATTGACCGTGTTCCGTGCCTACACGCCGGTGGCGGTGGGTTGGCGGATGAAACTGGTGGACGTGCGCACGCGGCAGACCTTATGGGCTGTGGATGAACTCTTCGACGCCGGGCAAAAGGCTGTCCGGAACGGAGCGGGCAATTTTGAGGTCGACAAACAACAAACCTCGGACGACACACGCAATGATTGGCTCGTGCAAAACTCTCCGCGCCGATTTGGCCAATATGCTGCAGCCCAAATCCTTGAAACGCTGCCCAAGCGGTGAAAATAGACCTAAAGTTTCCAGCTGAGCTACCGATGTGCCAAGTGAGGCTAGAGAAACAAAAATGAGCAGGGAAAGAGTGAGTACGTATGGAAATAGAATTTAATCCAAGCCGAGTTCCGAAGCCGGAATCAAGCCAGCCGGTCGTGCGACAGAGCACAGCATCCTCTGCCGCGTCCGACCCGGCGTCATTTCCGACAGCATCCTCCCTTCAATCCAAATTGAATGATATTCCGCTGGTCCGCCAGGATAAGGTGAATAGCGTCGCACCACTCGTTTCCGACTCAGCCTATCCTCCCGGTTATCTTGTCGATAGAATCGCTGCTCTCTTGGCTCTGCACATTAAGAAATAACCCTGTCGTTGCCGACGCTCCCCCCGTATGCACGTTGTCAATCCCTGGAAGTCATATCGTCAAACCGCAACCTTAACCGCCCCCCCTGGGCAAATTGTGCTGATGCTTTTCGACGGCGCGCTTCACGCTCTCGAACGCGCCCTGCCGGGGTTCTCTTACGATGATCCTGCCCAGGCGAATATGACCATTCATAACAATCTCCGCCGGGCGCAAGAAATCATTCGCGAGTTGAATCACTCCTTGAACATGGAGAAAGGCGGCGAATGCGCGGCAACGCTCCGCCGACTCTACAACTATTTTGACCGGCGCATCTCGGAGAGCAACTTGAGAAAACGCCGCGAGGGTGTGGACGAAGTGCTCGTTCATCTGACGGAGTTGCGTGGCGCGTGGGCTCTGATGCTGAACAAGCACGGCACGGCGCCAGACCCGGCAACGGAAGCTTCTCCAGCTCTGGCCACCGCCTGAAACCACTCCCCCATGGACGCGGACGACAACCTCCAGGCCGCTTTCAGGGAATGGCGTCGTCTTGCGGATACCGAAGGCGAAGCCATCCGCACCCGCAATTGGTCCCTCGTGGCCGATTGTCAGAAAGCCCTCCAGCATCTTCAGCCGCAAATCACCGGTCACCTCCGGGAAGCGCGGGAGGAATGGATCCGTCTCGGACCGGATGGCGATGCAAAATCAACCGCCTTTCGCGCCGCAATCGCCGAGCTGATCGAAATCGAATCGCAGAACAATACGCTTCTCAACACCATGCGGCAGGCGACGTTGGTCCGACTGGATCAACTGGGACAGGCCAGCCGCACGTTGCGCCAGTTGCACCGTTCCTACGCCCCCGCCCACCCCGCAGCGTGGACTTCATTCTCCTAGTCTGAAAAGCGCGGGGAGCCCCTGTAAATCCTCACGCCTTCCGGTGAATGGCATCAAGGACTTTGCGGACGGCACGAAGCAATTCGGCACTGGCAAAAGGTTTGCGCAGAACCCCGGCGGCGCGAGTCAAAGCGCTCCCATCGCCCGGCGGATCCGACTCCCCGCCGCTGAGCAGCAGGACCGGCACCTGCGGATTCAATTCATGGATTTTTTCCATCGTGTCCCAACCATTCAGACGCGGCATTTGCAGATCCAACAACACCAGATTGATCAGCCCGCTCGCGGAACGGAACCTTTCCAAAGCCTCGGTGCCATCGCCGGCTTCAATCACGTGATAACCGCGGAATGAAAGCATGGCGGCGATGACCTCGCGCACGGGTTGTTCATCATCCACCAGCAATACCGTCTCATACCCTTCGAGCGCCGTTCCCACCGCGGCGCTCGAAAGGGCTGGGTCGCTCCTCGTCGGCGCGACCGCCATGGCTCGAGGAAGAAACACGTGGAACCGGCTGCCGCGACCCGGCTCGCTCTCGACCTCCATCCAGCCGCCATGCTCCACCACCACATGATTGGCGATGGACAAGCCCAGACCGGCGCCTTTCCCAAATTCTTTGGTGGTAAAGTAAGGCTCGAAAAGCCGGCCGAGCACCTCCGGCGTCATGCCGTAACCCGTATCCTGCACGCTGACTTGCACAAATTCACCGGGCTGCCCCGGCGGGCGGGCCTCTTCCAGACCGAATTTCCGGTTCGCCAGGTGGATCGAGAGTTCGCCGCCATTGGGCATGGCATCGCGCGCATTCAGGCATAGGTTCATCAACACCTGCACGAATTGCCCCTCATCCACCCATGCGGGCCATCCTCCCGTTTCCGATGATTCAAAGCGAATCTGGATTCTGCGATCGATGCTGCGGAGAAGCAGAGAAACCGTTTCCTCGATCAGCCGGCTCAGATTGGCAGCAGCCGGGCGCGCTTCCAGATGGCGGCTGAATTGGAGCAGTTTGGCGTTCAATTCCGCGCCGCGCCGCGCGCTCTTGAGCGCTTGGGTCAAGGACTCCCGGGTCCGCGACGCCAGCTCCTTGTCCATCAGCACCAGATCGATCTGGCAGATCACAGCCGTGAGAATGTTGTTGAAATCGTGCGCGATGCCGCCGGCGAGCGCACCAACCACCTGCCGGCGTTGCGACTGGTACAGTGCCTGGGGACTCGGGTTCTTTCGAGTCACATCCCGAATGCAGACGGTGAAAACCCGGTGGCCGTCTTTTCCGGCAACGCCGACGGCCACTTCAAACGGCGGATACCCCGCCTTGCTCAATTCCACCGGGCGAACCGTGCGGCGATGGGCCGGTATCTCCGCGTTCAACGAACTCAAGTGCAGTTCTTCCAAAACCGCGAGCAGCGAAGCGCATTGCCAGGGCGGTTGGCCCACCACCAGGGTGCCCCCAGCCTGGAACATTTCGCCGGCCGCGCGATTGAAAAACAGAATCCGCCACTGTTCATCCAGACAAACGATGGCATCCGGCGACAACTGGCACCAATGCTCGTGGGGAGCCAACCCCGCGGCTTCACCCAATGCTTCGAGCGCACCGGTGCACTCCCTGTCGGGCACAGCCCTTTTGTCTGTCGTGTCGTCCATCCGATCAGTATCGACTGTGCCGGCCAAATGCTCAACGAGGTTTTACCGGTTCCGCATCGTGCTTGGTTTGAGGCTGCGGCGCCATATCCACAAAAACGGGAAGCCGGCGCTGGTTGGGAGTTTACCTTTCAATGATCGGTCCCGCGGTCTGGAGCAATTTAATTAAAACTGTGGCCACGATTGGAGCGCGGGCTTCAGCCCGCTTCAACGTGATTTTGCATGGCGGCATTGAAGCGGCGTAAACGCCGCGCTCCGAAGAAACGGCTACAGAGTTTTTCAATCCGCTCTAAACCGGGATTTCAGGCTCAAAAATCATTCCTGTTCTCTCAGAGCTTGTTTGAAAACTCATCAGAAACGCCGCGTGAGGGCACGCGGCCTACAGGAAATCGCGCGATTCGGCCACTCTTGTAGGCCCGGTGCCCTCACCGGGCGGGTTTTCAAACAGGCTCTCAGGAAATCCGAAGAGGGTCCGCGGGTTCAATGCAGTGACCGGTAAATCACATTTGCCGCGAAGAGTCCAATCATGGCCACGCTCACAGCGCATTTGCCGATGACTCCGGCGAGCAACCCGAGCGTGGCGCCCAACCCGGCCCGCGCCGCCTTTTTGAATTCGCAACCCCCCAGCACTTCAAAGAGTGTCGCCCCAATAAATGGGCCGAGCAGAATGCCCGGCAGATTAAAGAAAATGCCGATCAATCCCCCCACGGCCGCGCCCACGACGCCCCGCCACGTCGCTCCAAACCGCTTTGCCCCATACAGGCTCGTCAGGAAGTCGAGCAGCACTGACAACAGGGTCAGTATGATCAGACTGATGAGCACGAGTGGATTGATGCTGTGTGGTCCGAAGCAGAGCCGGTGGCCAACGGCCGCCGCCAGAATCAACGGAGTGCCCGGCAATCCCGGCAGAATGCAGCCCGCGAACCCGATCAACATCACGAGCAGAGCCAAAGACAGGCCGACTATTTCCTCAGCGGTCATGAAGTCTGCGGACTCCGGTTCGCACCTTTAGTGATCATAATGCCGAACACACTTTATTGCGAACCGCATACAACTGAATGTTCTTGGCTCTGGCAGCTTCTCGAAGCGCGGGAGCATCAAGTCGAGCGTCTGCCGGGTCAACAATATCTATGCGGGTG
>CAZFOA010000070.1:0-15517 GCA_964520205.1 uncultured Verrucomicrobiota bacterium | reverse complement strand
CCATCTTCGCCCCGCTCTTCTTCGCTGATTCCAATACGCTCTTAGGTGTGCTCATCGCTTTTGTCGTTTAATGGTTATGGATTGTTCGCAAAGCAACTGCGAAAGCAGACAGTTCAAATGGCTTGTTCGCCGGTCTCTTCGGTTCGGATGCGGACGGCGTTTTCGATCGTGCTCACAAACACTTTGCCATCGCCGATCTTGCCGGTCTTGGCGGCTTTCACAATGGCATCCACCGCCGGCGCCACGTTGGCATCCGCCAGGACCAATTCGATTTTGAGTTTCGGCAGGAAATCCACGGTGTATTCGCTGCCGCGATAAATTTCCGTGTGACCCTTCTGGCGGCCGAAACCTTTAACCTCGGAAACCGTCATCCCCTCGACTCCGAGACCGGCCAATGCCTCTTTGACATCCTCCAGTTTGAACGGTTTGATGATGGCTTCGATTTTTTTCATGTGTTTACGCTTCTCGCAGACAGAGTCGGATACTAACAACCAACCTGCCTCTGTAAACAGGAATGTTAAAAAAAATGGGCCTGCGAGTCTGCGGACGAGGATTCTCTTGGAAACGAAGCGCCGGTTCCGGCGCGGCTCCCTATCCGTGCTGCGGAAATATCCGGTAGAGGAGCAGATAAATCACCACGCCGGTCACGGAGACATACATCCAGAGCGGCCAGGTCCAGCGGGCGATTTTCCGGTGCGCTTCAAAGCGGCCCCGAATGGCCCGGGACAGGGTGACGATGACCAGCGGCAAAATCGTCACGGCGAGCAGCGTATGCGTCAGGAGGATCGTCAGATAGATCGGCCGAAACCAGGACGGGTCGCGAAAGTGGGTGATCGTTTTGACCGTCAGGTGGTACGTCAAATAGCAGGCAAGGAACAGCGTCGAGCTGCACACGGCCGCAATCATGCAATTGCGATGCGCTGTCTGTCTTTTCCGGCGGATAAAAAAGAATCCGAGGCCCAAAAGAATGGCGCTTAATCCGTTGAGCGTGGCATTGACCGCCGGCAGATCCGCGAGGTTCATGGCTCACGCTCCAGTTGCCGGATCGTCAGGAGGATTTTCTGCTTCTCGATTTGCCAGTCCACTCCTTCACCGCCCGTCTGGAAAATGCCGCGCAACTGGCCGCGCGGGTCCACCACCACAAAAATCGTGCTGTGGACAAATAGATCCTCGGGCGACGTTCGATCCTCGGGTTTCGTGGCCACGCCGGCCAGTTTAAGGCCTCGGGCCGCCAGATGGCCGACCGTTTCCCGGGTTCCGGTCAAGAACATCCAGCGGTTCGTGTCCGCGCCAAATCGTTCGCCGTATTTCGCCAGGACGGGCGGCGTGTCGAAATCGGGATCGGTCGTGAGCGACACCAGTTTGGCAGGGCTCGGATGCGGCAGCGCGTCTTGAATTTCCCTCATCTGACGGCTCATTCTCAAGCAGGGACCGGCGCAACGCGTGAAAATGATGTCGGCGGCCCAGACCCGGCCGCGCAAATCCGCGAGTGAAATCGCCGCCCCGGCCTGGTTGGTCAGGGTAAACTCACCGACCTGGCCGTAAACGGGCAACCGCGGGCCGCGCGCAATCCGTGATTTGAGTCCCGCCAGCAGCGCGACCAGCGCCAGCGTCAAAACCAGCAGCCCCAGCCCCACCCCGATCGTCCACGGAAGTTGTCTGGCTGGCGGAGGATTCATGGCTTCAAAGGATCAGGTTAAACAAGCCGCGCCCGGGATATCCGTTCTCCACGGAAAGGAGCGGGTCTATTCGAAGCTCGTGACGGCGCCGGTCTTGGAAGCGATCCATTTATCGAATGCCTCCTGGCTTTCCACAATCAACCGGCCACCGGACATGGCGGAATGGCCGTTGCCACAGAGCTGCGCGCAATTGATTTGATAAATGCCTTCCTTCGTCGGCGTGAAGTGAATCGGAATGCGCATTCCCGGGATCGCGTCCTGCGTGATGCGCATGGAGATCACCTTGAATGAGTGGATGACATCCTTGGAGCTGAGGTAGATGACCACGGGCCGGTTCGCGACCACGTGGACCTCGTTCAACGTTTGCACGTCGTCCTTTCCGGCGGGATCATTCGGGTCGATGCCGAAAACATTGTCCATGGCGACCCAGTGCATGTCCTGTTTGCCGAACGCGCCATCTTTGCCCGGATAACGGACGTTCCAGGCAAACTGTTGCGCGACAACTTGAATGAGGACGGCATTTTTGACGGAAGGCGTGTCTACGGCCCGGGCCCAGAGAGGAATGGCCAGACCCATCAGCAGAATGCCTTCAACCACCGCCACGGCGACTTCGACATAGCTGGACGCGTGGCTTTTCACGCCGGCGTAGTTGGCTTTGGGGTTTCGCGTATGGTGGAAGCGGAACAGCGCGTAAGCGAAATACGCCAGCCAGCCCACGAACAGTGCGATCATCAGCCAGTGGACGTAAATAATCAGGTCGTCCACCCGCTTGCCGTGTTCTGAAGCCAGCACCGGCAATCCAAGAAGTTTTTCCATCATCAGATCTTTTGGGTTGATTCGGGCGCCGGCGCGGACGACTTCTCAGCCGCCGCCGTCGATGCGGATTTTTTTGCCAGAAAAACGAAGAACGTCGCAATGCAGCCCAGCACGCAAACGATCACGGCGAGCAGGCTGAAAATGCCCCAGTTCATTCCCTGGGCCAGAGGCGAGTCCGACTGGCCGTAACAGGCGGCGCAGGCCCAAAGTGGATTGGGTGAAACCGCCGCGCCCAGCAGCAGGATCAGCAAAGAAAGGTTCGTATTGCGGCGTCTCATAAGTAACCGACATCCTTGGTTTTTTTCAGGAAGTACCATTCGTAAACGATCAGCCCCACGCCGGCGGCTATTGAAACCAGGCCGAAAACCAGGTCCACGACCGGTCCGTCCGGCGAGAAAAAGCCGTTCAACAGCCAGGCGCCAAACCCGAAAGCAAGCGCGATGGCGGCAGTAATGAACACGAGATGGAAGGCTTTCAGTGACATAATCAATGAGTGACGGTAAGCGCCGGAACATCGTGCGACGCGAACAGGGTGAGAAACATCAGCCCGACGAAGAAGAAGGCCGTGCACGACAGCACACTGTAGATCATCTTTTTCTCGGAGATCAGATGCATGAAGTAACCTGCCACCAAAAAGGCCTTTACGCCAGCGATGAGCAGCGCCACCGCAATGTTGACCTCGCGGCTGCCAAAATGAATGAAAGACGCCCAAACCGTCAGCCCCGTCCCCGCCAGCAGGGCGAAATACACAAATAAATAGCCGCGCACCGAATGCGCTTCGTGATTTTGGGGAGAATTGGAGTCGCTCATGATTTCACAGCAGGTAGAGGACCGGGAACAGGAAAATCCAGACCAGGTCAACAAAATGCCAGAACAGACCGGAGATTTCGACGCGGTTGGTGAACCGCTCCGGATCGGTCTTCCACAGCTTGCTGCCCGGGCCCCACAGGAAGCCGATGACCAGCGCGCCTCCGATCACATGCAGCGCGTGCAGTCCGGTCAGCGTGAAATAAATCGCCGTGTAAGGATTATGCCACGGCCCGTAGGCGTTCATGCTCTGGATCTGGGATCTTTCAAGTTTGATCTCCTCGTGCGGCGGCATTTTATAGGCATGCAGATCGTAAAGCTCCTTGCGGTCCTGGACGTAACGGCCGGAGATCACGACCGCGTCCGCACCGTTCTCCACCAGGTGCCCGTCGGCAATGCGTCCGTCTTTCAGCGTGATTTCGTAATGAATGAACTTGTCGTGGTATTCAAACGACTTGATGCCGACGAATGTCAGCGCGCAGATCAGCGTGATGGCGTGAAACAGTTTGAACCGGCCGAACTGGTTGGACTTGAGCGCCACCCACGCGAGCACCGTGGTGATGCTGGAGGTGATCAACACAAACGTGTTGGCCGTCCCGAGCGGAACGTTCAGCCAGCCGTGCGGCCAGTAGCCCTCCGGCGCGCCCACGCGCAAAAGAATGTAAGCCGAGAACAACGCCCCGAACAGCATGACTTCGGAGGCGAGAAAAAGCCAGATGCCGACCTTGGCGTTATAAAGCCCGGTGTCCGGACGAATTTCGACGGTGTACGGAATATCCATGAATGATCAATGCTTGGCGGTTGTTTCCGGTTCGTTCTGGGGCGTGAAGTCCTTATCGTGGCCCGGGACGCTGTATTCGTACGGGCCGCGGTAAACCTGCGGCGGTTTCACAAAATTGCCGTGCGGCGGCGGCGTGGGGGTCTGCCATTCCAGCGTGGTGGACTGCCAGGGATTGTCGGAGCCTGCCGGCTTGCCGTGTTTGATGCTCCAGAAGAAATTGATGATGAACGGAATTTGCGCGAGGCCCAGGCAAACCGCCGCCCACAAGATCAATATGTGCAGATGCATGATGTGGTCGCTCAACCCGCCGATCATGACAGCGCCGGACCGGGCGTTCACCGACGCCGAGTAGTTCGCCCCGCCATCGGCCATGCGGCGGATCATCCCCGCCATGCCTTGCCCGAACATCGGCTGGAAAATCAGGTTCATGAAAATCAACGAAAGCCAGAAATGCACCCGGCCCCAGAACTCGCTCATCATCCGCCCGGTAACTTTCGGATACCAATAATAAACCCCCGCGAACAGGGCAAAAATCGTCCCCGGCGCGACGACGTAATGAAAGTGAGCGATCACGTAATAGGTGTCGTGCAGGTGAAGGTCCGCGTAGCTCAGGCCCAGCGGCAGCCCTGTCAGCCCGCCAATGCCGAACATCGGCAGAAACGCCATCACGAACAGCATCGGCGTGTTGAAGCGGATCGAGCCGCCCCACAACGAAATGAACATGCACGTCAGGATGATCACCGAGGGAATCGAAATGATCATCGTCGTCGTCTGGAAAAACGTCGCGATTTTCGTTCCCATCCCGGTCATATACATGTGGTGCGCCCAAACGATGAACGAGAGAAACCCGACGGCCAGCGCCGAATAGACCAGTGATCTGTAGCCCCAGATCGGCTTGCGCGTGTTGTTCGCGATCACTTCAGCCACGATGCCCATCGCCGGCAGGATCAGCACATACACCTCCGGGTGGCCGAGAAACCAGAACAGGTGCTGCCACAGCAACGGGCTGCCGCCGCCGCTGATGTTCGCGAGGTTGCCGCCGATGGCCAGGCCGGTCGGCAAAAAGAAGCTCGTGTGCGCGACCTTGTCCATCAACTGCATGATGCCCGCCGCCTCGAGCGGTGGAAATGCCAGCAGCAGCAGGAACGCCGTCACAAATTGCGCCCAGACGAAAAACGGCAGCCGCATCCAGGTCATTCCCGGCGCGCGCAACTGGATGATCGTGGCGATGAAATTCACCGCGCCCAGCAGCGAGGAAGTGATCAAAAAAATCATGCCGACGAGCCAGAAGGTCTGGCCGTTCGTGGGAATCTCCGTGGCCAGGGGGGAATAGGAAGTCCAACCCGCCTGAGCCGCGCCGCCGGGAATAAAAAAGCTGACGAACATGATCACCCCGCCGATCACGTAGGATTGGTAGCTGGCCATGTTGATGCGCGGAAACGCCATGTCCGGCGCGCCGATCATCAGCGGCACCACGTAATTGCCGAACGCGGCGAACGCCAGCGGCACAATCGCCAGGAACACCATGATGGTGCCGTGCATGGCGCCGAAGGAATTGTAGAGGTCCGGCGAAATTTTGCCCTGGGCGGCGACCTGGCCGAGAATTTTCTCCAGCAAAGACCCCACCAGCGGCACGGCATGCGCCTGATAGCCCGGCGTCAGCGCCGCCCGGGTCCCCTCGGCAATCTGCCAGCGCATCATCAGCATCAGGCAGAATCCGAACAGCAGGAAACACAACGCCGTAACGCCATACTGGAGGCCGATGATTTTGTGGTCGGTCGAAAAAACATAGGTGCGCCAGAAGCCCGCCTCTTCGTGATGGGCCCCGTGAACACCCGGATGAGGAATTGCGTGGGTCGCCTGCATGTTTGTTAGTTCACTGCAATCTCTGCCGTCAATGCGTTAAACATCTTTGTCTCCGACTCCTGTGAAATACGCCAGGGAACTGGAGCGGTCAACTCGTGTCCGCGGCGATTCGACTTATCCAAAGCCCGGCTCATTTCACTTTGTCTAACACCATCACCGTCAGCAAAAAGGGGAGGTACAAAATCGAAACGTAAAAGAGCTGCCGCGCGCGGGCCACCGTCAACTGCCGCGCGAACCGGATGGCAAACCAGAGAAAAACCGCACCGAGCACCAGGGCGCCGCCCAGATAAACCGGTCCGGTCAGCCCGAACAGGAACGGGCACAGGCTCACCGGCAGCAACCCCAGCGTGAGGCTCACCGCCTGCCGCGCCGTCCGCCGGCCTTGCGGATCCATGACCGACAGCATCTTGAATCCGGCTTTCTCGTATTCATCGCGGTAAATCCAGGCGATGGCCAGGAAATGCGGCAGCTGCCAGAACGCCAGAATGGCAAACAGCGCCCAGCCCCCGCCGCTTAACTCCCCGCGCGCCGCCGTCCAGCCCATCAAGGGCGGAAGGCCGCCGGGTATCGCGCCGATCGCCGTGTTCAACCACGTCACCCGCTTCAGCGGCGTGTAGATGAAGAGATAACTCAACAGCGAAATCGCGCCGATCACGCCGGTGAGGAGGTTGACGGCCAGAGCCAGGTCCAGAAGTCCGGCACAGGCGCAGACGCCGCCGAAAAGCATGACCGCGGCCGGCTGCAAACGGCCTGAAGGCAGCGGACGATTTCGCGTCCGGCGCATCTTCGCGTCAAATTCGCGCTCCAGCAACTGGTTCAACGCCGCCGCGCCGCCGGCCATCAGCGCCGTGCCGAGAACTGTGTGCAGCATCAGCACATAACTGATCGGACCGCGGCAACCCAGATAAAAGCCGACCAGCGTCGTGAGCAAAACCAGCAGCGTCAGCCGCGCCTTGATCAGGTCGGCGTAAACCGCAACCCGGCTTCTTTCCGCCGGGATGACTTCACTTGCAAATTGCGTTGTCGCTTTCATGACGGTTACGCCGCTGCAGTTTCTGCGTCCAGCGAACCCCGGCCCCGCTCGTCCGCCTTCGCCGACAAGGCGCGTGCCTGGCGCGTCGATTCCGGGTTTCGGACCGGGAGAATACACAACAACACGCCCGTGGCCAGCGAAAGCGCGCCTGCCAGAACGTGCGCGGTGGCGACGTCCGCGGCTTTGTTCGTCAAAATGGTCGCCGCGCCGAGGGCCGCCTGCGCAAGAATCAACGCGAGCCAGAACAGGGCGAGCCGGTACGGCAGGTTCGGAGTTCCGCCTTCAGGCGGTCCGGACCGGCTGATCCGGGTTGCACCCACAGCCCGGGCGCGCCACGCGCAGAGGGCGACGGCGGCCAGGATCAAAACCGCGGCGAGGCGATGCGCCATCTGCAGCTCGATTTGAAAGGAAGTGATGGGATTTGCCGCGGTGACTTCGATCCGCCGCTCATTGTACAGCGCAACCGAATCCGGATCCGTTGCCGGCCAGAGTTTTCCATACGCAAGCGGGAAATCGGGAATGGCCAGACCCGCGTGTTGATGGCGCATTGCCGCGCCGAGAATCAATTGAAACAGAATCAGCGCCGTCGCCCCGACGAACCATCGGCGCATCTTCGGAGCGCCCGGCGCCGGGCCGGCGCGCTCCATTTCCATCCACCATTTGCCAGTGAAGAGCGCGATGGCGCAAACGAGGGCAAAAAACAATTGTGCCAGTGTGGCATGGACGATGCCGAGTTGATCCTTGAACAGGATGACGCGCAAACCGCCCAGCACGCCCTGCAGCACCACGGCAAAGAAAGCCGCCAGTCCCAGGCGGCGCAGCCATTTTGCCGCCGGCTCACAACGCGGCCACGCGAAGCTCGCGCCGAACATAACCAACCCGGTGGCTCCGGACACGATCCCGTCCGCCCAACGCGCGGGCACCAACAGTTCATTGGCGATTCCCAGCAGGACCAGGATCAGCCCGGACCAGCGCATGAACGGCCGCGCCGGCTTGCCAAACAGCCACAGCGCCAGAACGCCTGTCAGCAGGCCCACGCCGGAAGCGATGAGGCGATGCGTGTGTTCGTAGAAGATTCCGCCGACCCATTGGGACCAGGGGAAAAAGAACATATTGTAGCCGTATGTGTTTGGCCAATCAGGCACCGCCATGCCGACATCGTGGCTCGTCACCAGGCCGCCTGCCGCCAGCAACAGAAACGTGGCGATCGCCGTCAGCACGGCAAAGCGATGTCGCCAGGGATTGTTCAATGGCTCTGACATGCGGAATGATTCAAACTACTGCACGAGGAGAAAAAACAAGGCGTCGCGGATTTTGGCGTGCAGCGGCTCAAATCGAGCGGGCTATTTGACCTCCAGCGTAAAATCCACCTTGGCCGGCTCACCCTCTTTCACTTCAATTTCCTTGTCCACGCCCGCCGCGGCGGCTTTGCGGTGCAGTGCGGAAAGGGTGTATTTACCGGGCGGCACGTTGCTGATCTTGAAGGTGCCGTCCTTGCCCGTGACCGCAAAGTAGGGATGGTCGATCACGGTCACCCACGCAAACATCCAGGGGTGAACATCACACTTGAACCGCAGGAAGTTCTCCGAGGCTGGAAGCGTAATGGTCAAATCCGGACTGCCGGGCATCTGCGCCTGGTTGTCCTCTTTGTTTCCTGCAACGGTCGGGGTGGTGTGCACGTTGTGCATCACCGGGTCCGAGTTTTTCACCAGCAGTTTCTGATTGGTCTGAATGGCGAGGATTTGTGGCTGGTACAAACATCCTTTTTGATCGATCACAGCCGCCGCCGCCGACGCCCCGGTGGATTTGCCGCTGATCCCTTTCAGCATGACGATCACGTCGGCCAGCTCCTTGTTCGGTCCCACCACATAAAAGTGGGTCGTGGGCATCTCCGTGTAAAATTTGCCGCAGGTCGGATCTTCCTTCAGCGGAGCAATCGGCTTCTCCGCCGGAGGCGCACCATTCAACGTCACCGTCCCGATAATGTCGGCGGCCGAAGCCACCTGCAAAACGGCGGCCAACCCAGTAACCCATGCCAGTGAATGACTCATTCTCATATTTTTTGTTGTTTGGGATGCAAAATCGGTGTGAAGCTATCATCCGCGATTTTGGACCGCAAGGCCTGTGTGAAATTTTTCACAAGCGCTCATCTTCAATTTGACCGCTGCTTATCCCATCCGTCCGAACCATTTGCGGCAGAATGGCCAATTCCGCGGCAGGTTCAGGCAGGTCCGTCTGCACCGCTTTCAACACTGTCGTCGCGGCTGCGCCGGCACGGCAAGGAAATCGGGACCCCGGCGGTTTTTTGACGCGCAAAAAGCGTGCGTTTCTCCGCAAAACCGCTAAAGGAGGATGCCGTGACTTTTTTCATCGAACATCTGGGACTGTCGGCGCGCGATCCCCGGGCATTGAAGGACTGGTACATGAAAGTGCTCAACGCGAAGCTGGTTTTCGACAACGGCCAGACGCCTCCCATGTTTCTGCTTTCCCTGCCGGGCGGAATCATGATTGAAATCTACGCGGGCGATTTCGGGCTCAAGGAAACCGGCGACAATAAACTCAACGGCTGGCGGCACGTCGCGCTGCGGGTGGATTCCATCGAAAAGTCGAAGGCGGAGCTGGAGCGGCGCGGCGTTCAGTTCACCGAGGAGATCAAACCGGCGGGCGGCGGCGGGCGCGTGCTGTTCTTTCCGGATGCCGAGGGAAACCTGTTCCATCTGGTCGAACGCTCCGCCGATTCGCCCGTAATAAACATGGGTTGATGGAGTGATGGGAAAATGGAAGGTGGGGTTCTTGAGCGCGGCCGCAGAGACTCTCCCGTCACTCCATCACTCCACCGCTCGGTTATCCCATTTCTCCCAGATCAGCCTGAACGCGCTCACAAACTCCTGCGGCCGTTCCGCCATCCAACGGGTCACTTCCTCGGCCGCAAACCAGTCCCCGCGCTCAATCTCGTCCGCGTTTAATTCCAACGGCCCGTCGGCGGCGCAACGATAAACCCATACAAACTCCTGGTCGGTTTCCGCGCCGGCGTCAATTTTGAAGAGGCGTTTCGGCGGCGGCGCGACGGTCAGCCCGATTTCTTCGCGCAATTCGCGGACCGCGCAGGCGTCGTAATCCTCCCCGCTGTCCACATGGCCCGAAGCCGAGGAATCCCACAGCCCCGGCTGCCGGTCTTTAGTCATCGAGCGTTTCTGGAGAAAGATCTGCCCGCGGGAATTGAAGACCAGCACATGCACGGCGCGATGCAGCAGGCCCAGCCGATGCACCTCGTGGCGCGGCTTGCGGCCGATGACTTCATCGCGCCCGTTGACGACGTCGAAAATTTCTTCAGCCATGGAATTCAAGGCGGAGCGGTGTGGGCGCGGAGGAGTTGGGTAAGCTGGACAAATCCGCTCAACCCGATCTGTTCGGCCCGGATTCCCGGGTCCAGGCCGGTCGCCGCAAAAATTTCCCTGAGCGCGGTTTCCGGCCAGTCCGTTTTGAGCAGTTTCAGCATCATCTTCCGCCGCTGCGAGAACGCGCGCTTCACGATTTTGGCAAAAATCTCCCGTTGATCCGGCGTGAGCAGTGGTGGCGCGCGGCGGACCAGGCAAACGCACGCCGAATCCACGTCCGGCTCCGGAAAGAAACAACTCGCCGGAATTTTGAACCAGCCGCGCGGTTCGAAGTCGATCTGAACCAGCAGGGTCAAAACGCCGTAATCTTTGTTGCCGGCCTTCGCCAGGAGCCGCTTGGCCACTTCCAGTTGGAGCGTGGCCACCATTCGTTGCGGCGCCCATTCCCCTCGCGCCAGTTCCACCAGAATGGGCGACGCCACCGAATACGGCAGATTGGCCACGAGCTTCCACTCGCTCCAGTCGCGCGGCTCGCGCTTCAGGAATTCGAGCGCGTCGTCGTGAAGCAACCGAAGGCTTGGAGTTCCACCATCAGGCGGTTGGGGTGCCAAACGCCCGACCGGCTGAAGCCGGGACTCCGGACCAAAATGCTCCCGCAACACGGGCACCAACCGCCCGTCCTTCTCAATCGCCAACACTTCGCCGGCGTGTTGCACAAGCAGTTCGGTCAACGGCCCCAGCCCGGGTCCAATTTCCAGGACCTTGTCCCGCCGGGTCAGTTCTGCCGCAGCGACGATGCGCCGCAGTTGATTGGCGTCGTGAAGGAAATTCTGGCCCAGGGACCTGGTCAGTTGGATTCCCTCCCGCGCCAGGCATTCGCGCATTTCGGAGAGTTTCATCCCAGGATTTCCGCGAGCGCGGCAACCGCCCCCGCCAGTTGTGCCTCGCTGACGGTCAACGGCGGAGTGAAGCTGATCACATTGGCGTGTTGGCCTTCCGGCAGAAGAATAAAACCGCGGGCGAGCATTGCTTTCACCGCCGCGAAAACCGCGGCGGTTGCAGGTGAACCGTCCGGCAGCCGGAATTCGACGCCGGCGAGCAGGCCAAGTCCGCGCGCGGCGATCTGAAATTTTGGATTTGGAATTTGAGATTGAAGCAGACGGAGCAGAACCTTGCCCAGCCGGGCGCTGCGGTCCACCAGCTTCAGCCTCCGGATTTCCTCAATCTGCGCCAGCGCCATCGCGCACCCGACCGGATGGCCGAGAAACGTGCTGGTGTGAATGGCTTCGCCGTTCGTCGTCGGCCATGCCGCGTCCATGACCTCGGCGCGACCCACACAGGCTGAGAGCGGAAAGCCGCCCGTCAGCGCCTTGCCCAGGCAGATGACATCCGGCACCACGCCGCTGTGCTCGCATGCAAACCATTTCCCGGTCCGGCCGAAGCCGGTGTAAATCTCGTCCAGGATGAGCAGGGCGCCCTGCTCGCTGCACAGCCGGCGCAGCAACGGAAGGAAGTTCGGCGGCGGGATTTGAATGCCCCCGCGCACCTGGACCGGTTCCACGAGGATCGCTCCGATTTTCTCCCGGCCAAACAACGTGCGGAGGCGCGACTCGACGGCGGCCAGCGTCGGACAGGCCTTTTGCCGGCCTCCGCCCTTTTTTCCAGCCGTCCCGCTCGCATTTTTCGGAAGCCGGCGGCACGCCGGCTCGACGCCGGGGAATGGGGCGAAATGTCCAAACTCACCGAGCTGCGGGCGGAACGGGCCGCAAAAATATTCGCGATGTGTCGCGTTGAGTGCGCCATAACCCAGACCGTGATAGGCGCCTTCAAAGGCGATGACGCCGGGTTTCCCCGTCGCCAGCATGGCGGTTTTGAGCGCCGCCTCGACGGCTTCAAAACCTGAATTGCAGAAAAGGGTCTTCGCGCGCCATCCGTTCTGATCTCTGCCCTCGGCCGCCTGCCCTCCGACCTCCGGCTTCCGGTCCGTCCATCGTTCAAAAGTGATCCGGCTCAACTCGCGCGCCAGGCGCGCTTTCAAATGATGCGGATGCACGTCGCCCATGGCGTGCAGCAGTTGGGCCATTTGTTTCTGCCCCGCCCGGACGACGCGCGGATTGGCGTGGCCGGCGGCGGCGACACCAAAGGCTGCGGTCAGATCCAGATATTTCTTCCCATCCGCATCCCACACCTGCACGCCCCGGGCTTGCGCCCAGACGATGGGCCACGAACCGTCCGGATCGATGAACGTGACGTTGCGCGCCTCGTAACCACGCAGCAATTCGAGCGTTTGGCTGGCGGCCACGCGGGTGCCGGTTGCCGGGGGCCTTCGCATGGTCACACGCCCCGCCGCTCCGGCGGCCAGATCGCTTTGTGCAGCTGGATTTGAAAGCGCACCGGCAACGCATCGGCAATCACCTTCTCCGCCAGTTCCCGCCGTGAAATCGGCGTTTGGCCGGCCGGGACCTTTTTCAGCGACGGATCCCGCTGCTCCGGCGCCAGCGGATGAACCCACGAAAACAACAGCGGACAAATCAAGTCCAGGCGATGCGCGCCGATCTGTTGCTTCGCCCAGTCGTAATCTTCCTGCGTGCCGATGACAAACTTGATTTCGTCGGTGCGGTTCAGGTGCCGGAGGTTTTCCCAGCGATTGCGCCCGACCTCGCCGCTGGCGGGGCATTTGAGATCCATGATGCGCCGCACGCGTGGATCGACGGGCGAAATATCGTGCGCGCCGCTGGTTTCCAGGAGCACAGTGAAGCCGCCGTCGCAGAGCCGCTTCATCAGCGGCAGCGCGTTCGGTTGCAGCAGCGGTTCGCCACCGGTAAGCTCCACCAGCGGCAGCGCATTGCCCCCGGCGCCCGGCGCGGGATTTCGGAATGGCCCGGCCAGCCGTTCCACCTCAGCCTGGATGGTTTCGAGCGATTTTTTTTCACCTCCGGCGAAAGCGTACGCGCTGTCGCAATACGAGCAGCGCAGATTGCACGCCGTGAGCCGCACAAAAATGCACGGCAACCCGGCGAAGGTGCTCTCGCCTTGCAAGCTCAGGTAAATTTCGTTGACGACCAGGGTGTCGGACACGTTCGGATTCTTGATTTCAGGTTTCTGATTTCCAGCATGGCCTCGGCCCGGATTTTGGGGAGGATCACCACTTGCCGAATCTCATCACATCGCGGAGTTTGCCAGATCGAAAATCAAAATTCAAAATTCAAAATCCCGCCTTTCCAGGTTCTGCGACCGGAACGGCCTTAACCCGGCTGCCGCCAGCAGAAACCGGGCAAATCGGGAGTTTGCAGTCCATCTTCTCCGCCACAACACCTTATGCGGATAGTAAAGGCTTGTAATCGCCTGGGATTGGGGTACGGTGGCTATCAGGTTCGAGGGTTTCGAGGGTTTTGAATGTGAGCAGGCACAAAACCTGCCGTTTCGCGCGGAAGAAATGCATTTTAAATCCAACTGGCGGCCGGGGGGGCGAACACGGGCGCTGGTTTGGTTTGTTGTTTCAAGCTGCTTATTTCCAAATCTTTACGCGGTTGATTTGGATGTCATTGGTGTCACTCTTCTGCAGTCCACCACCACTAACCTCGACGGTTCGGGCATTCGCGCAGGTCAGGCGGAGGCGGACATAGATACAAATCAGCCACCGACATTTGAAGTCGATCCCGCTGCGGCGGGCGTATCCGCCAATCTTATCACCTACAAATCCAGTCTCGGCTCAAGCACCAATTACCCCAATTTGGTTGGAGGGCCGTCCTGGCACGCGAGCCAGGTCGGCGGAATTTTTTACGGTCTCTCCGGGGGAATAGCCACGAACCTCGCGTCTGTGGACAATTTCGAAGCGAATTACTTTATCAACTCGGTGGTGGGAGGCCTGCTGGCCGTTAACGACCCCGTGGTGAACCAAAGTTTCATCGACTATCCGGTTACCGTTCCTCAACAGCAGATGCTCGATTCGGCTTATGACAATTACGCCGCGAAATTCCACACTCTCTTTGTTTCCGGCGCGGGCAATGCCGGCGGCGTCCCGGTAAGCCCCCCCTCCACGTGTTACAATGGCATCAGCGTCGGCGCCTACATCGATGCGGTCAATTATTCCAGCGTGGGACCGACGCTGGACAACGGGCGGGCGAAGCCGGACATCACGGCGCCTTCCAACGCGACAAGTTTTTCCACGCCGCAAGTCAGCGGGGCGGCCGCCCTGTTGTTGCAAGCCGGCCTGCGTGGCGATGGCGGCATCGACACCAATTCCGCCTCGGATATCCGCACGCTGAAGGCGCTGCTGCTGAACGGCGCGATCAAGCCCGTCGATTGGACCAACGGCCCGGCTTCACCGCTCGACGCGCGGTATGGCGCCGGGGTCTTGAATGTATTCAATTCCTACGAACAACTCGCGGGCGGCAAACATGGCTACATCGTTTCCATGAGTGTTTCCACCAACAGCCCCCATCCGCCAACGGGCGCTGCAGGCACCCTCACTGCATTGAGCGGGTGGGATTTCAACACGAGTTCGAGCGCGGCCAAGACCAACGGTGTGAATCATTATTATTTCAACGTCACCAATGCCTCGAGCCAGGCGCTGTTTACCGCCTCGGCGACACTGGTATGGAATCGCCAGCAAAATCAGACGGACATTAACCATCTCGATTTGTTTTTGTACGATGCCGCTACCAGCAACCTGATCGCTTCCAGCGCCAGTTCCGTGGACAATGTGGAACATCTTTTCGTCCCCCAGTTGCCTCAGGGCCGGTACGATCTCCAGGTGCTCAAGCATGGCGGCGCCACCGTCACTTATCAGGAGACCTACGCGCTTGCCTTCGAGTTTTTCAGCGTGTCCCTGAACATCGCGCCCTCCGGAACCAACGCGACGATCACCTGGCCGATTTACCCCGCCGGCTTTGTCCTGGAATCGGCCACCGATCTCGCTTCACCGGCGGTTTGGAGCACCAACAATCCGTCTCCCCTGGTGACAAACGGCCAGAACACCGTGACGCTGGATGCTTCCGGGGGCAGCCAATTCTTCCGGCTTTCGCGGCCCTGACCGGACGCCGTCGAACCAGCTTGAAGGAGCGTCCAGAACCTCTGCCATAATTGGTTTCTGGTCGGGTTCGAAGGCGGACGCACTCCAAACGCTTCGCACCTTCGACCCCAGCCGGTTCACGGAGAGGCAGCTTGGGGCCACGACCGAAGGATGCGGTTTCGG
>CAZFOA010000069.1:0-15629 GCA_964520205.1 uncultured Verrucomicrobiota bacterium | reverse complement strand
GAGGACGGCCGCACTCCGCCCCCAAAACCTCACCCACTTTTGATCACACCCGCAGCGCGATTACCGCCTGGCATTCCACTCGTTCAACTTTTTCTCGTCACCCGGCGGCACGGCGGCGAGGTGGAGCAATTCCATCGCCTCACCGACCAGGTAAAGGGAGCCCGCAACGACGACAAAAGGATCCTGCGCCGCCAGCCGCAACGCTTCGGTCAGCGAGGCGCAAACCTCAACCGGCGCGTGGGCATTGACCTCGCGGCAGGCGGATACGAGCCTGGCCGGGTCTTCCGTGCGGTCGCTCTGAACGGTTGTGAGCAGCAGCCGTCCCGCCAGCGGCGCCAGCGAATGACACATGCTGACCGAGTCTTTGTCGCGAAAAACACCGAAAATGACGGTGGGCTTGGACTCGGGAAATTCGGCCTGGAGCGCCACCCGAAGCGCTTCGGCCCCGGCGGGATTGTGCGCCCCGTCCAGGAGGATCGTTTGGCCTGAGGCGGTCTGCACGCGCTGCATTCGGCCCGGCCAATGGACAGTGGCAAGCCCTTCTCGAAACGCGGCATCATTCACCGGAATCTGTCCGGCGAGAACCTGCGCAGCGGCGATGGCGGTGGCGGCATTGAGCCTTTGGTGCGGACCGTGCAGGGGAAGCGCGAGGGTGTCCAGCGGCGGAAGGCTGGTTTGAGATGCCTGCACCCACGTCAAGGGCGCATGCTTTTCCCGCGCGACGGCAGCGAACACTTCCAATCCCTGGCCGGGCTGCGCCGCCGTGATGACGGGCACGCCGGGTTTGATGATGCCGGCCTTTTCCGACGCGATCTTTTCGATTGTGTCCCCGAGCCATTCGGAGTGTTCAATGCCGATATTGGTGATGATACTGGCGAGCGGAGTCACGATGTTCGTGGCATCCAGCCGTCCGCCCAAACCGGTTTCCCAGATCATCAGCTCGCACTTTTGTTCCGCGAAATAAAGCAAAGCCATCACGGTGACAACTTCAAAAAAGCTCGGTGGATGGTCCCTGGAAAATTCCCCCAGCAAAGGTTCAATCTTCTTCACGAGCCGCACGACATCCGGTTCGGTGATAAACCGGCGGTTGACCTGGATGCGTTCGGCGAAGCTGACCAGGTGCGGCGAGGTGAACAGGCCGACACGGAGGCCGGCCGCGCGATAGATGCCTTCGAGCATGGCGCAGGTGGAACCTTTGCCGTTCGTGCCGGCGACATGGATGAAACGGAGTTTATCTTGAGGATTGCCCGCCAACGCAGCGAGCCGGACTGTGTTTTCCAATCCGAACTTCGCGCCGAAGAGGCGGAGGCCGTACAGGAATTGAATGGCTTCGGCGTAAGTCATCGTTTCACGGTGAAATGGTTTTCAATCGGACGATCTTATTGCCGGCGCTCCGCGATGATCTGTCTCCATCCCCGGCAGATTCAACGCCGCGAAAAACCCGCGCGCCTTGGCCAGCGTTTCCTCGTATTCCGCCTCGGGATTGGAATCCGCCACGATGCCCGCGCCGGCGTGGAAATACGCCCGGCCGTCCCGGCAGATCGCCGTGCGGATCGTGATGCTCAATTGGCTTTCGCGGTTGAAGCCGAGATAGCCATGACAGCCCGTGTAAGGTCCGCGCGCGACCGGTTCGAGTTCGTCGATGATTTCCATCGCCCGGAATTTTGGCGCGCCGGTCACGCTGCCGCCCGGGAAACAGGAAGCGAACGCGCCAAAATGCGTCTGGTCTTCCCGCAAGCGGCCCTCGACGGTCGAAACCAGGTGCTGCACCTGGGCAAAGCGTTCGAGCCGGACGAGCTCCGGCACCTGCACGGAGCCGAATTCGCAGACCTTGCCGAGGTCATTGCGCAGCAAATCGGTGATCATCACCAGCTCGGCCATTTCCTTGGCGCTGGTCTGCAGTTCGTAACTGAGCTGCGCATCGCGGGTCGGGTCGGCCGAGCGCGGCCGGGTTCCTTTGATGGGCCGGGTTTGAACATGCCGTCCGCTGAGGCGCAGAAAAAGCTCGGGTGATGACGAAGCCATCTGAAACCCGCCGCAATCGAGGAACGCGGAGAACGGCGCGGGAGAAACCGCGCCCAGGCTTTTGAAAAAATCCCACGCGGAAACGGCACACGGCGCGGCCAGCCGATGGGCCAGGTTCACCTGGTAGATGTCCCCGGCGCGGATGTACCGTTGCGCCGCTTCGACGCGGGCGATGAAATCGGCGCGGGGCAGGTTGGAAGCGATGCGCGCCGGTTGCGGCGCAGGGAGGGATTCCGGACCGCGGATGCCGGACGCCGGACTTCGCATTCTCTGCCGCCAGAAATCGAGTTGCGCCTTGGCCCGGTTTTCGTCGCGCGAGCCGTTCGAGGCCAGGCCCGTGGCGACAATCCAGGTTTTGTCCAGGCGATGGTCGAACACCACCAAATGGCCGTAAAAACCCACGTGGCAATCCGGCAGTTCGAGGTCGTTGACGGCGCGGCGCGGGAGTTTGGGTTCGACGAAGTTTTTCAGATCGTAACCCCAGCAGCCGAAACAACCGCCGAGCGGGAAAGGCAGGTCGATTTCATCCAGCAATTCGTAGCGCGACATCAGGCTGTCCAGCCGGTTCCAGGGATTGCCAAACTGGCGTTGGGCGTTGGGCGTGGAGTGTTGGGCATCGGCAAATGCGATTTCGCAACGCGAGCCGAAGGAACGGAAGGTGAGAAACGGCCGCGCCGCCACGAACGAATATCGCGCTTGCGGCGAATCGAACGAGGTGCTTCGCAGCAAAACGATCCCGGGTTCGCCGCGGAGTTGATCCACCAGCGACTCCGGCGAGTGGCGGGTCGCGATTTCGTGAATCAGGGCGCCCATGATCTATTGGGAGTGAAAGCGTTTCTGCTGCGCGTTTTGCCAGAGCAGCCAGGTCATTTCGTCCATCAATGCCGTGCGGCTGATATAAACCGGCGCGGTGTTCCGGCCCTCGCGCAAATCGCGGGCGCCGGCATTCAAAAGGGCCTGCGGGGCATGATGGCAGATCTCGCGGACCAGCCAGATAAACTTTTCCTCAATCGAAAGACCGGGGCGGTCGATCACGTACTTGAAGGTGAATTCGGCCGCGTCGACCTGGTAAAGGGCGGCGCCGTCCGCCAGGAGAATCTCCAGCAGGAGCTGCGATTCCGATTCCGTCTTGCGCCCGGCGTCATCGGCTTTTTTCGGCCGCACGCCGGCCGAGGTGTCGAGTTGGAGCCGGGTGTGTTCGGTCTGTTTTTTATTGACCTCGAAGCAGGGAGCGGCGGCGGCGGCGACGAGATGGACGGCCGGCCAGGCGACGGCGGTTGGGCGGCCGAACGGGTCGTAAACGGTGAGCCCCTGCGGCCAGAGCTCGAGCCGGTGCAGCAACTGGGCTTCGGGCAGTTTCGGCAAATCGGTCTCGGCAACCATTGTCACGCCGAGACCCTCCGCCTGCAGCGCGGATTGGAGCGCGCGGGCGTCAGCCTGCCGGAGATGCCGCATCAGGATTCCGCGCGCGCCCAGGGCCAGCCGGACCGCGTCGGCGTCGGTGAGGTGGCTGAACGATTTGAAGGCGCGCTTCAACGCGTCCGCCGTCAGGACGTCCGGTTCCCTTTGGAGCACGGCGTATCGAATTATATTTCCCATTCTCGGAATGAACTGGCGTCAATTCAACAGCAGTGGCGCCAGGTCGCGGGTGGATTGGCGCGGACTCACCAGCGCTAGGTTCAATCGTTGCGGCTGGAAAAAGTCGCGGGCCACGGAGCGAATTTCGCCGGCGGTGACTTCGCGCAGCCGCCGTTTGATTTCCGCAGGCGGAACGATTCTGCCGTAACCGAACCACTGCTCGCCGATCCAGCTCATCTGGTTGTCGGTGCTTTCGAGCCCGAGATCGATCTGGCCGATGACGTAGTCGCGGGCGCGGCGCAGCTCTCCGGCGCCCGGCGTTGTTTGCCGGAACCGCCGCAACTCGCGCAGGATCAGGCGGAGGGTCTGGAGGAGATTGTCGGTGTCGAGACCGGCGGAAATCACGAGGTCGCCGGCATCGTCGAAAAAGCTGGGCGTGCTATAGATCGAGTAGGCGAGGCCGCGGTCCTCGCGCACCACCTGGAAGAGGCGTGAACTCATGTTTTCGCCGAGGATCGTGTTGAGCAGGCGCAGCGCGTAGCGGCGCGGATCGTGGCGCGCGCAGGCGCGAATGCCAAGAGCCATTTGTGTTTGCTCGGTTTTCCGGGTGAACAGGCGGATCCGCGGTCCGTCCTGCCCGTTCCGCGCCGGAGCGAATCGCGGCCGTTCGCCGGCTTTGAAAAACCGGGCGTAGCGCGCCGCCGCCCGAAGAACCTGCCGGTGTTCCAGTTTTCCGGCGGCGACGATCAACGTGCCGCCCGCAACGTAATTATCGCGCAGGTAACTTACGAGATGGCGGCGCTGGAGGGTGTCCAGGGTTTTTTCGGTGCCGGTGATCGGCCGGCCCAGAGGTTGGTCGGGCCAGAGCGTCTCGTTGAGAAGTTCCTGAACATGCTGTTGCGGCTGGTCCAGGTACATCGCGATTTCTTCCTTGATGACCTCGCGTTCCTTGGCCATGTCCTCCGGGGCGAATTTCGAATTGAGAAACATATCCACCAGCACGTCGAGCAATTCGTCGAAGCGGTCGTGGCAGGCGCGCGAATGAAAGCAGGTGGCTTCCTCGCTGGTGAAGGCGTTCAGGTAACCGCCGATGCCTTCCACGGCCTGCGAAATTTCCCGGGCCGAACGCCGCTTCGTTCCTTTGAACAGCAGATGCTCGATGAAATGGCACACGCCGTTGATTTCGGCGGGTTCGTAGCGCGATCCGACGCCGACCCACAGGCCGAGGCTCACGCTGGCCATGTGCGGCATTTCCGCCGTGGCCACCGTGAGGCCATTAGGCAAACGAGTGACGCGATACACAACAATGATTATTTCCTAAGCAAACGCTTTGGACACGATCTCCGGCGGCCCGACGCGGCGCTCGTAGTCCAGGATTATCTCAAGGGCCTCCCGCGGCTGGTCCACAATCTTGAAGAGGTTGAGGTCGCCGGCGCTGATGAAGGCCCTTTCGTTCAACATCTGGGTTCGCATCCAGCGAATGAGACCCTCCCAGAATTTCCGGCCGTAAAGGATCATCGGAAACTGCGGGATGCGCTCGGTTTGGACCAGCGTGAGGATTTCGCCGAACTCATCCAAGGTTCCGAAGCCGCCCGGCATGAACACGAAGGCCATGCTGTATTTGGCGAAGCAGACTTTGCGTGCGAAGAAGTAGTGGAAATGCAGCGGCATGTTGGCGTAGGGATTGCCCTTTTGTTCGTGGGGCAACTGAACATTCAAGCCGACGGAGCGGCCTTTGGCCAGCGCCGCGCCTTTGTTGGCGGCTTCCATGACGCCGGGACCGCCGCCGGTGATGACCGCCAGTCCGTGTTTGGCCAGTTCCCGGGCCAATTCCACCGTGGCCTTGTAATCCGGGTCGGTGGGCCGCATGCGGGCGGATCCAAAAATGGATATCGCCGGGCCGACTTGTGCCATGGTCTCGAAGGAATCCACGAATTCGGCCATGATGCGGAAGATGCGCCAGGGGTCTTCCTTGACGAACGTATTGTGCGGGTTGTTATTCATGCGAGCGCAGGATAGCAGGGGGCAAAACTGACACAAGCCGAGGGGTGCGGCACAGGGGCATTGCCGCGGGTGCAACGGTCCGGGCGGGGAAGAGCGGAACGGGCATCCCTGGGCTGCATTTCCGGAGTAAAATCGGCCGGAAGGCATTTCACCCTCCGGCCGAGTCCTTGAACCGAGCCGACCATCAGGAACAGCCGAGGCTCTCGCCGCAATTCAGGCACTTGTAACACGCGCCGTTGCGCACGGCGACGTGGCCGCAATTGGGGCAGGTGGGGGCGTCGAGCTGAAAATGCGCCACGGAATCGCTCAGGCTTTTCACCGTCCGTCCGCTTGAGGCGGAGTGATGAGGGTGATGGCCGTTGCCGTTGCCGGACTTCACGTCCACCACGTCCGTGTCTTCCGAAAGCGGCAGTTCAGGCACCGGACGGTTTATTTTTTTTTTCACTTCCTCCAACAACCCGGGCATCGCCAGTTCCGGCTGGTTGCGATTGGTGGCGTTGGCTTCGCGGTAGCCGGGGACGAATTGCAGCGCCAGCCAGCGGAAAACGTAATCGGTGATGGAGGCGGCGTTGCGAATTTCCGGGTTCTTGGTGAAGCCGGAGGGTTCGAATCGCTGGTGCGCAAATTTTTTGACCAGCGCTTCGAGCGGCACGCCATATTGCAGGGCCATGCTGGTGAGCGTCCCGATGCCGTCCATCAAACCGCCGATCGTCGAACCTTCCTTCGCCATGGTGATGAACAATTCTCCGGGGTGGCCGTCCTCAAACAAACCGACCGTGAGGTAGCCTTCATGGCCTGCGATGTCGAACTTGTGGGTGATGGCGGTGCGGGTGTCGGAGAGCCGGCGGCGCAGGGGTTTGCCCGCCTCGTCGCGCAACCGGACGACTTCGGCATTCAGTTCCTTGAGGCGCGTCTCGACCGGGGAATCCGTCTTATCGCTGCCTTCGTTGGTCTTCTTCGTGTTCAGCGGCTGCGAACGTTTCGAGCCGTCGCGATAAATGGCCACGCATTTCAAGCCCATTTTCCAGGCCTGCACGTAGGCGTCCCGGATGTCCGCGACGGTGCTTTCGTTCGGCATGTTGACGGTCTTGGAGATGGCGCCGCTGACGAACGGCTGCGCGGCAGCCATCATTTTCAGGTGGGCGAGATACTGGATGCTGCGTTTGCCGCGATACGGCTTGAAGGCGCAGTCGAAAATGTCAAGGTGTTCGGGTTTGAGCCCGCTGCGGACCGTTTCCTCGTTTTCCTCCACGTCCTCGATGGTGTCGAACTTTTCGATGTGGGCGATGATGGCTTCGCTTTCCTTCGCGCTGTAACCGAGGCGCTGCAGAGCCTGCGGCACGGTGCGGTTGACAATTTTCAACAACCCGCCGCCGGCAAGCAGTTTGTATTTCACCAGGGCGATGTCGGGCTCCACGCCGGTGGTGTCGCAGTCCATGAGAAATGCGATGGTGCCGGTCGGCGCGAGGACCGTGACTTGCGCATTGCGGTAACCGGCTTTCCGGCCGCGCTCCAGGGCGCGGTTCCAGCAACGGCGGGCTTCCTCCTTCAGGTAGTTGAACTCCTCGCTGGGCTGAATTTCCTCCACCGCATCCCGATGCTGTTTGATGACGCCGAGCATGGATTCGACATTGTCTTTGGCCAGCGGCTTGGAGACATGCGCGCACCGCGCGTCGCGGTAGCCGGGGAAAGGGCCCATGGCGGCGGCGATTTGGGCGCTTTGCTCGTAGGCATGGCCGGTCATGATTGCCGTGATGGCGCCGGCCAGGGCGCGGCCTTCGTTGGAATCATAGGAAAGCCCGTAGCTCATGATGAGCGAGCCCAGGTTGGCATAGCCGAGGCCGAGCGTGCGGTAAATGTGCGAATTCTCGGCGATATCCTTGGTGGGGTAGCTCGCGTTGTCCACGAGGATTTCCTGCGCCGTGATGAAGATGCGCACGGCGGCTTGGAACCGCTCGACGTCGAATTTGCCGTCCTCCCGTTTGAACTTCATCAGGTTCAACGACGCCAGGTTGCAGGCGGTGCTGTTGAGGAAGACATATTCCGAGCACGGGTTGGTGGAGTGAATCGGCTCCGTGCCTTTGCACGTGTGCCATTTCTGGATGGCGCCGTCGTACTGCAATCCCGGGTCGCCGCAGATCCAGGTGCCTTCGGCGATCTTGTCCAGCAGCTGGCTCGCGTCTTTCTTCTGCATGGGCTTGCCGGTCGTCACGGTGCGCGTCCACCATTCCTTGCCCGCCAGGGCCGCCCGCATGAATTCGTCGCTGGCGCGGACGGAAAGGTTTTCATTCTGGTACATCACGCTGCCGTAGGCGTCGCCGTTGTACGAGCCGTCGTAGCCCTGCTCGATGAGCGCCCAGGCTTTCTTCTCTTCCTTTTGTTTTGCGTCGATGAACTCCTCGATGTCGCCGTGCCAGTCGCGCAGCGTGTTCATCTTGGCGGCGCGGCGGGTTTTGCCGCCGCTCTTCACCACGTTGGCCACCTGATCGTACACTTTCAGGAACGACAGCGGCCCGCTGGGGCGTCCGCCGCCGCTGAGCTTTTCCTTGGAGGACCGGATCGGCGAGAGATCCGTGCCGGTGCCGGAGCCGAATTTGAACAGCATCGCCTCGCTGTGGGCCAGGCGCATGATGGACTCCATGTTGTCGTCCACGGACTGAATGAAACAGGCGCTGCACTGCGGGTACTCGTACTGCGTGGCGGCGCGTTCGGCTTCGTGGGTTTTGCGCTGGTAAAACCAGTTGCCGCGTCCGGAGTCTTTCCCGATGCCATACTGGTGATACAGGCCGACGTTGAACCACACCGGCGAATTGAACGCGCCGTACTGGTTCAGGCATAGCCACGTCAACTCATCGTAATAAACTTCGCCGTCGGCCTTGCTGAAATAGCCGTCCTTCACGCCCCAGTCGGCGATGGTGCGGGAGATGCGATGGATGAGTTGGCGGACGGAAACTTCCCGTTCCGGAGTGTTCTGCTCGCCGTAAAAATATTTCGAGACGACGACTTTTGTCGCCAGGACCGACCACGACTTGGGCACCTCGACGTTTTCCTGCCTGAAAATGACTTTGCCGGCGTCGTCGGTGATTTCGGCGACGCGCCGTTCCCATTCGAGTTGAGCGAACGGGTCGACTTTGGCGTCGCTGAACACCCGCTGCACGCCCAGCGATTTGGGCGCGGCCCCGTTGCCATTTTTCAAATGGCGGCCGGCCGCGACCGAGGTCGGGCGGCGGCGGCGATGCGGTTGTGAAATCGAAGGCATAACTTCATCGCGTGCGTCTATCATGGTTTCCTCTTTCTGAGCGACCGGTTGTTCCATTGACCGATTTTCAACGGAGACAAACGGCTCTGTTAGTCAAAATATCGCAAATTTTCCGAGTAAATCCACTCGTTACCCACTCGCTACACCGGGGTCCTAAACCCCCATTAGTGGGGGAGTATTGAAAGCTTATCCACTACGGCTTGGGGCAACAAGAAAAATTTAGAAAAAAATTACGCCCTGGTTATTCGCATGGAAGAAACGTCGATTTCTTCAAGAATGGGCCGGCGGCCGAGGGTTATTCGCACCGGTGAATAACCGGCGTGTGGATAAGTGGGATTCCGCCGGAACCGATCGGACGGGGCGCGCCGGATCAAAAGCGGTCTCTGCTGTTCTGTATCCTCACCCTTTTGAGGCCGAAATCGATTGGACCGGCCATTTCAACCCCGCCTTGCGCCCTTTTTAAGCGGGGCAATTCCGGCTTTCAGGTGCCGGGGTTTGAAGGACCGCACCGGCTCGATGGTTTGGGGGCGCGGTTTGGGCACGAGCACCAGCGGGCAGCCTTCGTAGCCGAACGCCCGACGCAATTGGTCGGCCAGATATTTCTTGTATTGTCCCGAGAAAAGTTCGTCGCGGTTCACGAACAGGAGGAATGTCGGCGGCGCTTGCCGGACCTGAGTGGCGTAAAAAAACTTCAGGCGGTGGCCGCGGTCGCTGACCGGCTGGCGACGTTCCACGGCGTCCTGCAGCGTGCGATTCAAAATTGCCGTCGGAATTTTCTGCCGCAACTGCGCGGCCACGTAGCGCACCGCCTCCAGCAGGCGATCGAGTTGAAAGCCGGATTGGGCGGAAGTAAAAATCACCGGCGCATAATCCAGAAAGAACAGCTTTTCCTGCACCCATTCGCCGAACTCGGAGAGCGTCGTCATGAGTTTGGGGGCGTTTCGACCTTCCTTCTTGCGGCGCCGCTCGATTTCCTCCTCGCGCGCTCGACGGATGGCGTCCCCCATCAAGTCCCATTTGTTCACCACCACAATGCAGGCTTTGCGCGCTTCGACAATCTTGTCCGCGACTTTCTTGTCCTGTTCGATGATGCCGCTTTCCGCGTCCAGAACCAGAATGGCAATGTCGCAGCGCGCGACGGATTCCTCGGCGCGTTTGACGCTGAAGAATTCGATCGAATCACCGACCTGCCGCGTCTTGCGCATCCCCGCCGTATCGATCAAAATGTATTTCTGACGCTGGCCGTCCGTTTCCACCTCAAACGGCACATCCACCGCATCGCGGGTGGTGCCGGGGATGGGGCTGACGATGACCCGTTCGGAATTCGTGAGCGCGTTGATGATGGAGGATTTGCCGACGTTCGGGCGGCCGACAATGGCGATCTTCAACGCGTCGAGGGCCGGGGGTCGAGAGTCGAGGGCATCCGGAGGCGCGGCTTCCCCGGCTTCCGGCACGGGCAACAGGGTCATGGCCGCCTCCATGAGCGCCTCGATGCCTTCACCGTGAATGGCGCTGACGGGAAACAGCCTTTCGAAGCCGAGGCCGGCGAATTCATCCGCGCCGGACTCTGCGCGGTTGGTATCCACTTTGTTGACGGCCACCAGGACTGGTTTGCCGCTGCGGCGCAGGCGCTCCGCGACTTCACGGTCGAGGGGCACGATCCCTTCCTGGACATTGACGACCAGGATGATGACCTGGGCTGCTTCGATCGCGAGACTGACCTGTTCGAGGGCGGCTTTGATGATGAGGTCGCCGGCCTTTTCACGGCGCAGCAGGCCGATGCCGCCGGTGTCCACCAGAGTGAAAGGGCGTCCCTGCCATTCCGCTTCTGCGCTGACGCGGTCGCGCGTGACGCCGGGTTGATCATGCACGATGGCGATGCGGCGCCGGACGATCCGGTTGAACAGGGCGGATTTGCCGACGTTGGGCCGGCCGACAATGGCGATTAATCCTGGCACCCTTTCAGGATGAACAAGTCCACCGGCAGGCGAAAGCCTAAAGGGCGGTCATCCGAACAAATCCATCTGCGGCGCGCGGGCGAGCTGCTTGAGTTTGTCGCGGTCGTGTTGGCGGCGTGCCGACTGCCGGACGGCGCCTTCGGGGGTGAGTTCGGATTCTTCCAGGTTGTGCAGGATTTCCTTGGCGCGATCCAGAATGCTTTTCGGCACCCCGGCCAGCCGCGCGACGTGGATGCCGTAACTCTTGTCGGTGCCGCCTTCGACGATCCTGCGGAGGAAAACAATTTGATCCTGCCACTCGCGCACGGCCACGTTGTAGTTTTTCAGCCGCGGCAGCCGCGCCGCCAGTTCGGTCAACTCATGATAATGCGTGGCGAAAAGCGTCTTCGCGCCGACCTGGTTGTGCAGGTGTTCGACGATGCTCCAGGCCAGGCTCAGGCCGTCGAACGTGCTGGTGCCGCGGCCGATTTCATCGAGCACAATGAGACTGCGCGTCGTGGCGTTGTTCAGAATATTGGCCGTCTCGCACATCTCGACCATGAACGTGGATTGGCCGCGCGCCAGGTCGTCGCTGGCGCCGATGCGGGTGAAGATGCGGTCCGCCAAATCAACCCGCGCTTCAGCCGCCGGAATGAATGAACCCGTGTGCGCGAGCAGGGTGAGCAGCGCCACCTGCCGGATGTAGGTGCTCTTGCCCGCCATGTTCGGGCCGGTGATGATGGCGATTTGGGGAAGATCCGTGGCGGCGGGCGTCCCGTCCGGCGGAGCGGGCGCAAACATGTCCAAGCGCGTTGAATTTCCCGGTGCCGTTCCGGGCGGCAAGAGGCCGCCCTCCACGGCAGGCGGGACGCTCGCCGCCGCACCCAAGGTTGTATCATTCGGCACAAAGCGTTCTTCGCTCAGGCTCTGCTCCAGGACCGGATGCCGGCCGTCGCGGATGCGCAGCACGCCTTCACTGCCGATGTGGGGCCGGCAATAATTGAACAGCCGCGCCGTCTCGGCGAACGAACCCAGCACGTCGAGTTGGGCCAGCGCGGCGGCGGTCCGCTGAATGGCGGGCATTTGCGCCAGCACCGCTTCGCGCACCCGCTGGAACAAGTCGTATTCCAGCTTCACGCTGCGTTCTTCGGCGCCGAGAATTTTGCCCTCCATATCCTTCAATTCCGGCGTGATGAACCGCTCGCCGTTGGCGATGGTCTGCTTGCGAATGTAGTGCTGCGGCACCTTGTCGAGGTTGGCCCGGGTCACCTCGAGATAATAACCGAACACCGAGTTGAAGCGCACTTTGAGCGACGCAATCCCGGTGCGCGCAATTTCGTCCGCCTGCAATTTCGCGATCCAGTCCTTGCCCCCGCGCATGGCGGTGCGCAGTTCGTCGAGCGCCGCGTCGAATCCATCCCGGATGAGTCCGCCTTCCTTCACCGCCAGCGGCGGATCCTCCACGATGGCGCGGACAATCGACTCAATGAGGCCGGGCATTTCGGTGATTTGACCCGCCAATTCTTCAATCAGCGCGGGGGTGCGCGGCGCGGAGATTTCTTCCTGGATCAGAGCGGGGTTGGAGCGCGTCCTGGCCAGGTCGCCCAGGGTTTGTTTGAGCCAGGGAATTTGTTCCAGCGCCAGCCGGAGCGCGATAAGGTCCCGCGCATTGCCGGTGCCGGAACTCAACCGCCCGATCGTCCGTTCCAGATCGTGCACCAGCGCCAGTTGCGCACGGAGATTTTCCAAACCGGCGGAATTCTCGACAAAAGTCTGCACCATGTCCTGCCGCCGCTGGATGGGCCCGGCCGTCGCAAGCGGCTGTGACAGCCAGTCGCGCAGGCGCCGGGCGCCCATCGGCGTGACGGTCCGGTTCAGCGCGCCGTAGAGCGACGACTCGCGCGGCGCATCGTGGTGCAGCGGTTCCAGAACTTCCAGGTGCCGCAGGGTGGTGTGATCGAGGGCGAGATAATCGCCGCGCTGGTAAAACACGAGCCGCGTCAGGTTCGCCACGTCGCGCCGCAGGTGCTGGGTCAAATAATGCAGGATGGCGCCGGCCGCGCCGATGGCCCCGCTCCGGTCTCTGAGGCCGAACCCATCGAGCGATGCGACTTTGAAATGGTCGCGCACGGTGAACAACGCGGTTTCCGGCGCGAAAACCCAATCGTCGTGGCCGCTGAGGATCCAGCCGAAGGCGGACTTCGCACGGGGATTTGCCCCGGTTTGGGCGGCGGGCGGCGCCGCCGCCATGCTTTCCCGCGCGCCATCACGCAGCAACTCATGCACTCTTTGATCGCCACCGGGAAAAATAATCTCCACCGGGCGCAACCGCTGGAGTTCCGTCAGCAGCGCGTCGTGGCTTTCGACCTCCGTGGTCATGAATTCGCCCGTGGTCAGATCGGCCAGGGCGAGTCCGATGGTTTTGCCGAGGGCATAGACGGCGGCCAGGAAGTTGTTCCGCTCCGCCGTCAGCATGCGCTCGTCGAAGTGCGTGCCCGGACTGAGAATCTGGGTGACTTCGCGCTTCACCAGCTGGCCGGGGCGCGCGTCTTCCATCTGGTCGCAGATGGCCACCTTGCGGCCGGCTTTGAGCAGGCGGCCGATGTAGGTGTTGGCGGCGTGGAAGGGGATGCCGCACATCGGCACGGTGCCGCGTTTGGTCAGCGCCACGTTGAGCAGTTGGGCGCCCGTTTGCGCGTCCTCAAAAAACAGCTCGTAGAAATCACCGAGCCGGAACAGCAGCAACGCGTCCGGGGGCAGTTCGCCTTTGATGCGGCGGTACTGCGCCATCATGGGCGTGAGTTGGGCGTCGCTGGTCATCGGCAAGACGTTAGGCGCAAATCCTTTCAAGGTCGAAGCGAAACTTTGCCCGAGACTGTCACTTCGGGATCAAAGATGATTTTTGCAAAGAACTCCCGATCATTGGGGGGAGAATCGGATTGACTCATGGCATTAGTTGTGTTTAGACTGTGTTGTCGGCCAGCGGAACAATCTGATCCAAAGGATTCCTATGAAGCGGACAAAACAATTCGGTTTGCTGGTGATTCTTCTTTCCCTGTTCATTCACAGCCGCCTGCAAGCTGCCGGCACGGTGGTCAATCCCACCGAAGCGGACCTTCGCGCGGCCCTGGCCGGCGGGGGCACGGTGACGTTCGCCTGCGATGGCACGATCCTGTTGACCGGCACGCTGACGATCGCCAATAACACCGCCGTGGACGCCTCGGGTCACAGTGTGACGATCAGCGGCAATAACACCGTGCGGGTGTTCACTGTCACCAACTCTGTAACGCTTTCCCTGATGAATCTAAGAGTGGCCAATGGCCTGGCGGCTGGCACCAATGGCGCCGCGGGTGTGGACGGCAGCACCGCCCAGGGCGGCGGCGTCTATGTTAACGGTGGCACTTTGCTCGCGGCGAATTGCCAATTCGTGGCGAACGCAGCATTGGGCGGGAACGGCGGGGCCAACTACAGTTCCAACGGGGGTAACGGCGGGGCGGCTTTTGGGGGCGCGATAGATGTGAATGGCGGTGCTCTCGGTATAACGAATTGCCAGTTCTACGGCAACGTTGTCAATGGAGGCACGGGTGGTCAAAGCGACGGCGGCTTCTCCGCTGGCGCTGGTGGAGAAAGTTGTGGGGGAGCGATCCATTTCGGGGCCAGTGCCGTGTTTCTTCAAGGATGCCGATTCGAAACCAATCAGTCGATTGGGGGAGTGCCGGGCATAACTCCGGGCTTCTTCGGTCCACCGGGCGGCGGGTTTGGCGGCGCCGTTTGCCAGAACGGTGGTTCGGCGACAATGAACAATTGCGTGTTCGTCGGGAATGCGGGTTCCTCTGCCAGCCCCCTTTCATCACTAAACGGTTCGGGCGGCCCGGCGCTGGGCGGCGCGGTTTACAGTGATGCCCAATTGGCTTTGGCGGGCGGCACATTCACTTCGAACAATGTGGTTGGGGGACGGGCGGGGTTGCACAACGGAGCGCCGGGGCTGGCTCGAGGTGGCGCGGTTTACAGCATTGGCCCATTGTTACTCGCCAATTGTGTCCTTGGCCAGAACAGCACGTTGGGCGCCATCGGCAGCTACACGGGTGGGGGCGGATCCAGTGAAGGGGGAGCTCTCTACAACGGTGGCACAGCAATCCTGAACCAAAGCTGGTTTTTGAGCAACTCGGCGCGGGGAGCAAATAACACCTACATTTACACAACGGGTGGTTCAGGCAACGGAGGCGCGATAGAGAATGTCGGTGCCATCACCGTCGTTGGTTGCACGTTTTCTGACAACAAGGCCTTCGGCTTGGATGAGATGGTGCTTCCCACCTCCGGCTCGGGCGGAGCCCTCTACAACGGAGGATCCTGCATGATCACCAACAGCACGGTAACCGGGAACCTTGCCCTTGGCGGGTCGTCGACGGGCGGTTCTTTTAACGGCGCGAACGCTCTCGGCGCAGGGATCTATCAATCCAACGGCGTCCTGTACTCCGTCAACAACACGATCGCCGGAAACATCGCCCAGCCCGGCACCGGTTTGACCAATGGAGCCGGATTGGGCGGCGGCATCTGCTCGAGCAACGGAACGGTCAGCCTGCTCAATACCATCGTCGCTAACAGCGTTTCCAGCGGCAACGGCTATGGCGCACTGACCGACCTGGGCCACAATCTTTCTTCCGATGCCAGTTGCAATTTCACCGGACCCGGCAGCCTGAACAACACCGATCCGAAGCTGGCGCCGCTGGACAATTACGGCGGCCCCACATTCACGATGGCCCTGTTGGCTGGCAGCCCGGCGATTGATGCGGGCGATCCCGCAAACTTCCCGCCCACCGACCAGC
>CAZFOA010000068.1:9391-15709 GCA_964520205.1 uncultured Verrucomicrobiota bacterium | reverse complement strand
AAACGCCGCGCTCCGGCTACAGCTTTCTTGAAAACGCTCTAAACCAGGCACATGGGGGGAAGTTGTTGAGAACGTTTTTCTGATGTGTGAGACTTGAAACATGAAAGAGTTGCCGGATGTCGCCGTGGGAATTGTCGCTGAAACCGAGCGGCTCGTTTTCAAGCCGTCTCCCATCCATGGGATTGGCGGGTTTGCGCGCCGGGACATCGAGGCCGGCGCGCGAGTGATCGAGTACGTCGGCGAAAAAATCACCAAGGCCGAATCGTTGCGGTGTTGCGAATTGAACAATGAATATATCTTCGCGCTGGACGAGGAGCACGACCTGGATGGAAATGCGAGTTCGAATCCAGCGCGCTTTCTCAACCACAGTTGCCAGCCGAATTGCGAGGCCTTGCGGGAGGGCAGTCGCATCTGGATTTTGGCTTTGCGGAGCATCCTGGCGGGAGAAGAAATCACTTTCAACTACGGGTATGACCTTGAGGATTTCAGGGAACATCCCTGCCGTTGCGGCGCGCAGGGTTGCGTGGGATACATAGTGGCGGAAGATCTTGCCGAACATGTGCGCAAACCATTTTCCGTGTAATGGATTGAAGTGCAGTCAATTAAGCATCAACGTTTCCGTGAAACAGCGGATGGCGTTTTTGTGAATCTAGCATTGACGGCGGGGAGCGGTTTGTTACAAATAGCATCGTCAGTTCGAAGAACCGACGGTGTAGGTGTCAGAAGACAGATTGTCAGTGAACCCAAAACGACATTCAGCGATCCTGCCGGTGGAGTCCTCCCACGCGGTTTCTTGAACGATACCAGTATTATGAATCCAACCAGGCTCTTTGTGGGCAACCTCTCCTACCAGACCATGGAAAATGATCTTCAGGATTATTTCTCCCAGGCTGGGGCTGTTAACTCGGTCAATCTCATGATGGACAAGATGACGGGCAAGTCGCGCGGTTTCGCGTTCGTGGAATTTGCGAGTCAGGAAGAGGCAAACAAGGCCATCGAACAGTTCCACAACAAAGAATTTCAAGGCCGCGCCTTGACGGTGAACATCGCGCGTCCACGTGAAGAACGGGCGCCTCAACAGCGCTGGAGCGGGAATCGCGGCGGCGATGCCGAGCGCCACGAGGGCCGTTAATCCGCGGAAATTTGTCCATCGGGCCGGGCGGGTCTTTTGTCCGGCCCGTTTTGTCTTTTGAATTAGATTTGACACGGCATCCACGCGCTTTATCTTGATTTGAGATTATTATGGCTGAGAATATTCCCAACGCACCTGCTGGCGCCATTCCTCCCAAGAAGGAAACCGGCAAGGTGCAGCCCAAGAAGGAAACCGTCCGCATCAATTTGCCGCCCAAACCGACGGCGGCGCCGACCATCAAGTTGCCGACGCTTCCGCCAAGCGGGCCCGCAGGACCCGGCGGCATCGCGCCTGCGCCTGGGGTCGCCGCTCCGTCGCCCGCCCACGCCGCCGCCGCCGCCGCGCCACGCGCCGGTGCCGCCGCCCCGATTGCTCAGCGTACGACCTCAACCCAACAGCAACTGCGCACCGCTCCCGCGTCGAGTGCCCCCGCACTCAGTCCCCTGGATACAATCCTTGCCATCGCCGCTGCGGTTGTGGGTTTGCTCGTCGCCGTAGGCACGACAGCGTATCTCGCCTTTATGGTGCTCCAATAGCGGAACTGGTTTTTCCACTGAAGTCGTTTATCTCTTTCCGCGTTTTATCTATGGCCTCTCCGAAAATCGTCGCTCTAACCCAGGAAAACTTTGCTGCCGAGGTTCTCCAGTCGGAGTTTCCCGTCCTCGTGGATTTCTGGGCGGAATGGTGCGGACCCTGCAAGATGATCGCGCCGATCCTGGATGAACTCGCCGACGAGTATGAGGGCCGGGTGAAAATCGGCAAAGTGAACATCGATGAGCAACAAGGGGTGGCCGCCGAATATGGCATTCGGGCCATACCCACCTTGCTGCTTTTCAACAAGGGCCAGGTGGCCGATCAAATCGTCGGCCTGCGCAGCAAGCGCGATCTCAAGACAAGCTTCGATCGTGTCACCGCCTGAGCGGGGCGCGGGTTTCTCCGGTTCCACAGAGGCGGCCACAGGATTTGCGCGCTCACAATTGAGTTGCGTTTTTTCACCATTGTGACTTGGTAGTTGCGATGATACTCACGCCGGGACAATTCACTCAGCGGGCGGCGTTTTATCAGCAACTCAGCCAGCTCACCGCCGCCGGGTTGGGCGTCGTTACAGCGCTCCAACAACTCCAGCGCAATCCCCCGGCGCCGTCCTATCGACAGCCCATTCAGCGGGCGCTGGGCGAACTCGCGGGCGGCTGCACCTTTGCCGAGGCGTTGTTGAAGGGGGGATCCTGGCTGCCCTCGTTCGACATCACCCTGATTGAGGCCGGGGAAAAGAGCGGCCGGCTGGACCAATGCTTTCGTTTGCTTGCGGATTACTACAGCGATCGGGCGCGGTTGACGCGGCAGATGATAGGGGACCTGGCATATCCGGCCTTTTTGCTGCATTTTGCCGTCTTCATCCTTCCGTTCGCGGATTTATTTCAGAGCGGCAATGTGTGGCGGTACTTGGGGCAGACATTCGGCGTGTTGATTCCCCTGTATGCCGCAACGGGGCTGTTGGTTTATGCCCTGCAGAGCAAACACGGCGAAACGTGGCGCGCGTGGGTGGAATCCGCTTTGGATCCGGTGCCGATTCTGGGGACCGCGCGGCGCTATCTCGCGTTGTCGCGCTTGTCCGCCGCTCTGGAAGCACTGATCAGCGCCGGTGTGACGATTCTGGAAGCCTGGCAATTGGCTGCCGCGGCGAGCGGTTCACCCGCGCTGCGCCGCGCGGTTCTGGCGTTGGGACCCTCGCTGATCGCCGGCCAAACCCCGGCCGAGACGATCAGCGGGTTGCCCCGGTTCCCGCAGCTTTTTGTCAACCAGTACACCACCGGTGAGGTCAGCGGGAAACTCGATGAAACCTTGCGAGGCTTGCATCAATATTACCAGGAGGAAGGTTCGCGCAAGCTGCACGCCATCGCCCAATGGACGCCGCGTCTCATTTACCTGGGGGTCATGCTGGTCATTGCGTATAAGATCATTCATTTTTACCTGGGTTACTTCCAGCAGGTGCGGGACGCGGGCGGGTTTTAGCCCGGCTTTTTCACGGCTTGCACTTGGCGGTGCAACGCCTAATTTCATCCCATGAATTTGACGGAAATCCTTGCCAATGAAGAACTGCGCCAGCACGAGTTCCCGGTCACCCGCGACAAAATTTTTCTCGCGCATGCCGGTGTCTGCCCCCTGCCCCGCCGCGTGGGCGAGGCCATTGCCGATTATGCGCGCCAAGCCAGCACCGGGGATCAGGAAAAATTTGGTTACCCCGGCGTCCTCAATGAGGGCCGCAAGCTGGCCGCGCGGTTGCTGAATTGCCGCGCGGAAGAAATTGCTTTGGTCGGGCCGACATCGCTGGCGCTGAGTTTCATCGCGAGCGGGCTGAAATTTCGCCGCGGCGACAACGTCCTCGTTTATTTCGAGGATTATCCATCGAACGTTTATCCGTGGATGGCGCTGGCGGAGCAGGGCGTGGAGGTGCGCCTGCTGAACGCCCGCGGGCTGGGGGAGATCCGGCCGAAGGATGTCATGGGGCAGGTGGATGAGAACACACGCCTGGTCGCGCTGGCATCGTGCCATTTCGTCAGCGGATACCGGATCGACATTCCCGCCATTGGCAGGTTTCTGCGCGAGCGAAAGATTTTATTTTGCGTGGATGGCATTCAGACCGTCGGCGCTTTTGCCACGACCGTCGAGCACGTGGACATGCTGGCTGCGGATGCGCACAAGTGGTTGTTGGGGCCCTGCGGCGCCGGTTTGATGTATGTGCGGCGTGAAGTGCAGGAACAGGTGAATCCGCCGGTATATGGCTGGCACAATGTGCGCTGCCCCGATTTCGTCGCGCAGGAGCAAATTACTTTTCATGCTGATGCGAGGAAGTACGAGGCGGGCACGCATAATCTGCTGGGCGTGGTGGGGCTGATCGCCGCGATGGAATTGATCCTGGAAGTGGGAGTCGAAAATATTTCGCGCGAGTTGTTGCGAAAGCGGGCCTGGCTCGTGTCAGCGCTCCAGGCGAAGGCTTATTCCGTGCTGCAAGCCGGGGCGCCGCCGGAAATCGGCAGCGGCATCGTCTCCTTTCATCGTAAGGACAAAGACCTGGCAGCACTGCAGCAAAAGCTTTCCGAGGCCAACATCATGGTCTCGTTGCGCACGGATCGGTCCAAACAGCACTACATTCGTCTCTCGCCGCACTTCTACAATACCGATGCCGAATTGCAGCGGCTATTGACGCTTCTCTAACCCATTTCATTTGGCTCGCAGCAGGAGGACCGGCACGCTGATCCGATGCTGTACCCGACTTGCGGTGGTGCCGAGGAAGAGGTCGGCCAGGAAGCGGTGTCCGTGCGTGCTCATCGCCACCAGATCGCAACCTTTCTGCCGAACCCATTTGACGATTTCAGTGACTGGCTCACCGTAAGCCAGTTCCGCGTCGGTGGAAATTCCGAAGGATTGAAACTCCGCTCGAACTTTCTCCAGATAGGCGGTATCTTCGGTGATCTCGGGGCTGATCGCGTCCGGGCCATAAGTTCGTGCCGCCCAACCGTCGGCTACGTGGAGCAAAACCACCCGGCCCTGCGCGAGTTTCGCGAGTTGTTTGACGTGTCCGATAATCGCCCGGTCTGTCGGCGTGCCATCCAACGTCACGAGAATGGTTTTATACATGTTCAACCTTTCCTGCCGCGCCGATTCATGAGCCCACGATGACATGCCAGGCCGACTTAAGCGAGTCTGGAAGTCCCCACAGGTCCATTGCGGTGATCAGCAGTGCGCTTCCCCACCCGGTGAGGAACAAGAACCAGCCGATTTTCCAGGCACCCATCCGTTTACGGGAGCATGTGAAATGCAGAAGCGGAAACATGGCGAACGGAAGCTGAAGCGCCAGCACAACCTGGCTGAGCATCAGGAGATCATTCACGCTGCTGTTGCCGCGAATCCCTATGATGAGAATCGCCGGGATGATCGCCAGGGTGCGGGTGATCACGCGTCGCAACCAGGGCGCAATTCTCCAGTGCATGAAGCCTTCCATTACCACCTGCCCGGCGAGCGTTCCGGTGATGGTACTGCTCTGTCCGCTAGCCAGCAAGGCCACCGCGAACAACGCACTGGCAACGGATGTCCCCAACAGAGGCGCCAGCGTCAGATACGCAATGCGAATCCAATCGCTGTCCGGGCTGAAGGTGACGATCTCCCCGTCGGCCACGGTCAGGCTTGTTTTTCCGTAGAACACCGTTGCGGCCAGGACCATGATGGCGGCGTTGACGAAAAAGGCGATGGTCAAAGCCGTGGTTGAGTCAATGGCATTGAACCGAATGGCGCTGCGTATGGACGACTCATCCTTTTGCAGCCTGCGGCTTTGCACCAGAGCCGAGTGCAGGTATAGGTTGTGCGGCATGACCGTGGCGCCGATAATGCCAATGGCCACATAGATCATTCCGTTCTGATGAAGACTGGGCGTCACCAGGGCGCGTCCCATCTCCAGAAGATTGGGCTGGGTCTGCGGGAGGACGAATATTTCGATGAAGTAACACCCGCCGATGGTCGCCACGAGCAACAGCACGACCGCCTCGATTGTCCTCATGCCGAACCGTTGCAGGGCCAGGAGGAGCAAGACGTCCAGTCCCGTAATCATGACCGCCCATAGCATCGGGATGTGGAACAAGAGATTCAAGGCGACGGCACTCCCAAGCACTTCCGCCAGGTCGCAGGCGCCGATGGCGAGTTCGCAGAACAACCAGTTGGGCCAGCGAGTCCAACGCGGGTACCAATCCCGGCAGCACTGCGCGAGGTCTTTGCCGGTAACCACCCCAAGACGCGAGGAAATGACTTGCATGAAGATGGCCATCAGGCTGGCAAGACCCACGACCCATAACAGCCGGTATTGGAACTGTGCCCCGGCCGCGAGATCGGTGCCCCAGTTGCCTGGATCCATATAACCGACGCTGATCAGAATGGCGGGACCGACAAAGGCCCGCCATTGCTGCCAGAAGCCCGCTTCAGGGCGGGGCACTGCCACACTGCCGTGCAACCCTTCAAGCGAGAGATGGCCAGTGCGCGAATCCACCGGGACTCCACCCTCCGCCGGTTTGGGGGAGTCCGCGGGGACGTTGCCGTTTTCCCTCATAGAATCTTGGCGCTCTTTCCGGAATAAACTCGATCTGGCGGCGCCATCAGAACCTCACGGTGACGCCGGCAAAACAGTTCACCGCATC
>CAZFOA010000068.1:0-9291 GCA_964520205.1 uncultured Verrucomicrobiota bacterium | reverse complement strand
TCGGTGCTGGTGGGGAATTTGACGAACGGCGGGGCCGCAAGCGCAGTCGGACCGCCACCATCACCCCAAAGGTTGATTTTCAACCAGGCGGTGAAGTCGCCGACGCCGGATTGTGTCGTGGTTGTGCCGGTCGCGTTGTCCTCGGTCCGAACGTGCAGGTAATTGTCGAAGATAAACTGGAGATCGGTGTTATCCAGCAGGCCGGCCTTGAAATTAAGCGGGGCGATATTCCAGGCTTCGGCACGGCGGCCGCCGGTTCGGTCGCGGGTGAAGTTTGCGATATCCATTTCCAACTGGAAATGGCCGGCGTCAACGGTATAGGGGGATTCGGTTTTATCGGGCCGGTCCGGTGTCAATTCCCGCAAGTACCGGGCCGGGGTGGGATTGAACAGGGTATAATCGCCCTTGCCTGGCGGGATTGAATCGCCTGGAACGGTTGTTTCCTGTGGGGTGGCACGAGAGATCACAGACTGACAAAGCAGCCAGACCAGCGCTCCCGGCAGCCGGCTCCGGCCCGGATGAAACGAGGGGCCGGACACAAAATTATTTAACACACGCAAAACAGTGTAGCCTTAGTTACATATCAAAGGGCGAATTGTCAACAGGTTTGTAGCTCAGGTTACAAAATAAAACCTGGACTAATAAAGCGTCATTCCATTTACTTTCCAGGTTATGCCGCGCGCCGCCCGAAAGCAGTCTGCCGCCCGAAACCGGGGGGCACAGGCGTCCCTGCAGCGTCACGCCGAGAATTTTCGGCGTTCGCGCCGGGATCGCGCCGCTGAAACCGCGCAGGATTATGTGGAAGCCATCGCCGACCTATCGGCCGCGTTGGGCGAGGCGCGGGTGGTGGATTTGGCCCGCCAGCTGGGAGTGACGCATGTGACTGTCAATCGCACTCTGGCCCGGTTGCGGCAGGCGGGTTTTGTGAATACCCGGCCCTACCGGGCGATTTTTCTGACGGAGACGGGGCGCAAACTGGCTGAAGAATGCAAACGGCGGCACGAAACCGTGGTGGTTTTTTTGCGTTCGTTGGGGATTTCGGAACGGGTGGCGGAGATGGATGCCGAAGGAATCGAACATCATGTCAGTCCGGAGACTCTGGCTGCGTTCGAGCGGCTGCTGAGGAACAGATGATGCGGCCTGTGGATGTCCAACTCATCGGCGGGGAACTGGCCTTGAAGTGGGAGGATGGCGGCGAGAGTTTCATCTCCCTGGAGAGGCTGCGGCGGAGTTGCCCGTGCGCCGGCTGCAAGGGGGAGATGGATGTTCTGGGCCATGTTTACAAAAATCCGGATCGTCCGTTATCGCCGGACGCATTCCGGATGGTACGGATGAGCCAGGTGGGGGGTTACGCGATTCAGCCCGTTTGGGCCGACGGGCATGCGACGGGGATTTACGCGTTTGATTACCTCAAGCGCATTGGGGAAACCGCGCCCGGTTAAGACCGCGAGGGGTGCCCGGCCAAAAGGAAAACCGCCGCGTGAGGCGGCGGTTTTCTGACGATTTGGCTGTTCTTAAGACTGTTACCAGGGAACCAGCTTGCTCCAATCGTAGGGTTTGCCGCTGTCCCAGGCACCCCAGTCGCGTTGTTTGTCGCCGACCATGGGAGTCTTCAGGAAATCACTCTTGGTTTCCTGGTAGTCCGAATCCTGCACGATGGTCGGGGTGATAAACACCAGGAGGTTGTTTTTCTGGCGAGACTTGGTGTCTTGCCGGAAGGCGAGGCCGATAAGGGGCAGGTCGCCCAGTATCGGAACCTTGACGTTCTTGGTGCTGATTTCATCCGAAACGAGGCCGCCTAACACCAGCGTATTCCCGCTGGGAATCATGACGTGCGTTTCGATTCTGCGAAGGTCGTATTCATCCGCCTGGAACACGGCGCCGTTGATCGTTTTGGTAACGGTGTCGAATTTTCGCGAAACTTCCGGAACAACTCTCAGGTTGATGAAGTTATTCGCGGAGATGCGCGGAGTGACATCGAGGATGACACCCAGGTTGGTGTAGGTAATTTGAGAACCACCGGTGGTATTGGCGGTACCGGCGGTGACGTTGATAATCGGGGTGGCGCGCGTGACTTCGAGGTGGGCCGGCTCGTTATCCAACGTGACGGCTCGCGGCTCGGAGATCACCTTCGCCTCGGAATTCTGGTTCAGGAATGACACCACGGCGCTGACGCCGTCCGCATTCAGGAACGCAGTGGCCGGGCTGAAGAAGCTGCCTTTGGTCAGGCTGCCGATCAACTGCGGAATGCCGAGGATGCCGCCGATGGATCCCGCTGTGCCTGCGATTGTGGTTGGAATTCCGGTGTTTGGATCAACGTATGTGATTGGAGGTGTTGCGGGCGTGCCCTGCAAGGCGTTATTGCCGACGGTGACGCGTTGTGCCGCGAGAGTTCCCGACCAATCGACGCCCTTGACCGTTTGCGGATTGATGGAGGTTTCCATCAATTTCGCTTCGATGAGCACTTGTTTGGTAGGTTGATCCAAGCGGACCACCAGTTCATCGACCGAGTCCATTTCCTTCTCCGTGGCGAGCACTACCAATTGGCTGGTGCGAACATCGCCCATGACCTTGCTCCGGTGATCGACCAACGTCGTCTGCACGGCGTTGAGGATATTGCTCGGGCTGGCGTATTTGAGTTGGATAATCTTCGTCACCAGCGGATCGGGAGCTGCCGGGTCTTTGATGGTTATGCGGGCGATTTTGGTTTTGGGATCGTCCACGAGTTGAAGCGTGTAGTTGTTGAGCAGGGCGTTCAATGCCTGTTCGGCCGTGATGTTCTCCCAGCGGATCGACACAGTGGGTTGAGGCACCGGCCGGCCATCCGGTCCGGGCTGGCCGAAGGAGATCTTGGGATCGAGCATGTAATTAATGTTCGCCTGGCGAGCCAGATTCTTGATGGCGTCGGTGAGCGGCACGTCATCCATGACCACCAAGGGAATGATTGGGGCTGATGGCGCCGCGACCGGGGTTACGGGCTCGGTGGCGCCGCTGGTCGTCTCGTTGGTGGCTCCCACGACTTCGTTGGCTGCCGTCGCGTTGGTTGACGTCACACCAGCGTTCGCCGACGCGGCACTCGATGGCGCAGCGGCATTGGTTGCGGTGGTGGAATCGGCGGTACCCGCAGCGGCGGTGGTTGCCTGCGCTGCGGCGTTGGTTGAATTTCCGCCGGCGTCCATAGCGGCAGGCGGATTGTTTTGGGCCGACACCGCCAAGCTGCCGGCGAGAAGCCCACTGAACATCGCGATGATGATTTTAGGTTTCATGTCTTTTATTTTTTACAGATATACCCAAAGATATTTTATCTCTGCGGGCGGTTGTTTAGCAGCCGTGGTGCCAAGGCGGTCAGGGGGAGGATTTCGGGATTAACGTAAAGAAAACACCTTGTGAAGAGGCTCCTTGTCCATCATTAGGACAAACTTCCTTGCTTCCCGCCTTTCGTGCGGACAGCGAGCCGGTGGCTCGATGAATTACTCGCTGGAGCGGAGATGAAGCTCTTTGCGCTCGCCGCTGACTTCGACTATGGCGGATTCGCCTTTGATTTCGATACAGCGCAGCTTCACGCGGCCGGATGCGGTCGAAACCTCGGCTTCTTCGCCTTCAGCCACGGTGCGCCCGTTGATCATTGCCAGCTTGTGGTCTGCGCTGCCGGAAACCCCGTTCAGAACGAGCAGGTCGGCGCCCGGCAAAGTTGGAGTTTTGACGACGGGCCCGCCGTACAGGTAACGGGCATTGGGAAAGAAAGGATCGCGGCCTTCTTTGGGGGTGGCCGGGACGGTGAAAACGGATTGAGGAATCGCGTTGCTTCCGGTGAGTTGAGCGGCCGCTGCGGCCTTTTTTTCCGGAGGGGCGGAATAGACGGCGACCGCGCCAAGCCACATCAGCGCCGCAATTGAAGATCCCGCAATGAATTGAAATCGGAGTTTCATGGAGTAATTGCCGGACGCGCTACGCCGGGTTTCACCAGCGAAATGATGTCCATCCGGAATGAAAGTTTTTCCTCCGGGCCGGATGCTGAAGCCGGAACCAATTCGAGGTTGGATATCCTGGAGCTGGGAAACTGGTTTTCGAAATCAGCCACAAACCTGCCCAGATCATAGTAGTAAGCCGTCCCAGAAATGCCCAGAGTCACTTGTTTGTAAGGAAATTTAGGGAGCAGATTCACGGGTACCGCGTCGCCGCCGGAGTGGAATTCAGGAATATCCACCCGGTATGGCGCCTTGAAACTCTTGATGATATTGATCATTGATTTGTACAAATCGCCCGAAGCCATGTCTCCCTCCTGCTCGGCGAGTCTATTGCTGAGGGCGTTGAGGGAGGCTTCAATTTCCCGGCTGTTCTTGATTGTGTCCTGAATCTGCGAGAACGTGATCCGGCTCTTCTGTGTTTTTGCGGCCAGGCTTACCAGGTTGTCCTGCTGGTAGCGAATCAGGCTGAACCAGAGGCCAGCCACGACCAGGAGGGTTACCAGGGCAACCAGGATCAACTGGTTCCTTTTCTGTTTGGAAATTCGGCTCATCGCGTTTTGTCCGGAAAACGGGCTTCGAGTGTGAAGAAAACAAATTGTTTCCCTTCCGGGTCCGTTTGCGGCGCACCCAGGGTGGCCAGACGGAATCCCGCCCCTCTTCCCAGAACGCCTTGAAAGTAGGGCGCGCTGGACAGGGCATCCTGGAACTTGTTGTAAGCGTCACCCGCGGGACTGGTGTCTTTGGCATTCAGTATCAGGACCATCCTTTCCGTTGCTGTCGACGGCTTGGCCGGATTGCTGTCGTCGGTGACAATGTAACTTTGGTCGACTCTCATCCGGACCAATTGAACATTGTCCGCGGTGTTTTTTTGCAAGGCATCAAAGAGATTCCCCATGAGAAAGCGGGTGGTGGCTAACCGGTGCAACGCCTCGAGTTTCTGTTTGACCTCGACCAGTTTTCTCTGGCTTTCGAGTATTTGTCGATATTCGTTGGTGCGAGCGCTGAGGTTGCCGTCCAGGTTGTTCAAATTGCCTTTGGCAAAGATCGTTTGAACCATCAACGAACTGCTCCAGACCAGCAGGAGCACCACGGCAACGACTCCCGCCAGGATGACACGCTTGACCGGATCGCGGCGGCGCTGTTCTTCAAGCGCCTGTGCTTCCGCCAGCAAATTGATTTGAATCGGCATAACTAGAAAGCGGTCAAGGCCGCGCCAACAGCCACAGTCAGTTGCGGCGCCACATGTTCAATCTCGGCGGCTTGTTCCGGCGACAACCCGAGCTTCAAAAATGTCGTGGGATTCCACACCTTGCAGTCCGCCATCAGTTCCCGCCGCAGCATCTCCACGATAAAATCAGACCGGGACGAGCCGCCGCTGAGGAACACCTGGGAGACCGGGCGGTCTTGCTGATGTTCAAAGAAATCGATGGAAGCGCGCAATTCACGGCCCAGCGGCAGGAGTTGGGCTTCGAGCACGCTTTGAACCTCGTGCGCCATTCCAATCTTGATCCCTTCGGCTTCCGCGTAGCTGATGTTCATGGACTCGGCCAGGCCCAACGTCAAACGGTCGCCGCCGACATTGACGACCCGGTTCAGGATCAACTCTCCTTCCTGCAGGATGGAGATGGAGGAAGATCTGAAGCCGATGTCCACCAATGCCACCGACTCGCGGGCAAAAACCTCGGGCATCGCTCTTTCAAAGGCATTCACGGGGCCAATGACACCGGGGACGACGCGATCGGGGACCAGACCCGCATTCCTGGCTCCGGTGACGAAATCATCGAGCAGTTGCTGTTTGACGCCCGCAATGAGCACCTTTTGCTTTTGCTGACCGGCGGGGCTCTTCGCGGACTCGTCCGAGTTGGATCCCTGCTGTGGGGAGGCGACGTAACAGTCGAAGGCGTGACCGGACATGTCCTGCTGCAAATAGACGCGGGAGTTGTTCTTCAGGATCAGTCGCATGTCTTCCACCGGCATTGGGGGCAATTCCACGTGCCGCACCAGCGCGTCATTCACTCCGATCGTCAAGGTTACCAATTTGCACTTGCCTTCAAACGCCTGGCTCACGGCCCTTAAATGTTCGGCCAGCAAATCGACCGGAATGGTTTTGTCGAAGATGGGCGCATCCAGCAGAGCATATCGGTGCAGGACCAGGTCGTCGCCCCGGCGTTGCAAGTGGACAGCCTTGGTGATGCGACCGCCCAGATCCACGCCCAGCATCTGATCGGGCTTTTTTCGCGCTCCGCTGTTCAAAAATGGCAACGCCATAAATGTGTCTTTATCGACTCGGCAAATTGATTGCAAGCAGCATCTTAACGAGTTTAACGATGAACGCTACACCAGCCGACGGCGGAGCAACAAACGGGCCATCGGGTTGAAGTGCCTGAAAAGCGGGCAGTGAAGTGTCTCCAAGTTGCACGCAGTCGCCTGCGTGCCCTATATTCTGTCGGAAATCTTTACGAACTCGAGCTTGCCTCCCTCGTTGGTGCGGAACGTCAGCAAGAAGAGGTTGAAGGGGGATTGGACACCAGGAAATTTGTCCGACTTGGTCGTCACGCTGAACTCAAGAACGCCCGCCGCCATCGGGATGAACGCAAAGCGACCGGATTGAGCGACGCCCCGGGCAGTTGTCCAATGCAGATTGAATGCCGGTCCCGTGTGATTGCCGGCGCTCGCCGAGAATTCCTCCAGAATCTTCGCGCCGGGATATTGACTTAACAACAGATCGCGGCAGAAATCGGGTTTTGCGTTGGAAGGCGCAGGACTGGCGAGGCTCAAGGTGATGAAGCAATCGAAATCGGCGTTGACCAGAACCACTTGCTCCGCGCTCGAACCATTCATCCGGAAGCCGTCAGGAACCAGGAAGGAATACTGGTTCGTTCCGAAGGACGCGACGCCGCAAGGGACCGGCGCCAGATTCGGCACCGGCTGGCTGACGACGTAAGCGTGGAAGCCCGATTGGTTGGTGGCCGTATTGTCAGAGGAATCCGCGGCATGGCCGCGGTCAGCGAACAGCGATGCGCTGCCGCAAACCGCCGCGAACAGCCATAGGCATTTAGGGAATGACATTGTAGTTGACGGTATTTGGCGGCACTTGAGCCCAACTGACACGCGAGATCACGTTGACATTCGGGCAGCCGGGAGGCTGCCTGGAAAGAAAGCTTGTGTTGTAAAAGAAATGGCGTGTAGGCGCCGTATAGTACGCACCGGGATTTTGGAAAATATTCGTGGCCATCGTGCTGGCAAACATGTTGATAATGGAAGTATTCATCCACAAGTCAACACCACTGCCGTTGGCCCAGTCCTCGAGCAGGCGCGGAAAATTCATGACGCCGCCACTGAAGGGGACGCCCGCGTGATTTGTGTCCGACAGAACGATGCCCGCGAGAACCGCGGCATTGACCGTGTCTACCGCGGGATTGCGTCCGTTGTAACTGCTGGCGCTCTGGGAATCCAGCCAGGCGCTTGACAGAATGGTTAAGGCGTCGCACATCAGCGCAGCCGGCACCGTGGCGGAGGTATTCGTTGTGGCGAGGTAGGCGGAGTTGGTGCAGTTGTAATTGCCCCAAACATAGAGTGGATCCGGGGTGGCTACGGTGAAACCGGCGCCACCGTTGTAGGGAAGCGAGGTGCCATTGTTCAGGCGCACGGCCGGGAGTTGAGTGCTGTTGTACGGCGTGTCGTTTGCCACGTAAAGCAGCGTGGGGTAGTTGCTGGATGCCGCCGGATATTTGGCAAGAACGGATGCATTGGTGCTCAGCCAGGAGGCATATTTGCCGACGTCGATCTGGGCGACCAGGACGGTTTTGTTGTTCTCACGCTGGTCGGTGAAGGTATTGGTCGTCGTAAGAAAGGGAAGATTCGTCTTCAGCGAAGCCGGCGTGTTCGTGTAAGTCAGGGTAATCGGACTCGGATCAGCCCCCGGAACCTGTCCGTTGATGCTGACTTGGATCACGGCGGTGACGTTCGTGCTGGTGATCAGCAGATTGATGGGAGCCAGGTTTGCCAGTCGCTGTTGCCCGAGGGGAGAATTTGGGTCTTCACTTGCGGGCGGCTCCTGTAGAATTGTCTGTACCGCGTTTGGAGTGTTTGTGGCGATGGGCAATACGAGGGTGGGCTGACCCACTTTCGAGCCGGCATCATAGGAAACGCTGCCGGTGTACTGGCCCACAGTGTGGCCGGCCCAGGCCGGTGACGTAATATCCATCGTGGCTGCAACCGCACCTTGAAACTCCACATCCGCCGAGCTGCCCGTATAAATCTGTCCATTGGCGAAAACGAGTCCGCCGACGGTGAGGGGAGCGCACCAGGTGTATTCCATCAGGCCGTTGTAAAAGATGGCGAATTGAAAGATGGGAATGGAATCGCTCTCCACGTCTTCCTGGACGGCGTTGACCATGGAGGGATAGTGGCTGTTCGGTTGCGTCACGTTTGAAACGATTCGATAAACCGTGCGATAGCCGCTCAAGCCGGCGTAAGTCCCCGTGAGCACGGCGTAGGTTCTATTGGAAACGATTGCGACATAGGTCTGGCTAGGATGGCCCTGAGCGTCGGAAAACTGAAAATTTCCCCAGTAAGCATTCTCGCCGCTCGTCGGCACCATCACTTTGTAAGTCCCGTTGGTAAGACTGCTGTTTACTCCCGCATCGGCGTTGTTGATGTAGTCATATCGCATCCGGGCGATGACCTTTTCGACAGCGGAATCGGCCGCGTTTAGGCCCAGATTAAACTGGCTGTTGCGATCGTTAAGCGTCGAGACGGTGTAGGTGCGCGACAGGGTGCCCCCCAGGATGAGCATGCAGACGGCGATAATGATCAACACCATCAACAATGCATATCCTTTCGAGGAGCGCCTCCAAAGGTTCAAACATGTTTTCATAGTATTCTAATTATGGGGAGGGCGCGTGCGGAGTGGCCCGTATGTCCATCTGGTAGAAATTATAGAGATAGTTGTGGTTCGAGGACGGTCCGATGGTGGTCAGCGGGTATTGGAATTGATGAAATTGGAGCGTGGCATGGATCACGTTCAGGTAAGTCGGAACAGTAATGGGAACGCCCCGATAACTCTCGGCCGTGAAGACCTTGGTATCGCCGGAACTATTGGTGAGGTTCTTGGCAAGTATATCAGGGTTCGCGTCCGCGCTGTGAAACCGGTAAAGGCAACCTTCGTTTGTAGAGTCTACGATTGCGAAGTAGTACTGGATATACTGGTTTGTGTTGGAAGTGAGGCTGATTCTCAGGGCATTGCCTATGTTCGTCGAGCCCAGGGCAATCGGTGTGAAACTCGAAAACGACCCATTCCCGACCTGCCAGACTTTGGCTT
>CAZFOA010000067.1:0-15979 GCA_964520205.1 uncultured Verrucomicrobiota bacterium | reverse complement strand
GGACGCGCCCCATTCCAGGAACGCCAGATAGCGGCCCGAGTATTCCAGCAGCATCCCCTCGTGAATCATGGTCAACTCCAGGTGCGTGGCCGGATTGTCCACGGGCACGCGGCCCGTCTCAGCCAGCAGCACGATGAACAGCGCCGCAAAAGCCATGAGATGGGCCGGGTTGAGCAGCCTCAGAGCCGGCCCGTGCTCGGTCGCCACGATGCGGCTCAGATCGGTCGAACCCGCCGTGATGGCCACGGTAAAAATCGCAAGCATCAACGCCGGTTCCGCCATGGCCGAAATCGTCATCTCCCGGCTGCTCCCCATCCCGCCAAACGCGCTGCCGGGGTCCAGTCCGCCCAGCGCCAGGAAAAACCGGCCCAGGGCCAGCAGACCGATGACTGCGAGCACGCCGCCAAACAGGCTCAATGGCGCTCGCGTGCTCACCAGCGGCACCATCAACCCGGCCAGCAACGAGCTGATGAAGACCACATAAGGCGCGGCTGCAAATATCCAGGAGGCGTGTTCGGAAATCACCATGTCTTTGCGAAGGAACTTCGCCAGGTCGAAATAAGGCTGCCACACCCGCGGGCCGCGACGGTTTTGGAGCTTGGCCTTCCAGTTCCGGATGCAGCCGGTGATCAGCGGCGCCAGCACCAGCAACAGCACCGTTTGCACCAGGATGGAAAGCGGGTCGGGCATGCTAATCGGTCGACGTGAATATCAACAACAACAGAAGGGTGATGAAAATGTAGATGAGATAAGCCTGAAGGCTTCCGGCCTGCAGCGCGCGCAGCCGGTGCGACAGCCTCAATACCATCCGGTTCAACGGGCGATAAATCCGCGTCTCGAAAACCTCCTCCACGTGCGCTTCAAAACGGAGGGTGTGGGTAAAGTAAGGCGAATAATCGTATTCGCGCTGCACCTCGCGGCTCGGACGGAACAGCGCCTTGAAAATCATCCGGATCGGCTTCGAAAATCCGGTGGCGGTGTATTCCATTTGCGGCGTCAACCCCTTCAGCCCGCAGTCCCAGGTCGGCCCGATGCGGGTTTTCGAGCCGCGCGCAAACACCAGCCACAGCGCGAACGGAACCAGCAATAAACCCAGGCCCAGCACCGCCATGCCCAGCGTCGAAACCGTGCCGCCGTCAGGCACCGTCGTGGACAACACCAACCCGCCGGCCATGCTGAGCCGATCCGCAATCCGCTCGCCGGTGAGTTGCCCCGTCACCGGATCCAGCAGCCGCAGGAACACGGTCGGGAACAGGCCAAGAAAAAGGCAGACTGCGGCGAGCAGCGCCTGGCCCAGCACCATTGTCGGCGTCGCTTCACGGGCGTTCGCGGCGCTTTCGCTGCGCGGCTGCGCCAGAAAAGTGATTCCAAACGCTTTCACAAAACACGCCGCCGCCAGCGCCCCCGTCAGAGCCAGCATCGCGCCGCTGAGCGGAAACAGGAGCCGCAACAGACTGGTGGTGGTGCCGAACCCTTGCAGCAACGATTGGTAGGTGAGCCATTCGCTGACAAACCCGTTGAGCGGCGGCAGGGCCGAGATCGCCACGGCGCCGACCAGAAAGCAGAAGGCGGTTTTGGGCATGCGCCGGGCCAGGCCGCCCATGCGTTCCATGTCACGCGTTCCCGTGGCGCGCAGCACCGCCCCGGCGCCGAGGAACAGCAGCGCTTTGAACATCGCGTGGTTGATCGTATGATAAAGGCCGGCGACCAGCGCCAGGGTGGCCAGCACCGGATGTCCGTTGTGGAGGAACATCAGCGCAGCTCCCAGTCCCATGAGGATGATGCCGATGTTTTCGATGCTGTGATACGCCAGCAACCGCTTGAGATCGTGCTGCATCAACGCGTAGAGCACGCCCAGCACCGCCGACACCGTGCCGAGAGTGAGCACCGTCACCCCCCACCACAACGGCGGCGCGCCGAGGAAATCGAAGAACACGCGGGTCAACCCGTAAATGCCGGTCTTGATGAGCACACCGGACAGGAACGCGGAGACGTTGCTGGGCGCCACCGGATGCGCCGCGGGCAGCCAGGTGTGAAACGGCACGATTCCCGCCTTGATCCCGAAGCCGATCAGGAAGAACACAAAGGCCGCGTTTCGAGCGCCGGCCGGCATTCTTTCGCCGAGCAAATGAAAGGCGTCGAAACCGTAGCTGCCCGATGCCTGGAACAGCAGCAGGAAACCAAGAATGATAAAACCCGTGCCGAGGTGCGACATCACGAAGTAGAGCACGCCCGCGCGGCGGGTTTCGTCGCGCTCGTGCTCGAAACTCACCAGGCAATACGCCGTGAGCGTCATGATCTCCCAGGCGATGAGGAAGAAAAATGCATTGTCAGCCGTGAAAACCAGGGTCGTCGCCAGCAGCAGCACATTATAAAACGCACCCAGCAGACCGACACTTTTCCGGCCGTAAAATCCCCGGGCGTAACCCAGGGAATAGATCGAGAGCGCCAATCCCAAAACCGAAACGACGAGCAGAAAAAACGCGCTCAAAGCATCCAGCTTGAAACCGAGGCTCACATAGGGAACGAGCGGCGGCCAGAGTTCGAGCGCAACGGCGCCGCCCGCCGGTCCGCGGGTCAGCGCGGCGGCGGCAGCCAGGATTCCGCAGAGTGACGCCAGGCCGGCGCTGCCGAATGCGGCAAGATTGGCGAGTCTTTCCCGCCGCAGACACAACAGGCTCCCCCCAATTCCGATGGCATAGGCGCACAACGCCGACCTCAGCAGAAATTCAGGGGCCAGAATGTCCATGGCTCAACCGTCCCCCCGCGGTGACATTCCGGCGCCGGCATGGATTGTAGCCTCAAGCATCCGGTATCGGGGTTTTGCGCTTGCGCGGCTTTCGCGCCGAAGGCTTCGCCGGAGAGGCTGGCTGCTCCAAGGCGGGTGCATTTTCTTCCTCGGCCAGATAGAGGTAGCGTCCGCAGCTGTCGCAGAGCTGGATATCCTCCCCACGCTTGAGCGTCGCAACCACGGCGACCGGCAGGAACATGTGGCAGCCGGTGCAAACCTGGTTGCGGATCAGGGCCACGCCCTTTTTTCCGCGCACGACCAGGCGATCGTAATGCCCAAGAATTTGGGGTGGAATCTTTCCTCGCAGTTCCGCTGTGGCGGTCTCGGTGTTCTTGTCTTTGATCTCGCTGAAGTCGAGAGCTTGAAGCTTGATCAGATTTCGCATGAGTTCTTTCATAAAGTGTCTTCGGGGCTGCCGGCGACAGGGTTGATTCCCTTCATCCGGACGAATCGATCCGTCCCAGCCAGCGCAGCAGGCCGTCTAAAATCGTCACCGGGTGCGGCGGACAGCCGGGAATGTAGAGATCCACCGGCACCACGCTCGCTGCCCCGTCGCGCTGCTCGGCGTGGCCCGCATAAGGACCGCCCGAAATGGCGCAGGCGCCCACGGCAATCACCCGCTTCGGCGACGGTACGGCGTCGTACGTCTTCCGCAAAGCCAATTCCATGTTCCGCGTGACGGGACCGGTGATGAGCAGGCCATCCGCATGGCGCGGCGACGCCACAAATTGAATGCCAAACCGGCCCAGGTCCCAGCCGATGGTGCCAAGCACATTGATGTCGGCTTCACAGGCGTTGCAGCCGCCGGCGCTCACCTGCCGCAATCGAAGCGAGCGGCCGAAGAGTTTGCGCATCTTCCCGTCCAGCGCGGCGGCAAGCCGAAGTTCCTCCTCCCCCGCTTTGCCCAGCACGAGGTCTTCGCGCCGGCCCACGGCCATGCGGTGGTCGCGCGTCTGCGTGATCGCACCCTCCGGACACACCTCCACGCAGGCAGCACAAAAAAGACAACGCCCCAAATCCAGGGAAACCGGACCCGGGTCACGCCGCACGATGGCCTGGGTAGGACACACGGGCACACACGCCGCGCAACCGGCCCCACACTTGGCTGACTCGACGCGCAACGCACCCCCGTGACGGTCAGGCAACGCCGGCGGCGGTCCGTCGGGATACGCCATCGTCTGGCAGCCGTGCCGGAGGCGGTGAGCTAGGGTATCGGTGGCAAACATCGTTCAGTCCTGGTCAGAGATCGAAACCGCAATACGACAGATTAAAACTTTTGTTGCAGATTGGAAAATCCGAAATGGCCTGCCCGCGCAACGCCAGAGCCAGCCCCATCCAGTTGTGAAAGGACGGATCCACGATTTTGTAACGCCGAAATCGTCCGGCGCTGTCCGTCAAGGCCACGTGGCACGTCTCGCCGCGCCAGCCCTCGACCAGCGCGACCGCCAGCGACTCCGCAGCCAACGGCCCGGACTCCAGGCGCAACGGCCCGTCCGGCGGAACCGCGATTTGTTCTTCGAGAAACCTGCCGGATCGCTGCGCCTCCAGCCAGCGAACCCGCGCGCGGGCAAAAACATCTCCGCCCGGCCAGACCGCCACCGGCACTTGCGCAAAACGGTGCCAGCCTGCCGGATGATCGTAACGCACATCGCGGACCACCCCGCAAGCGCGCGCCACCGGACCCACCAGGCCCAGATCCGCCGCCTGTCCGTTGGATACCGTCCCGACGCCTTCAAAGCGCGCGCGCACCGACGAAGCCTCCCATAACCAGCCCGCCGCTTCATCCACCTGGGCGAGCGCGATACGCAAACTTTCAGCCAACCCGACCGCGCGGTTCGTCTCCAGGTCATGACGGCATCCACCCGGCCGGACCAGGCCGCGACCGAACCGGTTCCCGCAAAGAAGCGCTGTAAGATTGAGAAAGTCCCCGCGCAGTTTGCCGCAGGCGGCCGACGTGGGCAGGAAGGCGACGTCGTTGGCCAGCGCGCCCAGGTCGCCGGTATGATTCGCAAGCCGCTCCAGTTCGAGTGCGAGCGAGCGCAGCCATTGGGCGCGCAGCGGGGCTTCCACGCCCGCAAGCGATTCGAGCACCAGCGCATGAGCCGTCGCATGGGCCACCGTCGAGTCCCCGGCAACGGTTTCAATCTGGCTGATCGTGGCGCGATGCGGTCCGCCCGGAAGCGCTTCCTCCACGCCGCGGTGCTGATAACCGAGCGCGATTTCCAGGTGCAACACTTCCTCGCCCGCGCATTGAAACCGAAAATGCCCCGGCTCGATGATGCCCGCGTGGACCGGCCCGACGGACACCTCGTGAATCTCACGGCCTTCGACCTGAAAGAACGTTCCCACCCCCGGCCCGGCGCCGTGGTCGCGCCGCACAGGTTTGAGCCAGGGATGACCCGCCGGCACCAGCCCGTGCTGTTCCCAGACCTCGCGCTCGAACAAATGTGCCTGCGCGTGGCGCGGTGTGAGCGCCGGATAGCCGCCACTCACCGGCGCGCTGCGGCCCACCGCCAGGGTGTTGTCGGCGTCGTAAGCCAGCACGGCAACGAGCCGCACCGCCGCGCTTTCCGGCACGCCAAACCACGCGCACAGCCGGCCGCCGCGCTCCAGTTCTGTGGCCGTGGCCTCGACAAAGGCCCCGACGGGCCATTCCGGCACCTCCTTCCATGGCAGGCTCGTCGCGTTGCCCAACTGGGCGAATTCTTGCGGGGCGCTCATGGGGTTGGAAACAGGGCCGCAACGGCGGCGGTCCACGCGTTTTGCAAAACCGACGGCGTGGCCAGACCGAGCCACAACGACAACCCCATCAGCACGAGCGGCGGCGCAACGATCCCGGCCGTCTCGCGGAACTGGCGGCCGGTCGCCCGCGCCGCCGCCCGCGGACGTCCGTCCACGATGGCGAACACCAGCCGGCTCAGCCCCAGGAATGCAAACAGCAGACCGGTCAGAAACAACGCCGCGACGGCGCGGTGACCCTCCGCAAACGCCGCGCGCAAGATGCGCAGCTCGCTGAAAAATGGTCCGAACGGCGGACAAGCCGTGATCGCCAGCATCCCGACGACAAATATCCGGGAGGACATGGGCATGAGAAACTCCATGCCGGCGACTTCATCCATGGTGCGTCCGCCAGCCGCCCGGCGCAGGTTGCCCGCGCTCATGAAAATCGCTCCCTTGGTCAGCGCATTGTTCCAGACATGAAAAAGCGCCGCCCAGACCCCCGCGCCGCCCAGCGCCGCGCCGATGCTCAGAATGCCCATGTGCTCGACGCTCGAATAGGCGAGCATCCGTTTGAAGTCGCGTGTGCCCAGCAAAAACAAGGCGGCCACCAGCACCGAAAAAAGCCCGATGCCCAGCAGGGTGCGATCCGCCACCGCGCCGGCCCCGGCCGCAGCCACTACCGCTCGGATCCGCAGCAGAGCCGTAAAGGCCACCGTGGTCACGCCGCCCGCCAGCATCGCCCCCACTATCCCGGGCGCCTCGCCGTAGGCGTCCGGCTTCCACGTGTGCATCGGCGCCAGACCCATCTTCGTGCCGTAACCGGTCAGCAGCAGCACCCAGGCGATCAGCACCCACGGACGGGACAAGCCCGTGCCCTGGGCCGTCAACGCGGTAAACGTGAGATCGCCGCCGCCGCCGCCGTGCAGCGAGGCGTAGCCGAGGCAAAAGGAGCCCAGCAGCGACAGGGCAATGCCCGTGCCGCCGACCAGCAGATATTTCCACGTCGCCTCGAAGGCCCTCGCCGTGCCATTGAAGTGCAGCAGCGGCACCGCCGCAAGCGTCACCGCCTCGGTCGCAATCCACAGCAAACCCAAATGCCGGGCCTGATGTCCGGCGCTCAACAACCCCAGCACCGCCAGCAGCGATGCCACAAACACACGGTTCGGGCGCTCCGGACGCAAGCGCAGGTAGGCCACGGCGTAAGCGGCGCAGCCGAGGAAGAGCACCGACACCGCCGGCAATACCGCCCGCGCGAGCGGATCGAATCCCAGCCATGCGCCCGGCGCAACCGCCGGCGGGTCCACCATCAGCCAGAACGCCAGCACGACATGCACGAGGCCGACGACCGGCAACAGCCAGGGCCGCGTGCGGTCCCCCGGCCAGACAGCCGCGAGACCCGCTCCCGCCAAAGGCACCACGATGAGTCCCAGTTCTTTCATTCGCGCAGCATGGTGAGCTTGCGGGTGTCAAGGGAATCGAACGCGCGCTGGATGCGATCCACGATGATCCCGATGACGAACACGCCCACGGTCAGGTCCAGGAGGATGCCCGCCTCCACCAACAGCGGTGTCGCGTGGATGAGCAGCAGGCCAAACAGGTAGATGCCGTTTTCCAGCACCAGATAACCGCAGACCTGGGAGATGGCCTTGCTGCGGCCGATCAACAAAAGCAAGCCGCTGACCAGGGTCGCAAATGCGCCCGGCACCAGCAACGTGCGGGCATGTTCCGGGAGCAACGGCAGCGCTCCGCCCAGGGCCACCGCGCCGATGGTCGCCGCCGCGCCGAGCAGCAGCGACGGAACGAAGCCGAGCAGCGGTTCCACCTCGCGGTCGATGTGCGCCGCGCGCATCGCCCGGCGCAGCAAGCCGGGGATGACGAAGCCCTTGATGACAATGGTGCCGATGGCCACCATCCAGACCAGCCAGGCGAATTCGTGTTCGAGCAACAACGGCAATGCTCCCAGCACCATGCCTTGCGCCGCCGCCGCGCTGATCAGCGCCGGCAGCCGGCTGCTGCCCAGCGCGAGCAGATTCAGTCCCATGGCCAGGCCAATCAGCAAGTTTAACGTGCCATTCAAACGCCAACTCCTTTCCACACCGCCAGCAGCGCGAACAGGCAGAGCAGAAACGCCGCCGTCAGCAGCAACGGCACCTGGCGGAACGCAAACCGCGCCAGCAATGATTCCACCAATCCCACCCCCACCGCCACCGCGAGCACCGAGCCGATCAGCGCGCCCGTGGCGGCGAGCGGCGACAGTTCGCCGATGGGCAGAACCGCCTCGGCCAGCAGCACGGCGTAAACAAGCAGCTTCAGCGAGGCGCCGTGCAGGATCGCCGCCAGCGGCGGTCCGCTATGATCCAGCACCATGGCTTCGTGGATCATCGTCAGCTCCAGGTGCGTGTTCGGATCGTCGAACGGCACGCGGCAGCTTTCCGCCAGCAACACGATGAAAAGTCCCGCCGCCAGCAGCGCCGCGCCCGCGCCCGCCGACGGCACCAGCATCGTGGCCAGCGAGACACTGCCGCTCTGCAAGCCAAGGGTCAGCAGCGCCGTGATCATCGCCGCCTCGGCCAGCACCGCGTAGCTCACTTCGCGAGCCGCGCCCATTCCCTCGAACGCCGAGCCGGTGTCGAGCGCCGCGCCGGCGGTGCAGAACCTCGCCATCGCCAGCAAATAGATGAACAGCAGCGCATCGCCGCGAAAGGCCAGCACCGCCCCTCCGGGTCCCAAAGGCAACAGCATCGCCGCGCCGGCCAGCGCCACCCAGGCCACCGCCGTCCCCGCAATGTGCCCGGGCGAAACTGCGGTGCTCAGGACGACGCCTTTGCGCCAGAGCCGGGCCAGGTCGTAGTAGAGCTGCAGCACCGGCGGACCGCGCCGGCCCGCGACCCAGGCCTTGACCCTGTTGATGATGCCTGGCAGGAGCGGCGCCAATACCAGCCATGCCGCCAGGCGAAGCAAGATTTCCAGGATGAACATCATTTCCCGCCTCCCCAAAAAACTAGAATGGCTATCGCCGCCAGACCCACGACGAGGTAGAAAATATAGAATTGCAACCGCCCATGCTGCAGGCGGCGCACCGCGGTGGAGACCCGCATCACGAATGAGCCGGCGGGTTCAACAATGTGTTCGAGCACCGTCTCGGGCGTGTGCTCCGCGTAGCTCGCCCGGTCCGGGAACGGCCCTTGCGGGAGCTGCGTGTGGCGTTCCGGCCGGAGAATCCAGGCAAACCAGCCGGTGATAATGCCCGCGAAGGAACCGGCGGTGTACTGCATTCGGGCCGTGGGTGCGGCGTAACCACAATCCCAGGTCCCCGCGCGACGGAATCCGTTATGCTTGACGCGCCGCCAGAGCACCGCCGCCGCCAGAGCGGCGAGCAGCGCGAAGCCGGCGTTGCACGCGCCCAACGTCACCATCGGCGCGCGCGCCTCGATCCCAGCCGCGTCCGGCTGCCACGCCCCCGCCGCGTGCGCCACGGCGGGCCAGAAGAAAACGGGGGCCAGGCCGATGGCCGCGCACGCGGCCGCAAGCACGAGCATGGGGGACCGCATGAACCATCCGCATTCGTGAGCGTGCTTCGCCGCTTCCGTGCGCGGCAGGCCGAGGAACACCACACCGCAGACTTTCACGAAACACGCCAGCGCCAGCGCGCCGGTCATCGCCAGCAAAACCACCGCCGGCACCGCGCCCCACGCCACCGGGCCGCGCGAACCGACAGCGTCGAACAGGCCGAGATAAACCAGCCATTCGCTCACGAAACCATTTAGCGGCGGCAGTCCGGCGATGGCCACGGCGCCCAGTGTGAAGCACCCGGCCGTCCACGGCATCGCCCGCCAGAGTCCGCCGAGCCGGTTCATTTCGCGCGTGCCGGTGGCGTGGAGCACCGATCCGGCGCCGAGGAACAGCAGCGCCTTGAACAGACCGTGATTCCACACGTGCAGCAAACCGCCGGCCAGCGCCAGCGCGCCCCAGGCCGGATGACCGTTCACCGATGCCACCATGGCGAAGCCGAGACCGATGAGAATGATGCCGATGTTCTCGACGCTGTGGTAGGCGAGCAGCCGTTTGAGGTCGTGCTGGCCGAGCGCGAAGGCCACGCCGAGCACCGCGCTGACCACCCCCAGCGTGGCGACGGTCCAGCCCGCCGCGGCCGGCACGGGCAGCCAGCCGCTGAAGCGCACGAGGCCGTAGATGCCGATTTTGAGCGTCACCCCGGAGAGAATGGCCGACACATGGCTCGGGGCGTTGGCGTGGGCGGAGGGCAGCCAGATGTGCAGCGGGAACATGCCCGCTTTCAAACCAAATCCCGCCAGCGCCAGCCAGAAAAGCGGCGCCAGGCCGGCTTGCTCCCGCATCGGGCCAAGATCCCAACTGCCGGTGCGCGCGGCCAGCAGCGCAAAAAACGCGAACAGGCACAACGTGCCCGCGTGCGACGCTCCGAGATACAGCCAGCCCGCGGCCCGCACGCCGCGCTTCTGCCGATCGCGCGTGATGAGAAAATACGCGCTCACAGTGTAGAGTTCCCAACCCAGGAGAAAATGCAGGCCGTTCGCCGCCACGAGCACGATGCCCAAGCAACCCAGCAGCGCGCTCCACCAGGCGCGACCGGAAGGCGCCGAGCGCGGATGCGCGGCATCCGGCCAGTATTCCCTGGAATAGGCGCTGCAGACACCGCCGATCACCGCCACCAACACGAGAAAAAACGCGCTCATCGCGTCCAGCCGCAGATGCAACGGTTCGCCGCACACGAGGAAGTTCGAGCGCCACTCCCAGGTCCCCCCGCCCGCGAGCACCCACACCGCGGCGGCCAGCGCCGAAGCGGCTCCCGCCAAAGTAGCCGCCAGCCACAGGCGCGGCGCCCGGCCCGCACCCGCGAGACCAAACACCGTCGCGATCGCCGCGAGAAACAACAGAGTGCCGGGAGTGAATGTCACGAGGTCCAACCTCCCCTGGCAGACACCTTTCGCGACGCAAGCCGATCAACATTCAACGTCCAACATTCAACGTTCAACATCCAGTGCCGGACCGTCGACACCGAACGGCGCGCGGAAACCTCGCCGCCGCTCCATTGGGCATTTGATGTTGAATGTTGAATGTTGAATGTTCCCATCTCTTTCATCGGATCAGGGCCTCTCTCCAGCCGCGGCGGCGATCGGCGGCACCTGAACGCTGAGGGCATTGAAAATGTCCGCATCCGGCGCGCCCTTGAGCACGAGTTCGCGCAGGGCGCCGCGGGTCAGCGCAGCGCTCAATTGGGAAAGCAGTTCGAGATGCGCGCGCGGCGACGGCGCGATGAAGAACAGCAGGCGCGTCACGGGCACTCCATCGGCGGGCTCCTCCGCCAGCGGCAGCGCCTCGCGCAGCAGCACGATGGCGAGCAGGCCGGCGTCACGGCCCAGGGTCACGTGGGAGCGCAAGTGCGGCAGAGCCAGTCCCTCTCCCACCGGCGCCCAGGTGATGCCGCCGGGCGCGCGCAATCGTTGCGCCAGAATCCGGCGCACCTCCGGAGTGGCTCCCGGCAATGCCGCCACGACACGGTCGAGAGTATCGATCAGGTCCGCCGCGGCAACCCCGCGCCAGATTCCGCCGGTGCGCAGCAACAATTCGAGACGGCGACCGGGATTGGAGGCGGAACGCGCGGGCGCAAGAAATCCGACTTTGGCAACCCGCCCCCGCGACGCGGCCCAATCCACGACTTGCGCCCGATCGAAGAGCAGGCGTCCCCGATCTTTTATGGCGGGTAAATCCTCATTGCGCACCCAGCCCTCGACAGCGCTTTCCTCGACGCCGAACGATTCTGCGAGCTGGATGATATTCAGATACATGTTGGTGCGTTCATCGCCGGGCCGCCTTGTCGGTTTCGCGGGCGCTCTCGAGGCTCGTGCCTGGCGAGTTCAGCACCCTGCCGGCACGCTCGACAGCAGTCGCCAGTTCGCGACGCGCGGCTTCGATTTTTTGCTTTTCCGCGTACAACGGATCGCTCGGCGGCGCGGGTGGAAGGCCGAGGATTTCGCGGGCGCGCGCCAGTGAAAGCTCGATGTTCGCGCAGACATTTTCCTTCCCGAGCCGGTCGAGAAAACCCGCCTTGTCCATCATGAACAAGGGCTGGGTGTGCGGCCCGCTGAGGACCAGATGTTTGCCCCGGCGATGCAGCCGTTCGTAAAGGTCTTCCAACGCGTTCAGGCCCGTGGCGTCGATCGCCAGGACTTTCCTCATGCGCAGGATAAGCACGTCCGGCTCCTGTTTCTCACGCTTGAGCGCGCTTTCCAGCTTGTCCGTCGCCCCGAAGAAGAACGCGCCGAACATGCGATAAACCAATACGCCTTCGGGAACTTCTTTGCCCACCAGCGAGTGCTGCGAGCCCTCGGTTTCGACGCTTTCGTCCACCGCGGTGATCTGGCTTGTTTCGCTGACGCGTTTGATGAAGAGGATCGCGGCCAGGACCATCCCGATCTCGACGGCCACGGTGAGATCGATGATGACCGTCAGGCCGAAGGCGGTGAGAAACACGGCGCTGTCGCACTTGGGCCACTTGGGCAGGCGGGAAAAGTTGTGCCACTCCCCCATATTCAGCGCCACGTTCACGAGCACGGCGCTCAGCGTGGCCAGGGGAATAAACTTGGCCAGCGGCGCCGCGGCGAGAATGATGACCAGCAGGGTGAGCGCGTGTACGACTCCCGCAATGGGTGTGCGGCCGCCGCTCTTGACGTTCGTCGCCGTGCGCGCGATGGCCCCCGTGGCCGCAATGCCGCCGAATAGCGGGCTGACAATGTTGGCAATACCCTGCGCCATGAGTTCCTGGTTGGAGTCGTGACGGTCGTCCACCATGCCGTCGGCCACCACGGCGCAGAGGAGGGATTCAATGGCGGCGAGCAACGCGATGGTGGTGGCCGGCTGGATCAGCAGCCGCAAGTTTTCCAGGGACCAGGCCGACCAGGCCGGGAAGTGAGGACTGGGCAGGGACTGGGGAATGCCGCCAAATTTGCTGCCGATGGTTTCGACCGGCAACCGGAGGGCCGCCACGGCCACCGTCCCGAGTACCAAGGCCACAATCGAACCGGGAACGCGCCGCTGCCACGCCTTGGGCCAGGACAAAATCACGGCCAGCGATGCCGCCGCCAACGCCAGCGTGGTCCATTGCACCGTCCCGGCGTGTTCCAACAGGACCTTCATCTTCTCAATGAATTCCGACGGCACCTTGTCCACTTTCAACCCGAAGAAGTCTTTGATTTGCGTGCTGAAGATGAGCACCGCGATGCCGGACGTAAAGCCCATCGTCACCGGGTAGGGAATGAATTTGATCATCGTTCCCAGCCGGGCCGCGCCCATGATGAACAAGATGACGCCAGCCATGATGGTGCAGACAGCGAGGTTCTCCGCGCCATATTTGGCGTAGATCCCATAGAGGATGACGATGAAAGCGCCGGTCGGTCCACCGATGGAGACTTTGGTGCCGCCCAGCGCCGAGATGATGAAACCCGCGATGACCGCGGTAAAGATGCCCGCCTCGGGCTTTACTCCGGACGCAATCGCAAACGCCATCGCCAGCGGCAGGGCGACGATCCCAACCGTGACGCCCGCCACGAGATCCTGCATGAATTTCGCGCCCGAATAATCCTTCAGCGTGTCCAACAGCTTCGGGTGGAATGAAAATGCGATTTTGCCGCTCCCGGTCACAGCGCCGCCTCCTTCTCCGGCGCCCTGAGCAGGATACTCTGGCTTTCGCTGATTCGCCTGGTCGCAGCCAGAATCTCGTCCCGGCCGGCCTGCCGAATGATGAGCGCCTTGAAATCGGGATTGCGCAGCGCGAAGGCCAAACGCGACAACAAGTGAAGATTCGCCCTGACGGTCGGGCTGATCAGCGTAAACAAGGTGTGCACCGGCAGACCGTCCAGCGCGCCGAAATCCACAGGCGCTTCCAGAAAGCACAAGGTCACCGTGGGTTGCGGCACATGCAGCACAATCGGGTTCCTCACATGCGGAATCGCAATGCCATCACCTATGGCGGTGGACTCCAACGCTTCGCGCGCCAACAATACTTGCCAAAGAAATTCCCGATCCACCTGGTCGGGAAGTCTCATGACCTCAACCACGCTGCGAAGGACGGCTGGCTTGCTCGTGCCGGCCAACCGGTAGAAAACGCCTCCCGCTTCCAATGCGTCGGACAATGCCGGAAGCGGTTCCGAACCACTTTCCGGCTCTTCAAAAAGCTGCGGGGAAACGTTGATCCGGTTCGTGGTCGCCCATTCGGTCAATTCCGCCCGATTGAACCGGTATTGTCCACTCAACCGATAACCAGGAAGCTTTCGCTCCTCAATCCAGCGATATACCGTCTTCTCGGATATGTTCAACAATCCGGCAACGTCTTTGACTGTCAGCTTCATCTACGGGTGTGTCCAAGCAATGTCATCCGCTTTGGACATCTGCGGACATTATTGATCACTGGAGCACAAATGTCAAGCAATCCTGGATGATCCCAGGGAAAACTGATTGGCAGAGGAATGTTCGGCAGTGGAATAGGTTCACATTCCTGTCGCATTCCTCTGCCAATCATTCCTCTGCCAATTTCGGTTTCGGCGCCGCCGCGGCTTTCGCCACCCGGGGGTTCATGGCTGCGATGCGCGGTCCGAGAATCGTCGAAGTCTTCGGTGAATTTGCTTGCGGCAGGCTATTTCTCCCTTGCAAACCGCATTCAACAACGATGCATTGGCGGACATGCACACGCTGAACCATGGCCTGCCCGCGTCAAAGCGGATCGCCAGCCGCCAGCCATTGGTCATCGGCCATCGCGGTTACTGCGCCGTCGCGCCGGAGAACACGCTGCCGTCGTTCAAGCTGGCGCTCGAAGCGGGAGCGGATTTGGTGGAGTTGGACTATCGTCACAGCCAAGACGGCATTCCCGTTGTGTTCCATGACGAAACGCTCGATCGCACCACCGATGCGCGAAAAAAATGGAAGCGCCGGCGGATCAAAGTCGCCGAAAAGACCGCCGCGGAAATTCGAAGCCTGGATGCCGGAAGCTGGTTCGATGCAACATTTGCCGGAACAAAAGTCCCGCTTCTGACCGAGGCGCTGGATTTGATTTGCGACCGCGGCGGTGTGGCGCTGATCGAGCACAAATCGGGCGATGCGGAATCCTGCGTGGGCCTCTTGCGGAAACGTAATCGGATTGACCAGGTTGTCGTCATCTCCTTTGACTGGGCTTGCCTGCACGCCCTTCACAAATTGGAACCGAACCTGGCGCTCGGCGCCCTCGGTCCTCCGGCTCGGCTGGTCGACGGGAGAAAACCTTCGGGCCTTTTGCGAAGCCTGAGCGCGCGCTGGCTGGATGAACTCGCCAAGACCGGCGCGAAAGCAGCCGTTTGGAACCGGCACGTGTCCGCAAGGGCAATTCGACTCGCCCACAAGCGCGGTTTGAAAGTCTGGGTCTACACTGTCAACACTTCGAGACTGGCGCAGCGGTTGGTCGGGATCGGCGCGGATGCAATCATCACCAACCGGACATCGCTGATTCGACAAACGCTGGAACGGAGGCGCGCCGCGAGGTAGCGCAGGATTTCATCCTGCTGTGTCGCCGGTTTTCAACCGGCCGGGCCGCGGCAACAATCAGGGCGCAGCAGAACATCCACCCTCCGGCAGGTTGCAAACCTGCCGATACAGCAGCTTCCAAAGCTGCGCTACGACGGCGGATGAAACGCACTGCCCCAGGCCCAGTCCTCCGGTGCCTGACACAGTCCGGCGTTGACAGGATTGTGGGTCACATACCTCGTTATGCTCGCCGTCTCTTCGTCGTTCCGAATCCAATGATCGTACGATTCCCGCTGCCAGAATTCCTTTCCGACCCGGCCAAGCGCACGATTTGCTTCCCGCGCTGCAAACCGTTTGATGCTGTGGAGAATGTCGCTCAGCCGATGGTTGGGCTTCGGCCACAGCACCATGTGGACGTGGTTGGGCATCACCACCCACGCGCCCAGCACGTATCTTTCCCCGTCAAAGTGCCGAATCGCGCTCGCAGTCAGCCCGGCAATTTCCGGTCGCCGCAGCCAGCAAGCACCTGCGCCACGATCCAGGAACCGCTCCAACTCGCGGCGATAGTCCCGTTCAATGAGTTCGGGCTTGTCGATGACCGCGAGGGGTATTGCTTGCGTCTTTCTTGCTTCGAGAACGTGGAAACGTTCCGCACGCTTGCATTGGAGCGCCAACAACACTTCACGAGGAAGCGAATCGGCGAGGCGAAACGTGACAAAGTAGCTGGCCCCTTCCCGTTTGACGTGCGGAAGATAGCCGCGCGAATGAAGGCCGCTGAGCAATTTGTCTGCCGGTCCGGATGATCCGCCCTCCGTTCGAAGTTGATACTCGACCCTCTGCAACCTTGAATCCACCCCTGATCTCAACATGTCGCATGATTAACCGTCAGTCTCCTGGCAATCAAGTCCTCTCTGACGTAGCGCAGGATTTCATCCTGCT
>CAZFOA010000066.1:0-16174 GCA_964520205.1 uncultured Verrucomicrobiota bacterium | reverse complement strand
ATCAACACCGGCGCGAAATACAACGACGACGTGTTCCAGTTCAGCGTCGGCTTGAACGGCGTCGGCACCAAGGCCGTGAACGCGCTGTCGAAAGTGTTCCGGGTGCGCAGCCATCGCGACGGCGAATTCGCCGAGGCTTCATTCAAGGTGGGCAAGCTTAAGAAGGAGGACCAGGGCAAAACCAAGGAACCGGACGGCACGTTCATCGAGTTCGAACCGGACCCCGATATTTTCAAAGAGACCGAGTTCCGTCCGGAGCACGTCGAGCACCGGCTGCGGCATTACAGTTATCTGAACACCGGACTCAAACTGGTGTTGCGCATGGCCGGCTGGCCGGAACCGAAGACGTTCCAGTCGCGGCTCGGCCTGATGGACCTGGTGATGGAAGACCTGGAAGCCGATGGCAGCGAACCCATTTACCCGCCGCTCCACTATTCCAGCAAATTGCTGGAGTTCTGTTTCACGCACAGCAACAGCCGCTATGGCGAAACGTTCTATGCCTTCGTCAACGGCCAATATACCAGCGACGGCGGCACGCACCTGAGCGCGTTTCGCGAGGGCCTGCTCAAGGCCGTGAACGAGTTCGCCAACGCCAAATACGAAGGCGACGATGTGCGCGAAGCCATGGTCGGCGCGGTGGCGATCCGCCTGAAGGACCCGGTTTTCGAGTCGCAGACGAAGAACAAACTCGGCAACACGGAAATCCGCACCGACCTCGTGAACAGCGTGCGCGAGGAGTTGCTGCACTTCTTCATGCGCAACAAGACCATCGCGGAGAAAATCATCGCCAAAGCCGAGGACACGCGGGAATTGCGCAAGGAATTGCAGGAGGTCAAGAAACTGGCGCGCGAACGGGCCAAAGCCATCACCCTCCGCATCCCGCAACTCAAGGATTGCAAAAATCACCTGAACCCGAAGCGCGACAAGGGACGCGGAACGATGGTTTTCATCTGCGAAGGCCAGTCAGCCGCCGGGTCCATCACGAGCTGCCGCGATGTCAATAACCAGGCCGTGTTCGTGCTTAAAGGCAAGCCGCTCAATGTCTGGGACCTCAAGCGCGACGTGGTTTACAAAAACGACGAGATGTACAACTTGATGCAAGCGCTGAACATCGAGGACAACCTCGATGGCCTGCGCTACGACAAGGTCATTTTGGCCACCGACGCGGACGTGGATGGATTGCACATTCGCAACCTGATGATCACGTATTTTTTTCGTTTCTTCGACTCGCTCGTGCACGACGGGCATTTGTTCGTGCTGGAGACGCCGTTGTTCCGGGTGCGCAACAAGGAAAAGACACTGTATTGCTACTCGGAAGCCGAGCGTGACGAAGCGATACAGGCGCTGGGCGGGAAACCCGCCTGCGTGGCCGAAGCGGATGCCGCAAACGAGCCGTCTCCATCCAGCCCAACGCAGGCTCAACAGCCAGCGCAATACACTGCGGTGCGGCGAAGGCCCGAGATCACGCGCTTCAAAGGATTGGGAGAAATTTCGCCGGCGGAGTTCAAACAATTCATCGGAAAAGACATGCGCCTGAGCAAAGTCGAGCACGCCCCCAAACCGGAGGCCGCCAACATCCTCAGCTTCTACATGGGCAAGAACACGCCCGAGCGCAAAGATTACATCATGGAAAACCTGGTGGTGCCGGCAGAGGAGTGATCCACCGGCCGGCCCTCCCCGGCCCCGCAACGGTCAGGGCGCGCTCAACTGATGCAGGTAGCCGGCGATGCCGGCCAATTCCTTGACGGCACGATCTCGCAGCGGACCCTCGGGGAATTGTCCCACCCACCCGGAGGTGGCGGCGAAATCGAGCAACGCCCACTGGTGCAGCACGGACATCACGGCTTCGTCCTGCGGCGGGCCGGGGGTGATTTGTTCCACGGCAAGGCGGGCGGCTTCCGCCGGATTGGATTGAGCTTCGACGAACGCCAGGCGCGCGATCAACTCATCGCGCTGTCCATTTTGCGGGCGCGCCAGCGTCCAGGCGAGCGCCGCGGAAAGATCCTTCTCCGCCCACTGCTGCATCATCCCTTCCAACGCCACGTTGGGCACGCTGTCAGGCACAAATGGCTCGCGCATCCGGACCGCTGCGGCCGGGTCCGTCTCCGCCACTTGCTGGCAAACGTCCGACAATGTGGCATCGCGCTCGGCCGGATCCGCCAGCGCGGCGGCCCAGGCCAGCGCGCCCGCTGAATCTTTTGCGGCCCATTGCCGCGCGACCTGGCGCAATGCGGCTTCGCGCAGGTCTGTGTCCGCGACCGTTTCCGCCAGGCGCCCCGCCGCCGCGGCATCTTGAAGCACCAGGGCCGAAAGCAGGTTCGTCAGCGCATACTCGCGCACATCCACGTTCGTGGAGGCGAATCCCTCCCGGATCCGGGACGTCAACTGCGCCACGATTTCTTCAGTTGTGAGCGACGCCACCGGAGGCGAAACCAGGACCGGCTGGCTGGATTGAACCGGCTCGTCGCCGGGTGGTTTCGGGCCTGCGGTGGAAACCGACACATCAATCCCGGCTGATTCTGAAACCGTGACGGCGGCCGGAGCGGAAGGAGGCCTGCGCCAATGAATCGCGGCGGCGCATGCCGCGATGGCCGCAACGAGCAGAACCAGGTTTGTCTTTGATTTCATGGAACTTCAACACCCCTCGCCGGCCCGGTCCGAGCACTTGGCCCGCCGGGCCGCCGAGGTTCATGGAGCAATTCGCTCTTCAGTTCTTACGGCGACTGGAATGCCCATTGTTGATTATTGCCGCCGCCGTAAGTCCACAAGTCCACCAGGGCGCCGTTGGCCGTGGAGGAGCCGCTGACTTCAATGCACGACCCGGTGGCGTTCGCCGGCGTGATGCGGTAGTAGCCGCCCGACGTGGCGGTGATGGTCCACTTCTGGTTGTTGCCGCCGGAGTAATCCCATAGCTCGATCTTCGTGCCATTCGCGGTGCCGTTGGCGTTGACGTCCAGGGACCGTCCGCTCTGGACTCCGAGGATTTCGTATTGGTTATTTCCGAGGCTGGTGACAGTCCAGCGCTCGTTATTGCCGCTGTTGTATGGCCATTGGTCAATCTGGGTTCCGTTGGCGGTGCCGGCGCCAAAGACGTCAAGCGCCTGGCCGCTGTTCAGGTTGATGATTTTGTAGGTGCCGTTCGCAATTGTGCCGCCTCCACCACCGCCGCCGCTGCCACTGACGGTCACGGCGAAATTCTGCGTGCTGTTGCAACCACCGGGATTGGTGTAAGTGGCGGTGTAGGTTCCGGCCTGAGTCGTCTGAATATTGCCGAGGGTGACTTCGCGGGTACTGGCGCTAAATCCGTTGGGGCCGCTCCAATGCCAGGAACCGCCGCTGACGGGTTGAGGGCCGAACACGACCGAGCCGCCCGCAGTTAACGAAGCGCTGGCCGTCTGCTGCCATGCGCCTCCGTTGACCTGCGTGTAGGGAGTAATCGTCGTGGGCGTGCAGCCGCCGCCGCCGCCCCCACTTGTGCTGGCGGTGATGTTGGCGCTCATCGTCGCCGAACCGGTTCCGCGGGTGATCTCGAGGCCCGCTTCCACCACATCCAGGTACATGGTGTTGTTAAAGTAACCGCTGCTGCTCCGGTTGGCTTGAAGCCAGTTGAAGAAGGTCTTCATGTCAACATTCACGCTGCCGCTCGTCGGCAGGTTGCCCTGCCCCGCCGTGCCGTGCGGAATGAACGTGTAAACGTAATAGCCCGCCGCGCTGTTGTTGCCCTCCCACAAGTCATACGTCCAGCCCCCCGCGCTCAATATGCTGGTGCCGGTCTGGGTGCCGATCGGGTAGGAGTCGTTTCCACCCCAAACCATGATCTCCAGCTGGGGCGTTGACTTGGCATTGTCCCAGCGCAGAAACATGTCGTAGGCGAAATCGCCGGCCATGTTCGCGCCGCTCGAGCTGTAGGAAAACGTGCAAGGCACCGAAGTCGCCGCCGACACTTGCATCGGAAACAGATTGTCGTTGGCCGGATTATAGCCGTAGTGCCATCCGCGAATGCACGCGGGATAGCCATAGAGGTTGTAGCTGCCGAAGTTGTATGAAACGGTGATGCTGGGAGTGCTTCCGGACCCAAACGTGGCATTGATCGTACTGTTGTTGAAGTTATTGTCCCATGCCCACTGTGAGCCGAAAACCTGGGTCGGTCCGGCCTGGGCAATGGGTGTGAGCGCAAACGCGAGGACCGCGGAAGCAACGAGTTTGATCCATGGAGAAATGACTTGCGGCAGGTGGCCTTTGGCGTTGATGGACCCCGGCAAATGCCCCGCAGATGCCGCCGTTGCCTTTGATTCAGGTTTGTTGTGCATAGGTTTTTGGTTTGAGGTTCACTGGCATTTTGATCCCGATAGCAAGGAAAGCATCACAGCGATCCCGCCCGGAACTCATTCGCTGTCCCTGCAACCGATCCCACGCTTCACGCTGTTGTCCCACGCGTAGCCAGAATACGCCGTACAATGGCTGTGGGCAGCAACAGATGGGGCGTAGTGATGAGCATGCTACTCCTACCGGAGAGCGTCGGGAAGTCCCCAAAACTGATGATGGCTCGAACCTGCGCCGTTCCACCCGGATGCAGGCAGTCATTCGGGACTATTTCATGGAGACGCAGGAGCCTGAGCGTCCGGCGGGAGCTTTGCAGCTGCCGCGGATGCGTTTTCCATGACACGAATCTGCCACCGGCCCCGCCGGCGCGCAACGCCTGCACCCCCAACTGAATCAGGCTGTCGCCATCCGGCCGGACAGTTTCGGGAAGCCTCACCCCACCAAAGGTTTGCGGGCTCGTTTCAGCCAAAAAACCCTCAAGATTTGCCATCGCCAGCCGATTCCCATGAAATGAATTGCTTTTCCTTTGAGGTTTGTGGCAAAACGGCGCCTTGGATGGTTGCGAGCGATTGTGAAACAGCAAAATTCCTAGGAATCAAAACCCCATGAAGTGGTATTACGTTGATCAAGGAAAGCAAGCCGGCCCGGTGAGCGACGCACAGCTTGAAGAATTGCGCCGCGCCGGCAAAATCCAAACTGACACCCTGATCTGGCGCGAGGGCCTGGCCAACTGGGCGCCTTACCACGAAGCCAAGGACGGCTCCAAACCGGCCGCTCCAAGGCTCGATGCCAGTCCGGCGGCCGCTGCCGCCCCCGCCGGAGCGGCCGGCGGCGACGCGGCCGAAGCGGTGTGCACCGAGTGCGGCGGCATATTTTCAACGGACAACATGATCCGCCATGGCCAGGCGCACGTCTGCGCCAACTGCAAGCCGGTTTTCATGCAAAAGCTGGCCGAGGGCGCAAAGATCAACACCGGCGCCATGAACTATGCCGGGTTCTGGATTCGATTCGGCGCGGTGTTTCTGGATGGGCTCATTTTGGGAGCGGTGAATTTTTGCATTCAATTGATCGCCGGGTTGAGTGCCAGCCAGGCAATCGGATTGCAACCCAAACGCGCCCTCGGGCTTCAGCTCGTCCTGATGGCAATCCAAATTGCCATTGGCGTCTCGTATGAGGTGGTGCTGATCGGCAAATACGGCGCCACACTCGGCAAGATGGCCTGCAAAATTCAGGTGGTGACGGCGGACGGCGGACGGGTTTCCTACCTCCGGGCGCTGGGCCGATATTTTTCCAAAATGCTCAGTTACATGATCTGTCTGATCGGCTATATCATGGCCGGATTCGACGAACAAAAGCGCGCGCTGCACGACCGCATTTGCGACACCCGCGTGGTTTACAAATAGCCGATGAATTCGCCGCTGGTACAATGTCCCCGGTGCCGCGCATCATTGCTCGATGGGATCTTCAACCAGCCCGAACCGTCGCCGTGCCCCGCCTGCAGTGTGCCGTTGCAGATCGAGGTGTTCCCCGCATTGTTCCGCCGGATCGCGTCGGGTCGCGACGGCGAAACCGTCATGGTCGAGGGCGAATCCACCTGCTATTATCATCCCAACAAAAAGGCCGTGCTCCCCTGCCAGGGCTGCGGTCGGTTTCTATGCGCCCTGTGCGACTGCGATTTGAACGGCCAGCACTTCTGCCCCGCCTGCCTTGAAACCGGAAAAGCCAAGGGGAAAATTAAAAACCTGGAAAACCAGCGCACACTTTACGACAGCATCGCGCTCGCGTTGACGGTTCTGCCCATCGCCGTTGTTTTCGGGGTTTACTTCACGTTCATCACCGCGCCCATGGCCCTTTACATCGCCATCCGCTACTGGAACGCGCCCCGGAGCATCGTTCACCGCACCCGGATCCGTTATGTGATCGCCATGGTCCTGGCAACACTGCAAATCGCCGGCTGGATCTTGCTGATTTATTTTATCACTACCGCCCGTTCCCGACATCATGGCTGAGAAAGAATACCGTCGTTTGACGCGGACGCATATGCGCCGCGCCGGCTTCTTTGCCGCCTTCGCCACCCGCTCCAGTCTGTGGCTCGGCAAGGATCACCTGCTCAGCATTGATTCGACCGGCTACACGGAACAGTACAAGCGTTTTTATTTTCGCGATATCCAGGCAATCCTGTTCGTGGCCTCAAAACGCCGGGCCATCTGGAATTGGGTCCTCATCATCCCGACGGTTCTTTGCCTCGCCTGGCTGGCCACGGCGCTGTCTTCCAGCCGCAACCGGGACGCGGGCGCAATCATCGCCGCCGCCATCAGTGCCTCCATTTTCACCGTGCCGTTGTTGATCAATAATCTCCTCGGCCCGACTTGCGCCTGCCACCTCCGAACCGCCGTCCAAACCGAGGAACTGCCCCCGCTGAGCCGGGTGCGGCGCGCGCGGAAAATCCTCAACCGCATCCGGCCCCTCATCGCCGCTGCGCAGGGCCAGTTGGCGCCGGAAGATATTTCGGCGCGAATGCGGGGGTGGGTCGAATCGCCCGCCGCCGCGCCGGCTTCGCCCCGCGCGCCTGACCCCTCTTTTGTGGTGGATGACCCGAACGCTCCGCCGCGCAGTGTGCCCTGAATGCACCCGCATTGAACGATGCTCAACCTGGCCCATCAGCGTTGTTTCAATCATGCCCGGCGCGAAGCGGTGGCGCAGTGCCCGGAGTGCAAACAGTTTTTCTGCCGCGAATGCGTCACGGAACACGACGACCGCGTCCTGTGTTCCGTGTGCCTGAAAAAACTGGCGCGGCTGCCGCTGACGAAACGGCCGGCCTTCGTCAAGATCATGCGCTTCGCCCAGTGCCTGCTGGGCATTTTCATCGCCTGGTTCTTCTTCTTCCTGATCGGTGAAGGGCTGCTTGCGCTGCCGGACTCCTTCCACGAAGGAACGCTCTGGCGGGTCCATTGGATCGACAAGCAATGAACCGCGCGCCCCGGCAAAAGGAAGGCAGAAGCGGACTCGATCTCGTCGAGGAAGCGGTGCATCTGCTGCGCACCGCGCCGGCGGCGACGCTCGCGGCCTACTACGCCGGAGCCATTCCTTTTGTCCTGGGGTGGCTCTACTTCTGGGCCGACATGAGCCGCAGCCCGTTCGCCGGCCGGCATCTGGCCGATGCCTCGTTGGGCGTGGCCATGCTGTTTCTCTGGATGAAATTCTGGCAGTCCGTCTTCACCCGCCGCATCCGCGCGCAAATCACCCTGGAACCACCGGCCCGCTGGACCGCCCGCCGGTGCTGGCGCATTTTCCTCGCCCAGGCCATCGTCCAACCCTCCGGACTCCTGCTTCTGCCGCTGTCGCTCATCCCCCTGCTCCCGTTCGCCTGGACTTACGCCGTCTACCAGAACGCGACCGCGCTGGCCGACACTGAATCGGGCGAAATGTCGAAGCTGGTGAAACATTCATGGAAACAAGCGGCGCTCTGGCCGCGCCAAAACCATGTCGTCCTCCTCGTCATGACCGCTTTCGGCTTTTATGTGTTCCTGAATTGGATCACGGTTTGCTGGACGCTGCCGCACCTGATCAAAATGTTGTCCGGCGTGGAATCCGTTTTTACCCGGAGCCCGTTAAGCATGCTTAACACGACGTTCTTTGCCGCCATGGCCGGACTAACTTACCTCAGTGTGGATCCCCTCCTGAAAATCATCTATGCCTTGCGCTGCTTTTATGGCGAATCACGGCGGTCAGGCGAAGATTTGAAGGCCGAACTGAAACACTGCGCGGCTTCGGCGCGGCAACTGGCCGCCGTCCTGGCGCTCTTGCTGACGCTCGCGGGCGCGAGTTCAACCCGGGCGGCCGACACGGCTCCAACCGCCCCGCCCCCGGACCAACGGCAAACTTCGCCGCCGGGCCTGTCGCCCCCGGAACTGGACCGCACCATCAACGAAGTCCTTCGGGGGCGCAAATACACCTGGCGCATGCCGCGCGAAAATATCGCGGAGCCGGATTCCGAGAAAGGCGTCATCGCCCGGTTTCTGGAGAAAGTCACGGGCCTGCTGCGCCGGTGGGTGCGCGCCGTTATGGATTGGCTGGATGAATGGTTCCGGAAATTCTTCAGAACCCGGCAGATCGGCCCGGACACTTCCGGATATGGATGGATTATGTCGCTGGAAATCCTGCTTTATGGACTCGTGGCCGCCGCCTTGGCCGCGCTGGTCATTTTGATTTATCGCCTCTGGCGGAACAGGCGCCGCCCATCCACCACCGTGGCGGGCGAACCCATCCAGCCGGTGCCGGACCTCGCCGACGAAAACGTCGGCGCCGACCAGTTGCCGGAGGACGGCTGGACCCGCCTGGCGCGCGAACTTCTGGACCGCGGCGAACTGCGCCTGGCGATGCGCGCCTTTTACCTCGCCAGCCTGGCGCACCTGGCCCAACGCAACCTGATCAGCATCGCGCGCTTCAAATCCAACCGCGATTACGGCTGCGAACTGCGCCGGCGCGGACATTCTTTCCCCGACCTGCTTTCAGTCTTTGACGAAAGCGTTGCGGCTTTCGAGCGCATCTGGTACGGCATGCACGAAGTCAACCGCGATCTGGTGAACCGGTTTGAAGCGAACGTGGAAAAGATCAAGGCAACCGGATGAGGCGATACTTTCCCATCCTGATCGTCCTGGGCTGCGCGGCGGCGTTCGCCTTCGGCCTGGTGCGGCTCTTCGAACTCCGGTTTGAGGCCGGCGATGTTTACCCGCCCTATTCTTCCCTGCGCTCCGACCCGCTGGGCACCATGGCGCTTTACGAAAGCCTGGAGAAAATGCCCGGGATCTCCACCCGGCGCGATTACTCCGCGTCCGATCAAATGCCCGAGGGCCACGCCACCACCTATCTCCACCTCGCCGCCTCCAGCAGCGAGTGGACTTACGAATGGAACGGGTTTCCCCTGGATACCTTCAGGGAAATCGAGCGGTTCCTCGCGCGCGGCGGCCGGCTGGTCGTCACTTTCTTTCCGCAAACCGAAAAGCCCTACACTTTCACGCCGGACGACGAATCCGGAACCAATTCGATCCGGTCGGCGCGGCAGGAAACCAGGAAAACACCTAAAAACGAGAAAATGTCTCCGCCCAAATCCGGCCGCAAAAAAAAGCCGCGCCATGATTCCGAATGGGGCATTGACCTGGCGGAACGCTGGGGGTTTCACACGGATTTCAAAAAACTCGGGCAGGGCGAGGGCGACGGTTACGAACCCGTCCGCGTGGTGAACCGATCGGACCTGCCGCTGCCCCGGGCGCTCGACTGGCACAGCGGCATCGTTTTTACGAACCTGGATCCGGCGTGGCGGACGATTTACGCGCGCGGCACCAATGCGGTGGTGATGGAGCGCAGGTTCGGCCCCGGCACGGTGGTCTTGTCCACCGATTCGTACTTCCTCAGCAACGAAGCGCTGCAGAACGACCGGCACGCGGATTTCCTCGCCTGGCTGATCGGTCCGAACCGCAACGTGGTTTTCGATGAAGCGCACCTCGGCGTCATGGAAACCTCCGGCGTGGCGGTCCTCATGCGCCAATATCATTTGCAGGGGCTGGTCGCGGGGTTGATTCTGCTGGCCGGACTTTTCATCTGGAAAAACTCGCTGAGCCTGGTCCCGCTGCAGGGGGAGGACATGCCACGGGAATATGTCGCGGGAAAGGAAGCCGCAGCCGGCTTCGTGAATTTGCTCCGCCGCAACATCGCTCCGCGCGACGTCCTCGCCACCTGCTTCGCCGAATGGAAAAAATCGGCGGCGCAGTCCGGCAGATGCTCCTCCGCCAGACGGCAGCAGGCCGAGGCGATTTTCTCGGCGGACCAGGCGCTGGCGGCCCGGGAGCGCGATCCCCTCCGGACCTATCGTATGATCTGCAACGTGCTCAAAACCCGAAACTCAAAAACCGAAACCCGCGACCCCGAACCGGAAACCTCGAAACCGGAACCCAACCCATGAACATCGAACGACTGAAAGAAGTCCTCGCCCAGGCGCGGCACGAAACCGGCAAAGTCATCATCGGCCAGCACGAGGTCATCGAGCGCGCGTTGATCGCCATCTTCACCGGCAATCACGCCCTCATCGAAGGCGTCCCCGGCGTCGCCAAAACCCTCCTCGTGCGCACCCTCGCCCACGTGCTCGGCTGCGATTTCGCCCGCATCCAGTTCACACCCGACCTGATGCCGGCCGACATCACCGGCACAAACGTTTTCAACCTGCAACGCAATGAATTCTCCCTCATCAAAGGGCCGGTCTTCACTTCGTTCCTGCTCGCGGACGAAATCAACCGCGCCCCGGCCAAAACCCAGTCTGCACTGTTGCAAGCCATGCAGGAACGGATGGTGACGATCGACCGCGAAACCCATTCCCTGCCCGCCAACTTCACCGTGTTCGCCACCCAAAATCCAATTGAATACGAGGGAACCTATCCGCTGCCCGAAGCCCAAAAAGACCGGTTCATGCTCAAGATCACGATGAAAACTCCGGACCGCGCCGAGGAACTGGCACTCGCGCAGCGAACCATGACCCGGGAGGCGCCCGAAACCTTGCTCGCGCAGGGCGTCGTCCAGCCGGTCATCAAACCGGAAGACCTGGCGGCGTTGCGCGCCGAACTGGCCGCGATCGTCCTGCGCGACGAATTGACCGGCTACCTGGTGGACCTCGTCCGAGCCACGCGCCAGCATGAAAGCGTGCTGGTCGGCGCCGGCCCGCGCGCCACCCAGTCGCTCCTCATGGCGGCGCGCGCCTGCGCCGCGATGTCCGGCCGCGATTTCGTCACGCCGGATGACATCAAATCCATGGCGCAACCGGTGCTCGAGCATCGCCTGATTTTGCGGCCCGAATTCGAGATCGAAGGGCTGACGGTGGCCGAAGTCATTCAACAGATCCTCCAGCAACTTGCGGTGCCGCGATGATTGTCCCGCGTTCAAGATTGTTGTTCTGGACGGGCGCGATCGTGCTCCCCTTCGCGCTGCTCGGCGCCGTGGAACCGGCGGCGGCGGCGGGGATTTCGTTGTCCGCCATCGGCGCGCTCGCGCTGCTGGCGCTGGTGGATGCCTGCGGCGCGCTCAACTGTCTGGCGGGAATCAGCGTCGAACTGCCCGAGGTGGCACGGATGTCGAAAGACCGCGAGGCGAAATTGGAAGTCCGGATCCGGAACGTTCGCCGTCGCCGGAGAACGTTGCGCGTCGCGCTGGCATGGCCGCGGGAAATCCCGGCGGACGTCGAGGAACTGGACGTGGTCTTGCCGGAGTCCAGCGAATGGTCGCGCCTGGTGTGGACGTGCACGCCGCGCCGTCGCGGCAATTACCGGCTCGACTCGGCGTATCTCGAGGGCAGCTCGCCGTTCGGTTTTTGGGCCGTTCGCAAAACCGTCCCGGTACGGTCGGAAATCCGCGTCTATCCCAATTTGCTTCCGGAACGGAAGAATCTGGCGGCGCTGTTTCTCCACCGCGGCGCGTTCGGATTGCACGCGCAACGGCAGGTCGGCAAAGGCCGCGACTTCGAAAAGCTGCGCGAGTATGTTCCGGGCGACAGTTTCGACGAGATTCACTGGAAAGCCACGGCCCGGCGCGGCCGGCCCGTCACCAAGGTCTTTCAGATCGAACGGACGCAGGAGGTGTATGTCATCCTCGATGCGTCGCGGCTCTCCGCGCGCAGTGCCGCGGTTGCGGGTTCAACGTTGCAGGTTGCACATTCTTCAACCGGCGGCCCAATCCCCGGCCCGACGCCTGACACCACAGCCTTGGAACGTTTCGTCACCGCCGCGCTGGTGCTGGGCCTGGCCGCGGAACAGCAGGGCGATTTGTTCGGACTGTTGACGTTTTCCGACCGCGTCGAAAACTTTGTGCGGGCCAAAAACGGCAAGGCGCATTATAGCACCTGCCGGGACGCGCTTTACACGTTGCAGCCCAAAATCGTCACGCCGGATTTTGACGAGGTTTGCACCTTCATCCGCCTGCGGCTCCGCCGCCGCGCGTTGCTGGTCTTTTTGACTTCGCTCGATGATCCGGCGCTGGCGGAGGGTTTCGTTCGCAACCTGGAACTGATCCGCCGCCAGCATTTGGTGCTGGTGAACATGCTGCAGCCGCCCGGGGCAATTCCGCTGTTCACCCATCCCGATCCCGCCTCCGTGGACGAGCTGTACCAGCATCTGGGCGGACATTTGCTCCGGCAAAACCTGCGCGAGCTGGAAAAAGTCCTGCAACGGCGCGGGGTTCGGTTCTCGTTGCTCGACAATGAGCGTTTGAGCGCCGATCTGGTTTCGCAATACCTGAGCTTGAAACAAAGGCAGTTGCTGTGAACACGAAAACACGAGGATCCCTGCGTGAGACGTGAACTGGATCCAGCCTCCCGGCGCTGGTCTTGCGCACCGCACACCCCGCGCCACGCATCGTCATGATCATCGACCTCCAACGATTCATCGCGGGCGAACGGGCGTCGTGGCTCGAGCTGGAACAAATGCTCGAACGGCTGGAAGCGGCGCCGGATCTCAAACTGCCGCTCGAACAGGTCCGGCGCTTTCATCACCTGTTCGAACGCACAGCAGCCGACCTGGCGAAAATCGCCACGTTTTCTTCCGAGCCGGAAATGCGGCGTTACCTGGAGAATCTCGTCGCCCGGGCTTATGGGGAGATTCATGAAACGCGCGAGAAACAGCGCCGGATATTTCCGCTGAGATGGATTTTTCAAACGCTGCCGCAGACGTTCCGCCGTCATCTCCGGGCGTTTTACCTGTCCGCTGCCATTACTCTGGCGGGCTGCGCGTTCGGCGGTCTGGCCATCGCGTTCGACCCGGAATCCAAGCCGGTGCTGATGCCGTTCGAGCATTTGCAGGAGAACCCGGCCCAACGGGTTGCCGAGGAGGAGAAAGCCACGAAAGACCGGTTGGCAGGTTATAAAACCGCCTTTTCCGCGCAGTTAATGACGCACAATACCCAGATCGCCATCTTCACCCTGGCGCTGGGCATGACCTGGGGCATCGGCACCATTTTGATGCTTTTCTATAATGGCGTGATTCTCGGCGCGGTGGCGGTGGATTACATCCGCGCCGGCCAGACCAAGTTTCTTTTGGGCTGGCTGCTCCCCCATGGGGTGGTGGAAATCCCCGCCATTCTCATCGCCGGCCAGGCGGGCCTCGTGCTGGCCCTCGCGCTCATCGGCCGGGGAAAACGACGCCCGCTCCGAACACGGTTGCGCGAGATTTCCGGCGACCTCGTGACCCTGATTTTCGGGGTCGGCCTGCTGCTGGTCTGGGCCGGGTTTGTTGAAGCCTTCCTGTCGCAATACCACGAGCCGATTATTCCTTACGAAACCAAAATCGCCTTTGGCCTGGTCGAACTGTTCCTGCTGTTTCTTTTCCTGACTCAGGCGGGAAAGGATCGAGGTTCCAGGCCGCGGCTGCCTGAATCCCGGTGGGAAACCCCGGAATCGAAACCGGATACCCGGAACGAATGAAGACCAGCACGCTTACAATCCGGACGCCCGAAGGTATCCTGTTCTCGCAATGGCTCGCGGGGCCGGTGACGCGTTTTCTGGCCTGGTTCATCGACCTGCTGTGCATCAGCGCTCTCATGACGATTCTGGGCACCGCGCTGAATCTGCTCGGAATGATCAGCACAGACTTCGTCATGGCGCTTTACGCGCTCGGCTATTTTGTCATCAGCATCGGTTACGGCATTTTTCTGGAGTGGGGCTGGCGCGGGCAGACGGTGGGCAAGAAGCTGTTTCGCCTGCGGGTGGTGGATGTGGAAGGCATGCGCCTGCAATTCAACCAGGTCGTAACGCGCAACCTGCTCCGGTTTGTCGATTCGCTGCCCGCGCTTTACTTCGTCGGCGGTGTCGCGTGCTGGCTGAACCCCAACTGCCAAAGGCTGGGCGACCTTGCCGCAAACACAGTGGTCATCCGAACCCCGCGCGTCAGCGAGCCGGATATCGACCAACTGCTCGCCGGCAAATACAATTCGCTCCGCCAATATCCGCACCTGGCGGCGCGCCTGCGGCAGCGGGTGTCGCCGGGTGAAGCCGCCGTCGCTTTGCAGGCCCTCTTGCGCCGTGACGAATTTGAACCGGCCGACCGCGTCGAATTGTTCGGCGAACTGGCCGGGTATTTCCGCGCCAATGTTGAATTCCCGGCGGATGCCACCGACGGCGTCGCCGATGAACAATACCTCCGCAACATCGTGGATTTGCTTTATCGGACGGAGGCAAGCCAGCGCAAGGCAAACGTCGCCTCGTAACCGAAATCTGTCCGCGCCGGCCAAAGAAATTCGCCACCGGCATTCTCATGCGAACCCGACTCGAATCAAGGCCGGAGACCGGCCACGCCGTCAGCGGCTGATCCTGGAATACGGCAGAACGACGGTAAACGTCGTGCCTTTGCCCGGCTGGCTCTCCACGGCAATCGTGCCGCCATGCTCTTCAATCACGCGCCGGGTGACCGCCAGGCCAAGTCCGGTGCCGCTGGGTTTTGTGGTGAAAAACGGCTCAAAAATGATGCCCATCTGCTCCGGAGGAATGCCGGCGCCCGTATCCGTGATTTTCACGCGCAAATACCCGGACGCGCTTTCCCGCGCCCGCGCCGGCGCCCGGGCGTCCCCGGCTCCCGCTTCGGTGCCGACCGTGAGCGTGCCTTTCACGCCCATGGACTCGACGGCGTTGAGCAGCAGATTCACGAAGGCTTGCTCCAACTGATGATCGTCCCCGCTGAATAAATCGGACGGGGCGTTGTATTCCCGGTTGAAGTAGATCCATTCGCTCTCCACGCGATGCTGGATCAACCGGAGAGAATGATCCAGTATCTCGTGCAACCGAACCGGGGAAAAGGTCGGCTTGGCCGGCGCGGCGGATTTCAGCATGCGGCTGACGATCGTGTTGATCCGCCCCATCTCCCGGCGCACGGTCCCGGCCAGTTCGGCGTCGGGATTTTTTTCGAGCAGGAGTTCGACGAACGTCTTGATCGGCACGAGGGCGTTCTTGATCTCGTGGGCCATGCTGGCGGAAAGCGTGCCGATGTTGGCCAGGTGACCCAGCCGCCCCATCTCCTGCTGCAATCTGTCGGCCGAGGAAATATCGCGGAACAACAAGACCACGCCCGCCGCCGCGGGGCCGGACCTGACCGGCATGGCGGTGACCGAAAGCGCCGCCGCGTTCACGCTTTTGGCGTGCAGAAGCACCTCCCGGTCCGTCACGGTCTGGCCGCTCGCCTGCACCTCGCGAACGAGGGATTGCATCGGCAAGGGCAGTGTTTGAAGGGATCGGGTTTGCTTTTGAGCGCCCGTCAAACCCAACAGGCGTTCCGCGGGCGGCGTCAGCGCAATGATCTTCCCCTCGCCGTCGACCATGAGCAGGCCGGTGGTCAGGCAATCCTGCAGCACGTTTCCGGAACTGCGCCTGTCAGTCCCCGCTTCCGCCATCGGGCTTTGTGTCGGCATGACTTTATTACTTCTGAGTCAGCTTCATGTCAGAGCTTCCAGGCGAATGCAAGCACTCGCAATCGGGTTCCGGTTCCGGCACGCAAATCCACCACCGCGCCGACCTTTGCTTCCATGCCCAAAACCCGCCCAAATGCACTGGCATGGAGCAATTATGCGGCATTTTAGCGGGATCGCCCCAGGTGACGCAAGCTTTTGTGCCAAATTAGAAAATTAGAAAACGGGCCCAAATTCGGGCTTGCATTCGTACGCCGCCTGGGTATTTTAGCCGGCTCCCGCGCCGGATCGCGGGCATAGGTTCTAAATTTCGACCCGTTCGATTTATGGCAACAGCAAATGATCTTCGCCGCGGTATGGCGATCAATTACAACGGCGACATCTGCGTGGTCCTGGACAGCCAGCACCGCACGCCGGG
>CAZFOA010000065.1:0-16228 GCA_964520205.1 uncultured Verrucomicrobiota bacterium | reverse complement strand
TCGCGCGGTTTCGTCGATGTGCAGGAGGAAGCGCCGCAAAATCCTTTCGCGATTCGGGCAACTCCGCTGGCGGGTCTGCCTGTGGGCGGCACAGATTTGCAATGGGGGCATCGGGTGAAGGTGGCGGGCACCGTGACGTATCGGGCTGAAAAAACTTTTTTCATCCAGGATGCAACCGGAGGCGCGCGCGTGCAAACCCGGGATCAGAATTCGGTGCGCGTGGGGGATTCGGTCGAGGTGGTGGGATTTCCTGAGGCGTGGGGTTCCGTCCAGGCGGTGACCGAAGCCTTTGTTCGCAGGCTTGGCGCCGGCCAGCCGTTGAAGCCCCGGAACCTGGATCTGAGCAAGATTGTGGCGGGCAGAGATGGCGGCACCCTCGTTCAGTTGAAGGCCAATGTGCTCTCGCAAAAGACCAGAGGATCGAGCCAGGTTTTGGAGCTGCAGGAGGGGCAACGTGTTTTCGAGGCCGTGCTCCCGCAAAGCCAGGGGGATTTGCCGCGCCTCGCGGCCGGCAGCCTTATCCAGCTCACCGGGGTGTGCGAGGTCCAGCTGGTTGCCTCGCTGACCTCGGGAAAAACCGACTGGGAAAACCCTTCCGTGGCCTCTCTCCAGATTTCTTTGCGCAGCCCGCTGGATGTGGTGTTGCTGCGGGGGCCACCCTGGTGGACGTGGAAAGGGGCTGCGGCGCTGATTGGCATGCTGCTCACGGTGCTGATGGGGGCTTTGCTTGGAATTTACCTGCTGCGCCGGCGCCTGGAACGGCAACAAGCCGCTCAACTCGCATTTTCGCGCCAAATCATCCAAAGTCAGGAGCGGGAGCGGCACCGGATCGCCGCCAATCTGCACGATAGCCTCGGACAGAATCTCCTGGTGATCAAAAATCAGGCCCGCCTGGCGATGCAACCTGTGGCCGATGAATCCATACGGCTGCAACGTCTCAATGAGATTTCCGGCATGGCGTCCCAGGCCATTGAAGAAGTGCGCCAGATCACCCATGATTTGCGGCCCTACCAACTGGATCGTCTCGGTTTGTCGCAGGCGATCCGCGGAATGATCCGGCGGGTTTCGGAGAATTGCCCCATTTCGTTCGCCACCCACGTGGATGAAATCGACCAGCTCTTCGAAACAGAATCGGAGATCAATATCTACCGCATCGTTCAAGAGGGTGTGAACAATGTCGTCAAACATTCCGGCGCCACCGAAGCCACCGTGGTCGTCAAGAAGCAGTCCACGCTTCTGTCCATTTCCATTCGGGATAATGGCCAGGGCTTTGCCGCCAACCCGATGAACTACGACGACACGCCCGATGCCGGTTTCGGCCTCAGCGGCATCAGCGAACGCGGCCGGATCCTGGGCGGCAGAACGGTGATTGATTCGCTGCCCGGCCAGGGCGCCAGCCTGACCGTCGAAATTCCTTTGCCCAATACCCAGCATGAAACGAGAAGTGAAACTGTTGATAGTGGATGATCACCCCGTTTTCCGCCGCGGCTTGCGGCAGATCATCGAAGAACATCCGACCTTCCACGTCATCGGTGAAGCGCCTGACGGCAAGACGGCTCTCGATTTGACCCTGGAGTTGAAACCCGACATCGTGGTCGTGGATATCGACATGCCGCGGCTGAGCGGATTGGACATGGCGCGCGCGTTCCAGAAGAACAAATTGTCCGTCAGCATTGTTTTCCTGACGATGTACCGGGAAGAAGACATGTTCAATGCGGCGATGGACATGGGCGTCAAAGCTTATGTCCTTAAGGAGAACGCCGTGGATGATATTATTGCCGCATTGGAAAAAGTGGCCCGGGGTGAAACCTTTATCAGCCAGTCCATGTCCGAGATGGGCAAACGGCGCGGCGTTCGTGTCCAGGCCCTGCTCCTGAGCAAACCGCAGATCGAGGATTTGACCTCCGCCGAACGGCGCATTCTCAAGCTGATCGCCGAGGATCGCACCAGCAAAGAGATTGCCAGCCTGTTGGAGATCAGTGTTAAAACCGTTGATAATCACCGGCTTAACATCTGCCATAAACTGAATCTCTACGGCAGCCACAGTTTGCTGAAGTTCGCTTTTGATCACAAATCCCACCTTTAACATCGAAATCATTCCCGACCTGAATCAGCCTGCGCCCGTGGGCTTGGAAGCAGCATAGGTGTTCCCACCTATATTCAAGCGCTCGGTGAGCTGCTAAACTGGAGTCAAATCAGACACAGATAAGGCCTAGAAAAGAAATGGTTTCTAGAAACAATACCCTTTTTTGTGCCTGATAGGCCGAGCCCGTGTGTTTTAGAAATCGACCCTGCAAGTTTCCACGCATTTAACGGCAAAGTATCACCAGTATTATGAAAAAACTCCTCTCTCTTGCGGCGCTGTGCGCGCTGGCCTGTTCGGCAAACATCGCACTTGCCCAGGATTATGTCGCTGCCACGTACGATTTAACTCCGGATGGCACCAATCAGTTCGGTTTGTGCAATAATTTGTGGGGCGACTCGGGCCCTGTTTACACCTTGGATGGCAGCAAGGATGGAAGCAACAATGTCGCTTCCGGTTCCGTGCGAATGGACTGCACCCTGGCTGGCACTGGTGCTGACGCCTTCGTTTCCAAGTATGGATTTGCCGATACCAATGCTTATTCCTTTACGAACCTGGAATTCGACATCTATTGGTCTGCGGCCTCTCCCCAGGGAAATTGGTATTTCGGCCCATTTTATGGTCATCTCGATTTCGGTTACACGACCGACTCCGGGACGATTGATCCGGGCCAGAGCTTTGATATCCATCTTGCCGATGCCGGCCACTGGGTTCATGAAGTGTTGCCCGTGCCCATCACCGTCAACACTTTGGTGAACGGAATCTATATGAAGATGTATTGCGGTGGGTACGGAAACCCGAACGCGGGGACGATCACCTATTGGCTGGACAACATCAAGTTGACGGGTCGCAAGCCCGCGGCAACGCCTCCGGTCCTGTCAATCGAGAAGACCATTCCAGGCCTCCGGATTTGGGCGAGCCAGCTCGGTAATGACTATCAGCGCGAGGAAATTGTTACGTTGAACAACGACCACCATTCGTGGTACGGCAACACCCCGAAGTCATACTCGATGACCATCACGAACTTCCCGAATCAGACGCACGTCAATTTCCAGGCGCACATGTTCCTCATTCCTTTGGCCAGCATGCTCCCGGGCGATCTCCCGAGCAATGGCTATGAGGATTTTCATGCGTCCAATATCGTCATGGTGGCGATAATTAATGCCGGCAACGGGACGACCACGGGAAGATTTATGATCAAGACCAACGCCTCGCAAAGCGACGGCGACATGCGCACGGTCGGCACGCTCGGTGTCGTCACCAACGCGGGGGGCGCCCTCGGCACCTGGACCGTGACTTTCACCGACAACACCCATGCGAGCTTGACGGCGCCCAGCGGCGCCACCACGGGGGTTTTCGCAATTCCGCAAGATGTGACCCTGTTCCAGGAGCCCTTGGCTGCTTACTTTGGTGTCGACCCGAATTCGACGGTGGATACCGGCCAGTCAGCCACAATCAGCCACATCAAGATTACCGGTGCGGATCCGATCGACGACTCCCTGACAACACTGGACAGTTTCACATGGCAGGTGATCTCGATGGATCCAGCCGGCACGGTGTTTGTCCCGACAGACTCGGCTTACTGGATCTCCTGGCCGCTGCAGAGTGGCTTTGGGCTCGTGACCAATTCGAGCCTTTCGGCTCCGTCTGCAAGCTGGGGTAGTCTTGGCATCGCCCCGACCACCATCTGGACCAGGGCGCAGACACTGGTTTCCTCGACGAACCTCGTCCCAGGCGGCAAAGAGTTCTTCAGGGCGTTCAACCCTGGCATGTAATGGTTGATCAAGCGGAAGACTCACTGAAATCCTAATCGAACAACCAAGACTCAACCAAGACTCAACCATGAAAGTCATATCAAGAAAATGCCTGGGTATCGCTGCCGCGGCGATGCTCACCGGATTCGCCGTCGAATCCCAGGCTGCAACAAGCGTGTTCCTCGACAACTATGAAGGCTACGCTGCCGGGGCGAACGAGTTCTCCTGGGGCGATACCGCGAACGTCAGTCCTTACTCAGTGACGATCGCTTCGTTTCAGGGGGTAGGCGGCAGTCAGGCCCTGTCATGGAACGCGAGTTTCAATTCTGCCTATAATGGTTATTTGGCCAGCCAAATTGGTTATTCCGGCGGCAACCCTTCCGGGAACACCAGCGCGAATCTGAGCGACTACACCCTCTCGTTTGACATGGCGATTTGGAACGGGGTGGGCTTGAATCATCTTCAGGTCGACCTTCAGGGCTGGGCGGGTCAGTGGTATAGCGGCGGCTTCTCGGAAACCGGTGGCAGAGCCATCGACACCAGCACGGTGGTCCCCCTTGGCGGCTACCAGCACATTTCGGTGAACTTGGGTTCGTGGGCTGCAGGCAGCGGCTTCGATCCCTCCAGCCAGACGTATCAGTTCCAGCTCCAGGTGAACGGGTGGGAACTGTCAACCGGTGGACCCATAGCCAATGAGATTATCGCCGTTGACAATCTCCAGGTTTCCATGGTGCCGGAACCTTCTTCACTGGCCCTGATCGGCCTCGGTGCAGCGGCCTTGGTTTCGCTCCGTCGTCGCCGGCAGTAGTTCAGGTGCAGCCAAGACAGGGCAATTCCATTCTGAAAACCATCACTTCCTCCGCCCGGCCCAGGCCGCGCGGGGGTTTTTTGTCGATTCCCGCCGTGTCCAAGAACATTCAAAAGGCAAAACCACCTCCTTACAAGAATCCTGCTTTGCCCGCTGCCAGGAGGGTGAAGGATATCTTGTCCCGCATGACGCTGGAAGAAAAGGCGGCGCAGATGATGTGTGTGTGGCAGAAAAAGGCCGACACTTTGCTGGATGCCGAAGGCTGCTTTGATTTGCGAAAGGCCAAGACCGCCTTCAAACAGGGCTTCGGTTTGGGGCAGGTCGGCAGGCCGAGTGACGCCGGGGGCGGCAAAGAGCCTCGCGCCATGGCCGAACTCACCAACGACATCCAGAAATTTTTCCTCGAAAACAGCCGCCTGGGCATTCCGGTGATTTTTCATGAGGAATGTTTGCACGGTCACGCCGCCCTCGGCGGCACCAGTTTCCCCCAACCCATCGCCCTCGGCGCGACTTTCGACCCCGATCTGGTCGAGGCGCTCTTTGCCATGACCGCCGAGGAAGCGCGTTTGCGCGGCACGCACCAGGCGCTCACACCCGTGGTGGACGTGGCGCGCGATCCACGCTGGGGTCGGGTCGAAGAAACTTATGGCGAAGATCCCTGGCTGGTCTCACGACTGGGCATCGCCGCGGTGCGCGGCTTTCAGGGCGACGCCACCTTTCGCGACAAGAAGCGCGTGATCGCCACGCTGAAACATTTTGCCGCGCACGGGCAGCCCGAATCGGGGATGAATTGCGCCCCGGCGAACGTTTCGCTGCGCATCCTGCGCGAGACGTTTCTTTTTCCCTTCAAAGAAGCGCTGCAAAAGGCGGGCGCCATCAGTGTGATGGCGGCTTACAACGAAATCGACGGCGTGCCGTCGCATGCGAACAAGTGGCTGTTGCGAGACGTGCTGCGCCAGGAATGGGGATTCCAGGGCTTCGTCGTTTCGGATTACTATGCCATTTGGGAGCTGCATGACCGCCCGGAAACCCACGGACATTTCGTGGCGAAGGACAAGAAGGAAGCCTGCGCACTGGCCGTTCGGGCGGGCGTCAACATCGAACTGCCGGAACCGGATTGTTATCTGCACCTGGTCGAACTTGTCCGTGACGGTGTGCTCCAGGAATCGCAGCTCGATGAGTTGATCGCCCCGATGCTTTTCTGGAAATTCAAGCTGGGACTGTTCGATGATCCTTACGTTGACCCGGAGGCAGCCGAACGCGTGGTCGGTTGCCAGGCCAATCGCCGCCTCGCGTTGCGGGCCGCGCGCGAAGCGATCACGCTGCTGAAGAACGACCGGGATCTGCTCCCGCTGAAACTCGCCCGGATCAAAACCCTCGCCGTCATCGGCCCCAATGCCAACCGCAGCCTGCTCGGCGGCTACAGCGGCGTGCCCAAACACAACGTGACCGTGCTGGACGGCATCAAGGCGAAAGTCGGCGATCGCGCAAAAATTCTCCACCACGAAGGCTGCAAAATCACGATCGGCGGCTCCTGGAACCAGGACGAGGTCGTGGCGAGCGATCCCGACGAGGACCGAAAGCAAATCGCCGCAGCGGTGAAAGTCGCGCGGCAGGCGGATGTGATCGTCCTGGCCATCGGCGGCAACGAGCAGACTTCCCGCGAGGCATGGAACCTGAAACACATGGGCGACCGGACGAGCCTGGACTTGCTCGGGCGGCAGGAGGAATTGGTTCGGGCCATGGTCGCGACCGGCAAGCCGGTGATCGTCCTGCTGTTCAATGGCCGTCCGCTCTCGATTCATTACGCAAGCCAAAACGTTCCTGCGATCCTGGAATGCTGGTACCTTGGCCAGGAGACCGGCCATGCCGTGGCGGAAGTGTTGTTCGGCGAGTTCAACCCCGGCGGCAAGCTGCCGATCACCATTCCCCGTTCCGCGGGGCACCTCCCGGCGTTTTACAACTACAAGCCTTCCGCGCGCCGCGGTTATTTATTCGACGAAGCGTCGCCGCTCTACGCGTTCGGCTATGGCATGAGTTACACGACCTTTGCCATGAAAAACCTCCGGCTGGAAAAGAAAACCATTGGCCGCAAGGGTTCCACTCGCGCTCTGGTGGACGTGAAGAACACCGGCAAACGCGCGGGCACGGAAGTCGTGCAGATGTACATTCGCGACCGGATCAGCTCGGTGACGCGCCCGATCAAGGAATTGAAGGGTTTCCAAAAGATTTCCCTGGCGCCGGGTGAAACGAGGACTGTGGCGCTCGAAATAACGCCGGAATCACTTGCTTTTTACGACACGGAGATGAAATACTCCGTTGAGCCCGGCGAATTCGAAATCCGGGTCGGCCATTCCTCGCGCGACTGCGATTTGCAGAGCGTGATCCTGACGGTGGGAGCCGTGGGAGATTAGCGAACCCGGGAAAGCCGCCTCCACTATGTCAGACCAGCCCCAAAAACTCTCCTTCATCGAGAAGGCGGGCTACAGTGCCGCCGATGCCGCCGCGAACTTCGTCTTCATGACGATGATTCTTTTCCAGACGAATTTCTATACGGACGTGTTCGGAATCACTTTGAGTGCCGCGGCGACCATCCTGATGGCAGCGCGTTTGTGGGATGCCTTCGCCGATCCGATTGTGGGAGTGCTCGCCGACCGCACCAAGAGCCGCTGGGGCAAGTTCCGCCCCTGGATCCTGTTCACCGCGCTGCCCTGGTGCGTCGTGATGGTCCTGGCCTACACCACGCCCAAAGGCTGGAGCATGGGTTCGATGATCGCCTATGCCGCGATCACCAACATCCTGCTCATGTCCATTTATTCCATGAACAACATGCCGTATTCGGCCCTTGGCGGGGTGATGACCGGCGATGTCAACGAGCGCGCGAAACTCAATTCGTTCCGTTTCATTTCCGTGAACGCGGCGCAGTTCATCGTGGGCGGATTCACACTGCCATTGGTCGCCAAGTTTGCCGTCGGCCATGACCGGCAATATGGCTGGCAAATGACGATGACCATTTGGGCCGTCCTTTGTCTGGTGCTGTTCCTCATTACTTTCGCCACCACCAAGGAGCGTATTCAACCGCCGCCCCAGCAAAAGTCCGATGCGCGGAAGGATTTCGCCGCCCTGCTCAAGAACAGCCCCTGGGCGGTCATGTTCTTCATGACCCTGGTTCATTTCTGCATCCTCTCGTTCCGGGGCGGCGCGCTCTACAATTATTATCATCACTACGCCGACAAAGGCGCCATGTTCGACTGGGTGCAAAAACTGGGTCTTACCGCCCCGGCAGGCTCGCCCGCATCCGGCGGAATCCTGGAATGGCTGGGCTACATCGTTCACGGAGACCGGTCCAGCCTGGCGAACTCGAACGTCGCCGACGTTTTTAACAGCATCATCAACATGATCGGCACCGGTGTGACGATCATTGTCATCCTCGTCTCGCCGGCGCTTTCCAAGAAATTCGGCAAGAAGGCCGTCGCCGTCGGCGGGTTCGGGTTGGCCGCCATCGGCTCCCTCGCTTTTTATCTGCTCTCGCCCACCAACGTCGGAGGCATGGTCGCCGTCACGGTTCTCATCGCAATCTGCTATGCTCCGACCATTCCGTTGATCTGGGCGATTTACGCGGACGTGGCGGATTACTCCGAGTGGAAGACCGGCCGCCGGTTCACGGGCATTGTTTTCGCCACCATTGGTTTTGCGTTGAAATCCGGCCTGGCCCTCGGCTCTTCCTCCTTCCTTTGGATCATGGCCGGCTTTTTCAACTACGACACCAAGTTGCCCGACGCGCCCCAGGCGGTGCAGGGCTTCCGGGTCTGCAGCGGGATCGGCGTTGGACTGCTCTTTGCCGTTTGCACCCTCCTGCTCATTGTTTACAAGCTCAACAAGCGCATGACCCTGGAGATGGCCGACGAACTGGCCGAACGCCGGAAGAAATTCTCCTCGCTGACGCCCTCGGCTGAAACCTTATGAAAAAACGCCTCCTTCCCACGCTGCCGAGGCCGTTGGTGTTGATCGGCGTTGCCGCCGGCCTGCTGCTGAATGCCCCGGCGCAACCCGCGCTCAAAGACGCTTTCAAAAGCGAGTTTCGAATCGGCGCCGCGTTGAATGAATCCCAGTTTTCCGGAAGCAACCGCTGTGAAGTGGCCTTGATCCAGACCCAGTTCGACACCATCAGCCCGGAAAATGCCTTGAAATGGGAATCCATTCACCCCAAAGCCGGCCGGTATGATTTCAAACCGGCCGACCAGTATGTAGAATTTGGCGCAAGCAACCACATGTTCATCGTCGGCCACACCCTGGTCTGGCACAATCAGACCCCCAAATGGGTGTTCCAGGACGACAGCGGCAATCCCGTCGACCGCGACACGCTGTTGCGGCGCATGCACGATCACATCGCCACGGTGGTTGGCCGTTACCGGGGCAGGATCAACGGCTGGGACGTGGTGAACGAGGCGTTGAATGAAGACGGCACACTGCGCCAGTCGCCCTGGCTGAAAATCATCGGCGAGGACTATTTGCTCAAGGCCTATAAGTTTGCGCACGAAGCCGATCCGCAAGCGCAGTTGTATTACAACGATTACTCGCTCGAGAACACGCCCAAGCGCCAGGGCGCGGTGGCTTTGATCCGAAAACTCCAGGCCCAGGGCGTCGCGATCGCCGGGGTGGGTTTGCAGGGTCATTACCAAATGGACTGGCCGGCGAAGGCGGATCTGGCGGAAGCCATCGAGACCTTCGCGGCATTGGGGCTCAAGGTGATGATCACGGAATTGGATATGGATGTATTGCCGCCGGCGACACGATCCCAGGCGGCGGAAGTCGGAATGAATTTTGAGCTGGAGTCCCGCCTCAATCCCTACACCAACGGTCTGCCGGACTCGATGCAACAGGCCTTGAGCAGGCGCTACGCGGAACTGTTTGGAGTGTTCGTCAGTCATCGGGCGAGCATTGCCCGCGTCACTTTCTGGGGAGTCACGGATGCGGGTTCCTGGTTGAACAACTGGCCGGTCAAAGGCCGGACCAGCTATCCCTTGCTCTTTGACCGCCAGTGCCAGCCCAAGCCCGCGTTCGCTGCAGTCATCCGCACCGCCCGCGGGACGGAAATCGGGGAATGGACTCCTCCCCTGGCCAGGTAATTCGAGTTTCAGCCATGTCCCATTTGATATCCAGCCCCGCAAAGAGCGCAGTGACCCTGCGAGTGCAAGGGAACTTGCGGACAAACAACATCTGGCGGAGATTGTCTCCAGCCAGAACCGCCGGCACCGGCACCACGAAGAAATTCCAAACCACACGCTTTATGAAGAATCAAGTTATTGCGGCGGCAGCCGCCCTGCTCGCCATTTTTGCCTGCGCGGCGCCGGCCCAAACCACCACCAACACCGTGGACGCCTTCAACCCATCGGGAACGGGCGGGAACAGTTACTCCGGCGGCCAGATCGGCAATGTCTGGGGCAATTGGTTCGGAGGCGCTTTTCAATCTTTGGTTTGGGATTCCGCCAGCGACGCCGGCAGTAATCCCGGTTCCGGCTCGATGAAAATCACCGCCAACTTTAATGGCGGCAACAACCAGTTTGTGGTTTACAATGGTCCCATTAACCTCATCCCTCCGGTGAACGGGCTGCAATACACCAGTTTTCAATGCGATGTCCGCTTCGATCCCAGTTCCGCCACGGTGATCAGCGGCGGGGTGCCCATTTTCGGCCACCTGGAATTCGGCACGAAGAACGGCAACAACCAGGATTTCTTTGGAAGTGTTGATATCCGGGCCAGCAACACCAACTGGGTGCATGTCAGCATCAATCTAAACGCCAAGACCGATCCGAATCTGATGAACATCTTCGATGTGCTGATCCACATTTACGGGCCCTATTACAGCCCGGGATTGAGCGGGACTTCGATTCTCTGGGTGGACAACATCAAATTTGTCGGCGCGGCGCCGGTTTCCACCAATTGCGTGGTGGACTGGAACGACGTGCGCCAGAGAATCGACGGCTTTGGCGCCTCCTCAGCTTGGGCGAGCAGTTATAGCACCGCCCTGGCGGACCTGCTTTTCTCCACCAACAGCGGCGCCGGTCTTTCCCTGGTGCGCAGCCGCATCGCTCCAGACGGCACCACCTCGGAAACCAGCATCATGCAACAGGCGATCGCGCGCGGCGCCCGGGCGTGGAGCACACCGTGGAGCCCGCCGGCGGCTTACAAAGATTCCGGCAGCGTCAACGGCGGGAATTTTGTTTCCAGCGTCAGCAACTTTCGGAATTACGCCAGCCAACAGGCCCGCTATGTCGTCAACATGAAGAACAGCGGCATCAATCTTTACGCCATCTCGGTCCAGAACGAGCCGGACTTCAACACCACCGGTTACGAGTCCTGTGTCTGGACATCGCAGCAGATTCATGACTTCATCCCTTACCTCTACAGCGCCCTGGTCGCGAGCAATGTGGCATCGACAAAAATCATGATTGCCGAAGATCAGAACTGGAAATTCGACCTCACCACCAACTCGATCAAGGACGTGACCACTTCGAACGAGGTGGGCATTCTGGCGTCCCACCCTTACGACTTTTCGTTCGCGCCCACATCGCAATACGACAAGGCCTTGTGGGAAACCGAGGCTTCAACGCTCGGCGGCACTTACGACGGCAGCATCGCCAACGGGCTGTTTTGGGCCACCCAAATCCACACCTTCCTCACCTACGTCAATGTCAACGCCTGGCATTACTGGTGGCTGACGTCTGCCTACTACGACAACGAAGGATTGACCGATAATTCAGGCAACCCGGCCAAACGCCTGTATGTGCTCGGCAATTACAGCCGATTTGTCCGGCCGAACTATTACCGGATCGGCGTGTCCAACAACGCCACCACCTTGATCAGCGCCTACAAGGATAACCCCTCGGGCAGCTTCGCCATCGTCGCGGTAAACACCGCGAGCACGACGGTTACTCAGGTTTTCAATCTCAAGAACTTCACCGCGGGCGCCGTCACACCCTGGATTACCTCCGACTCCCTTTCGCTGGCGAGCCAGTCTGCCGTTACGGTTGCCAATTCGTCCTTCTCCTACGCGCTCCCACCCACGAGTGTTGTGACTTTCGCCGGACAACTCGTTCCGCCGAATACAGCGCCGACGCTGACGCCGATAGCGGATCAGACGATTAATGCGGGGCAGACGCTGACGCTCACCAACGTGGCGACCGATGCGGAAGCGCCGCCGCAGGTGCTGACCTTCAGCCTGCTGAGCTCGCCGGCCAGCGCGACGCTGGATGCCGCGAGTGGCATTTTTGTCTGGCGCCCCATCACCAGCCAGGCCGACACCACCAATCTGATCATGCTGCAGGTGGCCGACAATGGCGTGCCGAGTCTGGCCGCAACCAACAGTTTCAACATCACGGTCGCTCCGCTGGCCCAACCCATCGTGAGTTCGGCCACCGTCTCCAACGGACAATTCTGTCTGGTGGTTGATGGGGCGCTGGGGCCTGACTACAACTTGCTGGCTTCGACCAATCTGGTGGATTGGGAGCTGCTTGCCACCCTGACTTCACCTCCGACCCCAGTGTCGTTCGTGGATACGAACTTCAATGCCTATCCCGGACGCTTCTATCGCATCCAACTCGGTCCATGAGGGAGTTGCTTCGGCTCTTCCAAATCGAGCCGGTCACAGCGATGGAGATTTCGTCCGGCGACGCGGGATGACGGCTCAGAAACTGAAGCTGACGCCGGCGTGGACGAAGAGCGTTTTGCTCAAGTCCAACTCGACCCGGCGGCCGCCGAAGTTGTGGTCGTAAGTGCCGAGGCTTTGGAACTGGGCCCCGGCTTCCACACCCCAGCGGTCCGTGAATGAATAGGCGGCGTTCAGACCGAGATACCAGCCCCAGAGCAGGGCGGTGTCGCGGCCGCCGCCCTTGACTGTGACGGAACCTCCGCCACCCGGCAGTGTCAGGGTTTCCTTCCAGGCCGCTTCACTGTCGAGCAGTCCGACCGCGAGGCCGCCGGTGAGGAATAAATCCAGTTTTTCGGACACCGGCAGCTCGGCGTAGGGTCCCAAACGCAAGCCCCAGAGATTTGCCTCGAAATGTTGCTGCGCGAGAAATGTCGCGCCAGGAATCAGCGTGGTGGTGGAGCTGGCCGGACTGGAGTTGATCACAAAGCCGGGGCCGCCAAAGCCGCCCGAATAGGGCGGGGTCGGCGGCGTGGTGCCGGGCGTATAGCCGTAGGTGTCGGTCTGTTGCGAGAGGGTCGCGCTGTGGGCTCCGCCGCTGTTGAACTCGACGGGCATGAAGTTGACCGCCGCTTCGAGGCCGTAGCGCAGGTGGTGCCAGTCCTCCTTCACGCCGAGTTCGTAATCGTTCGCAAGCTCGGCACCGACGGACAGCGAATCGTTGCCGGAACTTTGCGAAGGCAAACCGGTGGCAACGGTGCGATTGAAAGAAATGGTGTTGGCGCCGGAGTTGACCTGACTGGCATTGTCGTAGCCCCAATACCAGGTCTGACCGCCGAAGTTGCCGCTGATGTCGGGGAGAACGTAGCCGTTGTCATAATTGTAAGGGTCGCCGTGCGAGGTATGGCGGCCGGAGGACAGCGGGGTGCCCGAGCTGAACGAACTGCCGATGCCTTTGAATTTGCCGGAAATGTTCAAGCCGAACCGCATCGAAAGCGTCATGCGGCTGCTAAAATGCGAATTGGTCGGACAATCCTGTTCCGCCGACACGCCCGCGACCGCCGGGAGCAGGCCGATCACCAACGCGATCCAGGTCTTGCAGTGTTTGTTCATGTCGGGATCTTGGTTTGAGCGGTTCAATGCTGGATTACCCGGTAAAATCGCCGGCTCACGGAGCTTGGGCTGCTTAGGGTCTTCGGCGGGCCGTCGTCATACCATTGCGTCAAGTTCGCGCTGGCGACGATCGACGGCACGGCAATGTTCCACGTCACTAAATCGAAGCTGTATTCAATCGTGTAGGTCCGACCCGGAATGCTGTCGAACCCGATGATAAAGCGAACATTGTCCGGATTGCGCACATCCTGAAACGCCTGGGCGATGAACACCAGCGTGCCATTGGTCCCCGACACCGCCGACGGGACGATCGGCACCACCGACAATGAGTTCGTGAAAGGACGACGATCGGCCACGAAGAATTCCAGGACGAACGTGACGCTGTTGCCGTTTGTGAATGCCGGGAACGGATACAGCGGCGTGCTGTAGGGCGGATCATATTCCACATACGGCACACCGCTGTTGGTGCCGGTGGCGTTGTAAAGCGTCACGCCGCTGCGCAGTCCCCCCACGTAAAGCCGCAGCGCGTGCACCACGGTCGCTCCGATGTTCGTCACCGACACGGTCTCCTCGTAAAGCCCAGTCTGGGGGTTGAACGCGCTCGTGCCGACGAGGAACAGATCCGGCCCGACGGGGATGATCGTGTTGGTGGAAATCGCATTGGTCGGATAAGTGTTCGTGACGACAAAAACGCTGAACACGGTGGGCGTGATGACGGTCTGCACCTGGGCCGCCGCCGACGTGCCGTTGTTGTTCGACGGATCCGGATCATACGTCGACGCGAAGGCCGACGCGATATTGGTCAGGATGCCCAAAGTGAGCGTCGTATTTGTTTCGATGAAATTGTAAGGGCGGTTGGTCGGGAACGAAAACAGGTTTGTCGAATCGAAGGCCGCCGCCGCGACGTTGACGGTCAGGTTGGTGGACTGTCCGCCGGCCAGCGATGCCAGGACCGGCCACGACACGACGCCGTTGGTAAACACGCCGCCGGCCGTGGCGCTCGTGAAGCTCAGGTTCGTCGGCAGGTAATCCTGTGCCAGGAGGTTCGCCGCCGTCGAAGGCCCGGCATTGGTCACCACCACCGTGTAGGAGAATGCGTCACCCAGCGTCACGTTGGTCGGTCCATACAAGAAGACCTGGACATCCGCCGCCGTTGCCACTGTCGTGCTGACCCGCGAGCCGGCCGCGGTGCCGTCGTTATTCGTCGGGTTCGGGTCCGTGGTGCCGGAAACGGCCGAAGCGACATTCACGAACGATCCGCTCGACGGTGCGAGGACGGTCACGGTGAAGCCGGCGGAGGCGCCTTTGGCGAGGCTCGCCAGCGGCCACGTCACAAGATTGTTGCTCAGACTGAAGCCGGCGGAAGCAGACTGGAATGTCACAGTCGCTGGCAACGTGTCCTGCACCACGATGTTCGTCGCCGTCGAAGGGCCGCTGTTGGTCGCAGTAATGGTGTAAGTCACCACGCCACCCGGCGCCACGTTCGTGCTGCCGGTCTTGAATATCGCCACGTCCGCCAGCGTCGTCACCGCGGTGAACACCTGCGAATTCGTTCCGGTCCCGTTGTTGTTCGTCGGATTTGAATCCAGCGTGTCCGCCGTGCTGAAGGCCACGTTGGTATAACTGCCGTTCTGGGCGGAAACCGCCGTCACCGTCAAGTTGCTGGTGGCGTTCTTGACCAGGTTGAACGCAGGCCAGCTTACCAGGTTGTTTGAAACGGCCACTGCCGCCGGCGTTGCAGCCACGAAAGTGAATCCGGCGGGCAGTTGGTCAAATACCGCCACGTTCAGCGCCGTGGCCGGACCCTTGTTGGTCACGGTGATGGTGTAAGTCATGTTGGAGCCGACCACTCCGATCGCCGGACCGGTTTTAATGACCGTCACGTCGGCGGCCGGCAAAATCGTCAACGACACCGTCGCCGCACTGCTGTTCGCCTGACCGTCACTGGCGCGGAAGGTGAAACTGTCGGCACCGGCGTAGTTCGTATTCGGCGTGTAAGTCATGGATCCCGTGTTGGTATTCAAAAGACTCAAAGTGCCGTTGGCCGGTCCAGCCACAATCGCGAACGTCAGCGGCAGCCCATTCGGATCGTTTCCGCCAAGCACAATCGCGACCGGCGTGTTTTCTGTCGTGGTCACACTCTGCGGATTGGCGATCGGCGGCCGGTTCGTCACCGTCACCGTGATCAGCGCCGAGTTGGTCCCGCCCACGTTGTCCGTAATCGTGTAACCGATCGTGGCCGTGCCGACAAAGTTCGGCGTCGGTACGAAGATTATGTTCGTCCCGGAAATGGCCGCAGTCCCGTTCGTCGGACTCGCGGCGATGAGGGTCAGTGTTCCGCCGGGCGTTAGGACCGAATCATTGGTCAATGGCCTCAAGGTGTTCGTCGTGTTCTCCGCTGCGCTGTAGTTGTCGGGATTCGCCACCGGCGGAATGTTTGTGATCGTCGTCACCACCGGCAGGCTCGCGTTGTTCGCCGGAAACGGATCGAAGATCGCCGCATCCGCGGTTGCAGAATTGGTGACTGCGCCACGCAGGATCGAAACCACATTCAACGTCAGGTTCGTCGTCGCGCCGGCCGCCAGATTGCCAAGGTTTGCCCAGATCACTTGATTGATCGCGTTGGTCGTCGCCGTCGGCGCCGCGCCCACGAACACAAGTCCAACCGGCAGGCTGTCGGTGACGGAAATCCCGGAGGCCAGCGAGGGACCGAAGTTGGTCACGGAAATCGTGTAGCTGAAACTCGTGCCGAAGGTGACTCCCGCCGGGCCGGTTTTCCCAATGCCCAGATCCGCCAGCGAGCTCACCGTGGTAGTGACCGG
>CAZFOA010000064.1:0-16253 GCA_964520205.1 uncultured Verrucomicrobiota bacterium | reverse complement strand
GAGTGCGTGCGTCTTCAGCGCCGCTTTTCCAAGCCCGCCTCGCGCCTTCGACCCCAGCCCGTTCATGGGTAGTCCCCACCAAGTTGTGACCCCAGCCGGTTCGCGGGCGGCTTGACAGTCTGGACGGGCCGTGTCACGCCGACTTTAGACTTTGAACTTTGGAGGTTGAACTCTAGCCTGCGCCCGTGTCGAAAATGTTGAAATCGTCCGGCGCGATGGCGGGGGCCACGCTGACCAGCCGGCTGCTGGGCATGGTGCGCGAAATGGTTTATGCGCGGTTCATGGGCGACGGCTGGGTGGCGGGCGCGTTCCAGGTCGCCTTCACCATTCCCAACCTGTTCCGCCGGCTGCTCGGCGAGGGCGCGCTCACGGCGGCGTTCATCCCGATTTTCAAGGAGAAGGAGAAAACGGCGGGCGAACAGGAGATGTGGCGGGCGGCCAACGCGGTGATTTCGGGGTTGGTGGTGGCCGCGTCGGTGGTGATTGCGGTGGTGATGCTGGGCGTCTGGCTGCTGCTGACCGTGCATACTTTTCCGGCGAAAACGGACCTCGTGCTGCGGTTGTTGCAAATGATGTTTCCCTACATGCTGCTGGTTTGCCTCGCGGCGGCGTTCATGGGAATGCTCAATGCCCGCGGCCATTTTTTCATCCCGGCGATGGGCGCGACGATGTTGAACGTGGTGATGATCGCGTCGGTGCTCTGGCTGGCGCCGCGCTGGGGGCAGACGTTGAACAACCAGATTTTTGCGCTGGCTGTCGGGGTGCTGGTGGCCGGCGTGGCGCAGGCGGCTTTTCAAATGCCAACGCTTTGGAGGGACGGATTTCGTTACCACTGGGTCGCGCCCTGGGGCAACGAGACGGTTCGGCGTGTGGTGCGGCAAATGATCCCGGGCGCCATCGGCGTGGCCGCGTTTCAAATCAACGTCGCGGTCATCCAGGGGCTGGGCTTCTGGCTGGACACACCGGAGCGGCCGCTCATCGCGTCGTTCAATTACGCCGTGCGGCTGATGGAATTGCCGCAGGGCGTGTTTGGAATTTCACTGGCGACGTTTCTGCTCCCGACGCTTTCCGGTCTGGCGGTCGAAAAGAATTACCCGGCGTTCCGATCCACCCTGCGGCAGGGCATCGAACATTTGATTCTGATAAATCTGTTAATGTCCGTGCTACTGGTCATCCTGGCGGAACCGATCATTCGGCTGTTATTCGAACGGGGAAAATTCGGGCCGGCATCGACTGAGCGCGCCACCCTGGCATTGGAATGCCTGGGCGCGAGTCTGGTGGCTTATTCGGTGGTGAATGTGCTGGCCCGCGCCTTCTACGCCCTGGGCGACACGAAAACGCCGATGAAGATCAGCATGGTCTGCCTGGCGCTCAACCTGATTTTCGCGCTGTGTCTGGTGCAACCCTTCCGGCAGGGGGGACTCGGCCTGGCCAACACCGCCAGCTCCGCGGGCAACGTGGCGCTGCTGCTCTACGCGCTCCGCCGGAAGCTGGGGAAACTGGAGCTGGGACCGATGCGCGCGTCGCTGCCGCCGCTGGCCGCCGCCACCGCCGTGGCCGCCGCCGCCGCCCTGGCCGCAGGCTACTACTGGAATTTGAAAGTGGGCCACGCATCGCTGCCGCGAAAATTCGGGGCGGTGTTTGTGCCCGGAGCCATCGCCGGAGCGGCCTACTGGTGGATCGTCGTCCGGGGAAAAGTCCCGGCGGCGCTCGAAATCACGGATTTGGTTTTGCGCCGGTTTCGCGGGGGGCCAGATTGAGCAGGCTCGGAACCGCACCGGCGGGAGATCGGAATTCCACCTGTTGAAAGCCCAGTTGCAGAAACAACCCGGCCAATTGCGTGCGCGCCCGCTCGTCGGCATCCTTCAAAATCCCGCCCGTCCGGGCCGCCCGGCGGAGATCATCCACGGCGCTTTGCCGGACCGTTTGCTCCAGGTCTTTGTCAAACGAACGCAAGAAACCGGTCTTTCGCTCGATGACTTTGGTCTGGGTGTCGTCCAAATAGGCGTCCGTGATCTGGGGCGGCGGCAGGGCGATGACGACCTTCATCCCTTGCACCCGGAGATCTTCCGGAGTCAGCCGGCTTAAATCAACGCCGGCTTTCACAATCCCGTGCGCGAGGAGCAGGACGTGGTTGTAGGAGGTTTCGCCCAGGAGATTCAAAATATTGTTCGGCGGATCATTCCACACCACGACCTTTTCCAGGACATACTGCACCGTGACCAGTTGGGACAGGGTCTGCACTTGCTTGAGCAGGACCGGCGTATTGTAGCTGTGGGGCCTGGCATCGTATCCGACGAGCGGAGCCAGGCGCGCGCCGAGAAAAATCCCGACGCCAAAGACCAGGATCGCCAGAAGCAAACCGCCGGCTCGTTTCAGCGTCAACATGGCGCGAGCTTACCTCCGTTGATTCCGATTACAAAGCGGGAAGTCATGCCGGTGGCGTCCGGATTTGATTTCCGGTTCAACTTGGCACTTGGCACCTGGCACTTGAAACCTAGAATGGCGGCATGAGCTTGCATGCGATCGGATCCTTTCCCGCTTACCGGCCGCGGCGGTTGCGCCAATCCGCGGCCTTGCGCCGGCTGGTGAGCGAGACCCAATTGAACGCGGCGCAACTGGTGTTGCCGCTATTCGTGCGCAGCGGCCGGAAGGTGCGCCGCCCGATCCAGGCGATGCCGGGTGTGTTCCAACTTTCGCCGGATGAATTGCTGCGCGAAGCGGCGCGCGCCCACGAGGCCGGCGTGCCGGCGGTTCTGCTCTTCGGAATCCCCGATCGGAAGGACGCCCGGGCCTCCGGAGCTTACGCGGCCAAGGGGATCGTGCAACAGGCGGTGCGGCTGTTGAAACGGGAGCTGCCGCAGTTGCTGGTCATCACCGACGTTTGCCTTTGCGAATACATGGATCACGGTCATTGCGGAGTGGTGCAGGGGAACCGGACCGGCGCGAGGATTTTGAACGACCCCACGCTGAAGTTGCTCGCGAGGACCGCCGCCAGCCACGCCGCGGCGGGAGCGGACCTGGTGGCTCCCAGCGACATGATGGATGGCCGCGTGCGGGCCATTCGCGAGCGGCTCGATGAACTGGGCTTTACCGAAACGCCCATTCTGTCCTACGCCGCCAAGTTCGCCTCGGCCTATTACGGCCCGTTCCGCGAAGCGGCGGAATCCACCCCCAAATTCGGCGATCGGCGCAGCTATCAAATGGACCCGGCCAATGCCGCCGAGGCATTGCGCGAAGTGGCGCTCGATATTCAGGAAGGCGCGGACATCGTCATGGTGAAACCCGCGCTGGCCTATTTGGACGTGTTGTATCGCGTCAAGATGGAGTTTGGCTATCCGACCGCGGCCTACGCCGTCAGCGCCGAGCATGCCATGATCAAGGCGGCGGCGGCCAAGGGATGGATTGATGAGCGTGCGGTCACGCTGGAAAGCCTGCTGGCCATGCGCCGGGCCGGAGCCGATATCATCATTACATACGCGGCCACGGAAGCGGCGGGGTGGCTGAAGGGGCAATGACCGGTCTGAATTGCGGAGCGAAGGGCGGCGGGCGGCCTACTGGGATTTGATCTGCTGGAACACGTAGAACAGAACGAATGCGATCACCAGGAAAGCCAGAACTCCACCGATCAAGAACCACAGGTTGGTTTTGTTCGTCTTCTTGGAAAAAGCTTTGCTCGAGGTGTCAAATCCGCTGGTGCGCGGGCCTTGTTCCAATTCGTTCAAGCTGACGCCGCGCTGCATCGCCAGCGACTGGTCGATGGGCTTTTTCGCCGCTCCCGCGGGCGCGGATGCCGCCGCAGGGCTCGCCGGCGCGGCGGATGCGGTTGCGGACGCGGTTCCGATTTCCAGCCGGATTTCAATCTGGCCCACGCGGAGCACCTGGCCGGTCTTCAAAACGCCTTCGATGATTTTTTGGCCGTTGATGAAAGTGCCGTTTGTGGAATTGAGATCTTTGACCACGATCTCTTCGCCGCGCACCAGAATTTCGCAGTGATGACTCGAAACCGATGGCTCGGCGATTTGGAAGCTATTGTCCTCGACCCGGCCGATGGTGGTTTTGTCCACCTTTAACTCGTGCGAACGCCCGGCCATTCCCGCGTTTAGGACAACAAGTTTTGCCATAGTTAACTTACAACCCCTGGATTATCTCCAGCCGCCATTTCAAGTCAAACGCAAACATGGAGTCTGCCTTGGGTCAATTCGCGGGCGCGGGCGCGGTGCCTCGCCGGAAGAAGTTGACAAAGCCCGCGAAACTCGCCCAATGTCCCGGTGTTTCTTAACAATTGGCTTTCTCCCTGCTTTGTGGCCGGGTGAAAAACGGCGCGCAACACATCGTTGAGTCTTACTGGGGGCGGCTGCGGGTTGGATTGGTTTTGGATAAGGATCGTGATGAAACTGAATCTTCGCTGTCTTAACCGGCATGACGGTTGTGAGTCCCGTGCGGAGTTCAAATCCGGAAACAAAAGCGTTTATCGGAAACCCGCCGGAACGCTTTTCGCGGGGATGAAAGCTTCCGCACTCCTTTCCGGCTGCTGGGTCGCCGCATCCATTCTTGCCTCCCTGATCGCTTTTCCAACCCGCGGCGCGGACAGCATGCCCATCCTGCCGCTGTCGGAAATCAAGCCCGGCATGACCGGCGAGTGGCATACCGTCGTGTCCGGAACCCGGATCGACAGTTTCCCCATGGAAGTGGTGGGTGTGGTGGACAATTTCATTGGCCCCCGGCGGCCGGTCATCATCTGCAAGGGCCTGGATGCCGCCAATAAACTCACGGGACCCGTCGCGGGCATGAGCGGCAGCCCCGTGTTCATCCAGGGAAAACTCATCGGCGCGTACGCTTACGGGTTCCTTTATCCCAAAGACCAGGCCCTGTTTGGCGTCACCCCAATCGAGGACATGCTTGAAGTGGAAACAAATTATTTCCCCGCGTCGGGGTCGGCGAAAGGAAAAGGAATGGCGGGAAACAATGCCGGCGCCGGCCCGCGATGGGTGGCTGCCCCCGCTGTGGACGCGGAGGCGCCTCCGCTGGATGCCTTGCCGTCCATGATGAAACCGCTCCCGACGCCGTTGTTCGTCTCCGGTGTTTCGGAGCGCACGCTCAGAAAATTCAGCGCGCAACTGGACCGGTTGGGCCTTCAACTGTTGCAGGCTCCGTCCGGCGGAGTTTCCCACCCCATCGACACCGACCTGCAACCGGGGTCGGCTGTGGCCGGCGTGCTGATGAGCGGCGATTTTCATTTTGCCGGAACCGGCACGGTCACCTGGCGTCAGGGCAACCGGATTCTGGCCTTTGGCCATCCCTTTCTCCAGAACGGGCCGATTGAGATGCCCATGGCCGCCGCGGAGATTCTCACGGTGGTGCAATCTTCGGTTCGCTCTTTCAAGCTGTCCAATACCGGTCCGGTGGTGGGTTCGATTTACCAGGACCGGCTCACCGCCATTGCCGGCGAAATCGGACGCAAAGCACCCACCACCCATGTCGAAGTGCATCTGCAGGCGCCGGGCGGCGCGGAACGGGTCTTCCAGGCGGAAATGTTCGAACACCAGATGTTCTCGCCGATTCTATCCGCGATTTCTTTGCTCGAATCGCTCGAAGCCACCATGGAAACCGAGGAGGAGCAAACCATTTACCTGGACACCACCCTCGAGATCGCGGGGCATGACCCGGTCAAACTTTCAGAGACAGCCAGCGGTGCGGAAGCCGGCTTCACGCTGGCCCTCCGCCAACTCTCCCTGTACCAGGCCTTGCTGGCCAACCCCTGCGAAATCCCGAAGGTGAAGTCGCTGGTGTTTCATGCCCGGCTCGCCGAGGGCTGGAAATCGAGCCAGCTGGATTCCCTCGAGCTGGATCGCACCGTGGCCAAACCGGATTCCGTGCTGCACGCCGTCATCGGTGTGCGCAATTATCGCGGTGAACCGGCAAGCATCCCGATCGCGATTCCCCTCCCGCCGGATTTGCGCGCCCCGGAAGTGCAACTCTTCGTCGGCGATGCCGATGCGGCGCAGCAGATGGATGATCCTCCCCGGGTGCCGCCGCAAACGCTGGATCAAGTCCTGGCCCGCCTCCGGCAAACCCGGTCTCACGGCACTGTCTCCGTAAAACTGCTGCGCAACGCGCCGGGGATTGGCGTGGAAGGTCAAAAACTTCCGGACCTGCCCCCCTCGGCAATCGCCCAGTTCGCGTCGCCCAACGCCAGCTTCCAGAAAGCGGCGCTCAACAAAATCACCCTTTGGGAAACGAACTTCCCGGTGGAAGGAACGTTCAGCGGACAAAAAACACTGCCAGTGAGAATTGAATGAAACGACTCGCTCCAATTCTGTTCCTGAGTTTGACACTGCTGGCACCGGGCTTTATCCCGGCTGCCTACGCGGTAAAAACCGAAAAAGTGGACCTCAACAGTTTCGCCGACTTCAACCCGGGCGAATTCAACAACGTCTCGCTTACCAGCGAAGGTTGTTTGGAACTGGCGCCGGCCCTGACCAACCTGGCGACGGTCACCGATCCCATCATCTGGTGCGCCGTCCAGGACAAACACGGCGACGTGTTCTTCGGCACCGGCAATCAAGGCAAAGTCTATAAACTGACATCGAAGAACGAGCTTTCGGTCTTTTTCGCCCCCAACGAGGTGATGGTGCACGCCCTGGCCATCGATCCCAAAGGACGGCTTTACGCCGCGACTTCGCCCAATGGCCGGGTGTACCGTCTCGATAGTGACGGCCACGCGGAAGTTTTCTGCAATCCGGGCGAGACCTACATCTGGGCGATGACCTTTGGCAAAGACGGCGCGCTGTTTATGGCCACGGGCAACCACGGCAAAATCCTGCGCGCGGCAGCCACCGATTCCACCCCGGCCAAGACGGAAATCTATTTTGAAACCGAAGAAGCCAACCTAACCGCGCTGAACTGGGACAAGGAGGGAAACCTGCTCGCCGGCACCAGCCCGCACGGCTATCTCTACCGGATCGACAAAGCCCACCACGGCTTCGTGTTGTTTAATTCCGGCGATGCCGAAATCAAACAGATCGCCGCGGCGTCGAATGGAGTGATTTATGTCTCCAGCTTCACGGAAAGTGCCCAGCAGAAAGCGCTGTCGGGTCCCTCTTTCGCAGGCCTGTTCAATCCTCCAGGAGGAAATGACGGCAATCCGCGCAATGATTCCTCCAAAACCGGCGTTCCGCCCAATCTCCAGCCGCCGCCGCCCGCGCCGGCGGATGAAGGTCCGGCGGGATCTCCGGGCGGCATCGGGCCTGGCGCGGCGGCCCGGGGTCCCGGCGGACCGGGCGGCGGTGGACCGTCCCAGGGCTCTATTTACCGCATCGACACCGCCGGTTTCCACGAGCGTTACTGGGCTGCGCCGGACGAAGCCATTTACTCCATGATCCTGTTGCGGGACGGTGGCTTGTTGGTGGGCACCGGCGACAAAGGCCGGATTTATTACGTCTCCAACCCGACCCATTGGAAGCTCCTGCAGAAAACCAGTGATGGCGCCCAAGTCTCCGCCCTGCTGCCGGACACCGCCGAATCAAAACAATACTACGCCGCGACCAGTCATCCGGGCTGGCTTTGCCGGCTCGATTTTGCGCTGGCCACCAACGGCACGTTCACCTCCAAGGTTTTTGACGCCAAACAAAAAAGCCTGTGGGGCAAAATCCATCCCGACGGCGACACTCCGAACGGCGCCAAACTGGAGCTCTCAACCCGGTCAGGCAATACCGACAAACCGGAAAAAACCTGGAGCGATTGGTCGGCGGCCACTCCGCTCACTCCTGAAATCAGCATTTCCAATCCCCCGGCGCGGTACCTGCAATACCGGGTATCCTTTGAACGCGACCCGAAATCCCCGAGCGCGACGGCGCAATTGCGACGCGTGCAGTTTTACTATCAGAACCAAAACGCCGCGCCGGTCATCTCGCGCATCAGGGTTTACACCGACGGCTTCAGTGTTTCCAAAATGCCGCAACCGGCGATGGAGGCGCCGATGAGTCTGGATCAACTCCTGGGCGGGAGCAGCCGCGCGGCCAACCCCGCGCCCGGCCTGCGGCCGCCTTTAAAGGTAACCAAAGGCCCCGGACTCTGCACGGTGGTTTGGGACGCCAACGATCCGAACCAGGATCAATTGGACTGCTCCGTGGCGATCCGCGCCGAACATGAAAAGGAATGGACCACGCTCGTGGACAAAACCCAGGACTCCTTCTTTTCATTCGACACCACCGGTTACCCCGAAGGTCTCTATTATGTGAAAGTGACGGCTTCGGATGAACCCTCCAATCCTCCGGAAATTGCCCGCACCACGGAGGAAATCAGCGAAGCGTTTCTGGTGGACAACACCCCGCCGGCGCTCACGGTCAAGAAACAGCAGGTCGAAAAAGACCGGGCGCACATCGTGGTGGAAGCCACGGACAACACCAGCGTCATCAGCTCCGCCTCGTATTCACTCGACGGCAAGGACGAAGTGGCGTTGCGCCCGGACGACCTGATCTTTGATTCGCTGAAGGAGACGTTCGTCCTGGAATTGACCGGCCTGAGCAAGGGCACGCACAGTCTGCTGTTGCGCGTGCAAAACGAGGCGAAAACCATTTCCGTCCTCAAACTCAACTTCGAGTCGCCCTAGCGCGTTTTCAAAAAAGCTGTAGCCGGAGCGCGTTCACGCCGCTTCAACGTCGCGTCCCCATTCGATTTCGAAGCGGGCTGAAGCCCGCGCTCCCCTGCGTGAAATGCTGTGTAGCGGCTGCGGTTTTGTTTGAAGCGCCCTAGCTCGCATCGTGCGCGACGCCTACTCTTTGCCGCGCTTCATGCCGATGAAAGTGTACTGGGCCGGGGTCAGGCCTTTGACGACTTGTTTGAAGTAATATCTCAAGCCGCGGGAAAAATTCATGCGCTTGACGGCGAGTTCCAGTCCGGCCCGCTCGAAAAAATCCCGGTATTCCGCCAGGGTGTAAAACGGCGTCCGGGCGCCCGCGGTGATCAATGTCGCCTTGGCTTTGGATCGGCGTTTCAGCCCGGTCCGGCGCCTCACCGGCTCGCGAATGGCGACGAACTGTCCGCACGGTTTCAGCACCCGCCGGGACTCGCGCAACACCTCCAGGACATTCACCCCGTGATGCAGCAACGCCGAGCAAACGACGAAATCAAAGTGGTTGCTCTGAAAATCGAGCCGGTAAAAATCGGCCGGTGTCCGGGTGATCTTGCCTTCGTGCGCCTTGAGCAATTTGAAAATCTTCGGCGCATGTTCCCGCAGAAGCTGCGAAGAAACATCCGTGGCCACCACTTCCACGACCTTGGGCAATTTCGATATTTCCGCGCTGAACCACGCCGTGCCCGCGCCGATCTCCAGAATCCGCCCCCGGAATTCCAGGCCGCACTTTTTCGTCAGGAACGGGACGAACTGATGGAGTTCCTCCTTTCCGGGAGGGGCAAGGCTGTCGGCAACGCCGGTTCCCGGAGGATCTTTTGGGTCGCCGCCTCCCGCGCTTCGCCCGGGTCCGTAACGCGAGTGCGGCAGCTTCTTGTCGATGTATTTGGATTCGGCCATGTCTGCTCGAATTCCGGCAGAGACTATGAAGCGGTCGGGACGATGGCAACGAGCTTTTCCGGGGAGCCGGGCCGGCGGGTCGGCGGGTCGAATCAGTTTCTTTCGCCCGGCTCCGGCCGGCGCGCGGCCCGTTGCGCCGTGAAAAAATTCTGGAGTAACGCGCGGCATTCGGATTCCAGGACGCCGCCGGTGATCTGGCAACGGTGGTTGAGCGACGGGAATTGCAACAAATTCATCGCGCTGCCCGCCGCGCCGGCTTTCGGGTCGCTCGCGCCGAAAACCACCCGCGTCAGCCGCACGTGGACGATGGCGCCGGCGCACATCGGGCAGGGTTCCTTGGTGGCGTAGAGCGTGCAGTCCGTCAGCCGCCAGTCGCCCACGGCTTCTTCGGCCTGCGTCAACGCCAGCATCTCCGCGTGCGCGGTGGCGTCTTTGAGCAATTCCACCTGGTTGCAGGCGCGGGCGATGACGCGTCCGGCGCGCACCACCACGGCGCCCACCGGCACTTCACCGGCTTCGTAAGCCCGGGCGGCTTGACGCAGCGCTTCGCCCATGAAATACGCGTCGCTCTGCAGATCTATGATCGGCTCGTCCATAAGTCAGTCGAGGGTCGAAGGCCGAAGGTCGAGCGCCGGAAAGCCGCCGGCCTCCCCCGATCTGCGATCCTCGGCGCTCGAGGCTTCCAGGGTCCATTCGTTTCGCCCGTCCGGGTGGCAATGACAATGCGCCGCGAAGAACCCGCCGCGGTGCTGCCAGAACCACGGCCAGATTTTTTCGCGATCGGTCTGCGGCAGTTTTGCCCCGGCCAATGCCGCGCGCGGAAAGAATTGAAAGCGGCCCTCCCGGTGCGGCGGCGGCAAGGCCGCCAGGCGTTTTTTGACTTCGAACAGGAACATGAGCCAGTGGCTTTGGCCCTGGTAACCCAGTTCGCTGACCAGGCCGGTCAAATGCAGGTCCGAGGGCCGCAGACTCAATCCCAGTTCTTCCATCGCTTCGCGGCAGGCGCAGGCATAAGGAGATTCGCCGGTGTCGGTGTGCAGTTTGCCGCCGCCCGGGCTCCAGAGTCCGAGATTCGGTTCCTGCGCCCTTTCCAGCAGCAGCACTTCATCGCTCTGGTTGAAGCAATAAAGCAAAGTCGCAATTTTGTAAGGCAATACCATATCCGGCAAAGGCGCGACCCGATGGAAAGACAGCGGCGCCTTCGTGGCAAGCGGTTTCGGCCAGCGATTCGCATTGCATTTCCGCCTGGGTTGAGCTAATAATGCGCGTTGCGTTCAAAAAAAGCCGGTCAGGAGGCCCGGGCGCGCCCCACCGCGAGAAACGCAGAATTTTAAGCCGACAACAAAATGAAACTGCGGATCCCGCTCGCCTTTTTCGCCCTGGCCCTGTTTTCGCTCCCAGGCCATGCGCAGCCGTTCATTAGCGGCTTTTCGCCTCCGCTCGGATCGTATAGCGACCTGACCCCGGTTGAGATTGACGGCAGTGGATTTTCCGGCGGAACCTTGGTCGTTAAATTCAATAATACGCTGGCCCGATCCGCGTTTGCCGGCACGGATGGCCTCATCCAGGCCTTCATCGCAACCAATACTCCTTTGGGTCCCGGCCCGATTTTCGTTTCCGTCAACGGTAACAGCACTCAAAGTGGAAATAGCTTTCTGGTCATCAGTCCCGGCCCGGTCGTCACCAATTTCTTTCCGACCGTCGGTGCGCCCGGCACCGAGGTGACGATCCAGGGTGTGCATTTCGTCAACGGGTCTGGATCCCGTTCAGTGACGAACGTCAGCTTTAACGGAATTACCGCGGGCATCACCAGCCTTGCCGATGATCAAATCACAGCCAACGTGCCGGCGGGCGTGACCACCGGCCCCATCATCGTTCGCTCGTCGCTGGGCGCATTCTCGACCCTCACCAATACCCTTTCAACCGCCACGAACTTCTTTGTGCCGCCGGTGATCACCGGTTTTTCACCTTCCTTCGGCCGCACCGGAACGAACGTGGTGCTGACCGGATCCAACTTTCTCTGTGCGACGTCTGTAACCTTCAACAACGTAGCCGCCAGTTTCACGCCGCCAACCAACAATGCCACCCTCCGGGCGGTGGTGCCCCCGGGCGCGACCACCGGAACAATCAAGGTGAACACGCCGGCGAACAACCCCTTCACCACCTCCAGCAACTTCGTCGTGCAACCGACGGTCTTCGGGTTCACCCCCGGCTTTGGCCCGGTGGGAACCAGCGTGACGGTCTCCGGCGCTAATTTCAACGTCGGAACTCCGTCCGTGAAATTCGGCAACGTGACCGCCGCCACGCCCACCGGCGTCTCCTTCGGCCAACTGACGGCCATCGTTCCTGCGGGCGCCACCAATGGGCCGATCACCGTGACCACCACCGATGGCTCCAGCACCAGCACGCAGATCTTCTATTTGCCTCCGGGCATCTCGGGTTTCACACCGGCCAACAGCCCGCCGGGAACCACCCTCCAGGTGACCGGCACGAACTTCACCGGAGCCACCGCCGTGACGTTTGCCGGCACGCTCCCGGTCGCGCCCACGGTCGTGAACAACACCACCTTGAGCGTCACGGTCCCCGCCGGCGTGATCACCGGTCCGATCAGCGTGACGACGCCAGGCGGAACCGCCGACAGCGGCACGCTGCTATTCTATGGCTCACCGATCATCAATAGTTTCAGCCCCACTCATGGTTTGCCGAACACCAACGTCATCCTCCTGGGAACCAATTTCCTGGGCGCGACCGGCATAAAATTCGGCGCCGTGAGCGCTCTCACCTTCAGCGTGGTGAACAACGGGCAGATCAACACCGTCGTGCCCAACGGCGCCCAGACCGGCAAGATCATGGTCCTCGCGCCGGGCGGCACCAACACCTCCGCCGGCATCTTTGGCATCGACGCCACGGACCTCGGGGTGAGCCTTGGGGACGCGCCCGATCCGGTTTTTGTGGGCAGCAACCTGGTTTACACGATTACGATTGCCAACAGCAGCGCGTTCGACGCCACGAACGCCAAGCTGACGAATACGTTGCCGGCCTTGGTCAGACTCGTTTCCGCAACCACCACGCAGGGCAGCCTCAACACGAACGCCAACCCGATTCTCGGGACGCTGGGAACCATCGGCGCCGGCGGTTCCGCAACCGTCACCTTGACCGTGGTTCCGCTCGCGCCTGGCAGCATCACCGACAATGCATCGGCCGGGAGCGACGTTCCGGATGCCTTCCTCGCGAACAATACCGGGTCGATTTCCACCACGGTCTGGCCGTTGCCGCTCCTCTCGATCGCGCCGTTGACGAATCAGGTCCAGGTATTCTGGCCCGCGCCGTTGAGCAACTTCACCCTTCAATACCTGCCCGCCCTGAGCCCGGCTTACGGCTGGTCCAACCTGGTCGTGGTGCCGGTCATTTCCGGCAGCAACTGCGTCGTCACCGATCCCAGCACCAATCCATCGAGGTTTTACCGCCTGAAGCATTAGCCCCCCAGGCAGCCATCCGGTTTATGCTCCTCCGTTCCGACGATTACCAGATCATCGCATTATTCGGGTTGATCCTCGTGTTTGATCTTTGCGAACGAATCTGGCCGGCGCGTCCGGTGGATCGGTGGCGCGATGTGAAACTGGACGTGCTGTCCTTCGCGGTCGCCCTGACTGTGAACCGCATTTCCAATTGGCTCATCCTTGGGCTGGTGGGTAAGGTCACGCCGCCATTTTGGTCAGGGGCGATCCATTCCCTGCAGAACCTGCCGGGCGCGGTAAAGATCATCCTCGGACTTTTTCTGGTGGATTTTGCGCTCTATTGGATTCATCGCGCCCAACATCGTTACGAGCTTCTATGGCGCACGCACGTCTGGCACCATTCCATCGAGGAAATGTACTGGTTTGCCGGCTTCCGCACGAGTTTCTTCCACTCGTTCCTGTATAACATTCCGCAAGTCGTCATCCCCGTGACACTGTTGAAACTCAGTCCGGCGCAGGCCGGCATCGGCTATTCCATCGGACTGCTGATCCAATTCTGGGAACATACCAATCTGAAAATCAACATCGGCCCGCTGGCGTGGCTGCTGATCACGCCGGAGTACCATCGCATCCACCACTCCGCAACCCTCCATCGGGGCATGAACCTGGCCCCGACGTTCCGCATCTGGGACCGGATGTTTGGCACGTATGTGGACCCGGCTGGCATGCCCGATCATTACCCGCTCGGATTGGGCGAGAGTGTCAAGGGCAGGAAAATTCCACGGATGCTGGTGGGGATTTAGATTCTCTCGAAAAACAGATCCGGGTCGGGCGGCGGTGGATCTCCGCGACCCAAGGGCATTTCAGGGTTCGCGTGGAACAATGACGCGCAACCCGGAGCGTTGCACTGAAAACGTCGCGGGCAGATGACCGATCCATTCGCCATCCACCTCCAGCGGCGCGGCGGACGAACCGGCCAGGGTAAATGAGGCGGTTTGAAAATTCTCGGTGATTTTGGAGGGAAGTCTTCGGCGCAGCAGGAGCGGGGCGCCACACCGGGCCAGGGTCAGCCAGTTCACCCGTGGAAAGATGCAAACATCCAGCAAGCCATCGCGCATGTCCGCCTTGGGAAAAATTTTGAATTCACCCCCGTACCGGCGCCCATTGCCCACCAGAACCAATTCTCCCGTCGCCGTAAGCCGGCCGGCGGTCACGGTGATTTTTGACGGCGGCTGCAGCAGGGCGCGCAGTCCGGCGACGACATAGGCCAGCGGCCCGATTTTTTTCTTCAAGGACCAGTGGACCAGTTCGATGGCGCGCGCGTCCAGGCCGGCGCCTCCCAGTTGTGCAAAACAACGGCGGGCCGGGGCGCCGTTGACGTGGTAATCGACGCGGGGCAAATCAATGCGGGTTTCATGGGCCTGGAGAATCGTCTGCCAGGCAGGCTCCAATTTGCGCGGAATCCCCAGCTCGCGGGCGAAAACATTCACCGTTCCCAATGGCAGCAGTCCCAGCCGGGCGCGTTCAAATCCGTCCGGCACGTCCGCAATCCCGTTCAGCACCTCATTGAGCGTGCCGTCCCCTCCGGCCGCGACAATGATTTCAAAGCCTTCGCGGACAGCCTCGGTGGCCAGCCGCCGCGCGTCCTCCACTCCGGCCGTCTGCTTCAGCGTGCTTTGGCTGCCGATTTTGCCAAGATGCCGGCGCAACTGTCCGGCCTTTTCGCCTTTCGCCGCCGGATTGAAGATGATGCACGTGCGCACTGGCCCATTTTGGAGCCAGCCGGGGTGGGCGAGTCGAGGAGAAAGCGCGATGCGGCGCCGGACGTGTTGCGGGAAAGTGCGGGGGACATTCCGGAGACAACGGCAGACCAGGGATGGGAACGCCGATCCATTCCACCTGCGGGAAACCGCTGGAGCAAGAACCACGTTATCCGGCCTGCGGCGGCCGCAGGTTCGATGCGGATCAGTTCAGCCGCATCGAACCCGGCTCAAAGACAGCTTTGGTTTATCTCAACGACAAGCTTCAATAGTGTCCGCTTGCGGTGAATTTGCCGGTGGCTACAAAGTTGTCGCCAAACAGCCCACCGCCGAAAATATATCCTTCCGCCGTTCCCTGGGCGGTCAGGCTTTCGGTCCATTTCCCGGTGCTGCCGATGTTATACCGGTAACTTGTGGAGCCATAAAAGGTGAAGAGGGTGCCGTCATTGTTGAAACTGGAATCGTCGAAGCTAAGGTACGTGATATAGGTGGAAGTATAACTTTCCGCGAGGCTAACCTGGTTATACGATTCGTTGTAGATGTAGTTGTGATAAGTGGCGCTGAGCAAGCTTGTGCTGACGTCCAGCAGGTCGATCCCGCCTTTATGCGGGTCGGCGCTGTACACCGAAAAGGAATAAAGGTCCCACATCACCAGCACATCGCCGTTGAAGTACCCGTCCGCATGACCGTAGTTTTCCGCAATCAAGTTGAGAAGATCCTTGGTGGTAGCCTTCACTTTCATGGTCTTCCACGTGATCACGTTATGATTGGTGGTCGGGGGTCCCTGCACGGAGAGGGTCCACGCGATATTGGCGACGTCAGGATAGGATACCGCTCGAAGATTGGCGGCCCCAAATCCCATCAACGACAATGCCGCAAGGACGACGAACGTTTTGATCAGCTTCATAGTTTCCTTTTTCTTGGTTGCGCGCTCCCCCTTTGGCCGGCCTCGCATGGCGAAAGGCCTCTGGAATAAGCCGTCCACCCGTCCCCCCTCGGGACAGAGAACTCAACGGACTGAAGCGCCTTATGATTCAATCTATTTCTCCAGCAGATTAGACAATCTGCAGGAGGCACGATCGTGTTTAGCGGTGCGGTCGGTGGCAGTCAATGTTTTTTTGAAATAAATCGGCCGGCGCGCGGTCAAGGTCCCGGCGCCGGGAGCAAGCGCAGTCTGGTGCGGGCTTAATTTTCCCGCCACCCAAACAACTTCTTTGTTTTGATCACTTCCACAATGGGCGGCGGGACGGATTTCTCCCACGCGGCGTCGCCGGTCTGGATTTGGTTCAGCACGTCGCCGGAGTAGATGGCCAGGCAGTCGGGGTTGTAATTGCGTATGTTTTCCACGAAGCGGTTTTCCACCAGGTGGGCATAGAGATGCTTCAGGTGCGCCGGGACTTCGAGATTCTCCACGGTCGTGAGTTTCCCGGTTTGGCGGTCGAGCGAGGGATACACATACAGCTTCGCGCCGTTCTTGAACAATTGGCCGAGCGATTCCAT